>NZ_JAWJBP010000004.1:0-298693 GCF_046535935.1 Tritonibacter sp. SIMBA_163
CCACTACCGAGGCCGTGGGATAAGTCCGTCTAGGGAAAGGGGAACTCTGTCTATCAGTGGATTTGTGCAACAGAGTCCCGTCAGGCACCGAGTATTATCGGTACAATAACAGCGCGCAACGGTGCGCCATGACTTATATGCGCTGAACTATCTAAGCGAACTGCCCCGCACATCCTAGGGGTTATTTGCCATCCGGCACTTTCCTACGATTTCCGGAAACTCCCTTTTGGAAGGTTTCCGATGCTCATCAACTCCCAAACCCTTGATCTCGCCTTCCGTGGGTCCAAGACCATCTACTCCGACGCCTTTGACGCCGCTCCGTCCCACAAGGATCAAATCGCGATGACGGTCCCGAGTACGGGACGTGACGAAACCTATGGATGGTTAGGACAGTTTCCACAGCTCCGCGAATGGATAGGCCCTCGCCACGTTCACAATCTGACCGCCCACGGGTTCACGATCAAGAATCGCAAGTTTGAGAGCACGGTAGCGATCCAGCGCGACGACATGAGCGATGACAGGCTTGGCCTATTTAAGCCCAGTTTTGCCGAGATGGGCCACCTTGCCCGGCACCACCCCGAAGAACTGATTTTCGGCCTGCTGGCTTCGGGTTTTTCCAGCCTTTGCTATGATGGGCAAAACTTCTTCGATGCCGATCATCCGCAATTTGATCGCGAGGGAAACGAAGTCCACGTCAGCAATGTTCAGGCAGGAGCGGATACCCCGTGGTTCCTGCTGGATACTTCCCGCGCCGTGAAGCCGCTGATCTGGCATGAGCGCGAGGACTACCAGTTCACTGCGATGAGTGATCCGGCAAACCCCCATGTGTTCATGAACGACGAATACATCTACGGCGTTCGGGCACGGGTCAACGCGGGTTTTGGCCTGTGGCAACTCGGCTATGGCAGCAAGGGCGCTCTGACCTCGGAAAATTATGCCGCAGCGCGTTCCGCGATGATGAACTTCCGGGCTGATGGTGGCCGGATATTAGGCATCCAGCCGACCACATTGGTCGTGCCACCTTCCCTTGAGAGCGATGCTCTCAAGCTGCTGAACTCGGAGCTTGGCTCAGGTGGTGAAACAAACCAGTGGAAAGGCACCGCGAAGTTGATCGTCACGCCATTTATCAGCGAGTGACCTGATGCTGAACGAAGCAAGCGCAACATGTGAGCTATCCGGTAAGGCTCCGGATTGGGTCCATTTGTTCCCGTCTGGGCAGATGGTTGGTCGGGATGGGCGACGGTTCGCCCTGTCCGATCCGAAATCGGTCATACAGGCATTCCAACAGTCCGGCGTCGATCTGCCGATTGACTACAAACACCAGAATGACCGCAAGCCTGATGGGCATGTCGGCCCGGTTCCCGCCGCTGGATGGATCAAGGAGTTGAAAGCGGACGCAGCGGGTCTGTGGGGGCGCGTGGAATGGACCGCTCAGTCGCGCGAATTGATTGCGACCAAGGCGTATCGCTACCTCAGCCCCTCCGTCTTCTTCGAGCCGGGCAGCAAAGCCATCACCAAGCTCAAAGGTGCTGGGCTGGTTCACAATCCCAATCTTCAACTTCGTGCCCTTGCAAGCCAGGACACCGCCATGCCCGACAGTCAAAATTTCATGCAGCAACTGGCCCAAGCTCTGTACCTGCCAGCCGAAGCTGAACCCCAAGCGGTTTTTGAGGCAATTGCGACGCTCAAAGGGGAGGCCCGCGCTGAAACTGCCGCCCAGTTTCATGACCCCGCGCGCTTCGTTCCCATCGAGGCCGTTCAGGAATTGATGCAGGACCGAAACCAACAGCTTTCGACCCAAGCGGAAAGCCGGATTGCAGGCAAGGTCTCGGACGCGGTCTCGAACGGCATCATCCTGCCCCGCATGAAAGAATGGGCCACTGCGCTCTGTCATAAAGACGAGGCGGCATTTGATACCTACGTTTCCAATTCGATACCGGGGGCATGCGCCTACCTGATCAACTCAACGCCGTTGCCCAGCTATCCCGACAACGACATTGGGCAATCCACATCCAGTTCACAGGAAGCGGCTGCGATCTGCGCCCAACTGGGATTGTCACCCGACGCGCTCAATGACTGAGGTGCGCCGGTTCCCATATCCCCAATCCGAGCATGCGCTTGACCTCACCGTGGTCTGGCGTGGATCTGCCCCCTTTTCGCAGCTTGCCGGACGCCAATTGGGGGGCAACAGACCATTTTGAGGACCAGCAGGCCCATGACATTGCCTACACTTCCACTTCCAAAGCCTACCGCACAGGTGCAGCCCTATTTTGATGCCTTGGGGTCAGAACTGACGGTCCAATTTCTTCTTCAGTTCGGTGGCTCCGAACTGTTTATCCCGCAGAATCCGAAAGGGCGGTCGAGGGTCGAGAAACTGGTTGGCACTGACAATGTGCGGGCATTGGCGAATGTAGCGCATCTGTTGCAACGTCGTGTGCCACTGGCAAACGCTTGGATCTTCGCCTTTCTCCACTGGTAGGGGATGCCCGTCAATGAGATCGCCAGGACGATCCGCCGGACGGACAGAACAGTCCGCTTGTATCTCAATCAGTACAACATGTGATGAAACATCTGAGGGCGTTCTAGGGCGCAGGCGGTGGGGCCTCGCAGTCCGGTCGAGCCGGAAACCCCACATAGCGCTCCGATCCGGAGATCGTGCTACGGCCGCGAGAATATCACCGTGTCACACCTGCGAGAGTGAGTATAGAAATGTGCGCCGCTAATTCAACGTCTGAACCTTCTGCCCCATCACTGGAAGACGAAGAGCGGCTTAGATTGGCTCAAGCTCTCGATAGCGTGAAGGCCATCGAAGCCATGGTACATGTCGCGCTCTCGGATCTCGCCAACGCTCTCGAAGCGGCCCCTGAAGCTCATGTTGAAGACCCATTGCAAGGCCCATTCAAGGCGGAGTTACATCGCCGCCTTCACCGCCCTAGTCGTCCGCGCCGTATTGACGCCGACCCTGAACTGAGAGCCTTTGTCCTAAATCGGATCGACGTCATGACCTTCGAGCAACTGGCGGAAGCGATTGCCGACAGGTCCCCCCCCCCCCAGGCCGACAAGTCGGAAAGAGCGCGATTCATGACTGGTTTCACAATACGCGCCGATAATCCCATCCGAGAACTACCGAGATAGACCGGCCTCTTCCGGTATCAAACCTGCTGAAACGGCGGTATCAGGCTGAATGATTACTAACAGATTTGCGGCCGTATGCAGGGTTCCACTCGCGCGGCTTTGCAGGGGGCTCAATGTGTCTCATTCGCCACATCTGATTGTGTTGGGACAATTTAGGGCTACGCGCGCGCTGAACCCGCATGCTAGCAAGGCAATGTGTTCAAGCCAAGGTAGAAGGAGGCACGACATGACCATTGTACGCATACAGTTGCGCCTCATCGCCGGACGGATCGCTGGCTCATTTGCTGGCGCCCTCGTGCGGGGCCCACAGACACTCTGCTAACGCAGGTGCTGTTCGATATTCGGCTTGCTTGAGCTGAACGCAATTTCCACTTCATGACAGACCGCATGTCTCACGCCAACTTGGCCGTGTTTGATGCCCATTCTCCTGCAACCATGGTCGTGGTTTCGCGCCTTTGATTGCGATGGCCTGGCCGTATCCGCTGTGTTTCGGCGCATTCGGGGACGGGGTCTGTCGAACCATCAACTTATTGATCAAAGGACCGCCCGTATTGGGTGGAATGCAACATGACACCGATTGGACCTGACTTGATGTCCCCGAACCCAAGTGCCAGCCCGGCGCTTGCCCGCCTCGTTGTGGAGGAGCATTTCCGGTCGCTCAGCCTGATGCGCCGGATGGGGTTGGCCTTGCGGCTGGTCGCGCTGCGTCGCGCGCCGCCTGCCGGTACGCTGGGGGCGGGCCTGAGCGACCATATCCGCAACGATATCGGCTTACCCAGTGGATATGAGCGCGTCGAGCCGCCGCACTGGTATCCACCCCCTCTCTACTGAGCGCACCCCTGCCGGGCATCACGGTGTCTAGCAGGGGACACAATCTGGTGCAGAGATAGTGACCCCGCCGCATGCGTCTTTACCTTGACGTCATGGGGCAAGGCTGTTGTCTGGCCCTGTCCGTTTGGGACATCGAAAGGATCCCGCAGATGCGGCTGTTTGCCCTCACATGCCTTGTCATGATTGCCTTTGCCGCAAATTCCATCCTGGGTCGCTGGGCGATCGGGTCGGGGTATATGGATGCAACCGGGTTCGGATTGCTGCGTCTGGCATCCGGGGCGGCGGCGCTGTGGCTGATGTGCGCGGTGCAAGGCCAGCGCCCGGCCGAGGATCGCTGGCGCTCGATTGCGGGCGGCGCAGCCCTTACACTCTATATGGTTGGCTTTTCCGTGGCATATGCAGCCTTGGATGCAGGGCTTGGGGCGCTGATCCTGTTCGGCGTGGTGCAGGTGTCGATGTTCGGTTGGGGGATTGCGCGACGCCAGCCTGTGGCGGGCCTGCAGATCATCGGCGCCGTGATCGCACTTGCGGGGCTGGCCTATGTGGTCTGGCCCGGCGGTGACGTGCGGGCGCCGCTCTGGGCGGTTGTCTGCATGGGGGCCGGGGGGCTTGGCTGGGGGATCTACAGCCTGCTGGGCCGGGGTGCATCGTCGCCATTGGCAGCCAGTGCGGTGAATTTCCTGCTGGCGACGGGAATGATCCTGCCAGCCCTGTGGTTTCTCGGCGGCGGCACTGTGGTCACGGCATTCGGATGCCTTCTGGCGGTGATCTCAGGTGCGGTGACCTCCGGGATGGGCTATGCGCTATGGTACCGGGTGCTGCCCCAGATTCCGGGTCCGGTGGCCGCCACGGTCCAGCTGAGCGTGCCGGTCATCGCCATTCTGGCAGGCGCGGTAATTCTGGGAGAGCCCATAGGCGCGCGGTTGACCCTTGGCGCGCTTGTCGTTCTGGGCGGCATCGCGGTGGTGATCCTCTGTGCTCCGCGCAAGAGCCGCCTGCGCTGAACAGACTGGGGGCTTCCACGAAGCCGGTGCAGGGCTTATGTGCTGATCTATGCTTCGTATATCTCTCATCCTGATCTTGATCCTCTCGGCACTCTCTGCCCGCGCGCAGGAGGCGGAGACGCAAAAGGGCTGCGTCATCCTCCTGCATGGTCTGGCGCGCACGGAAACCTCCTTTTTGCTTATGGAGGAAGCGCTGAGCCAGCGTGGCTATGAGGTGGTGCGCCCAGGCTACCCCTCGACCGAGCACACGGTGGAGCGGCTGGCGGATGCGCTATTGCCGCGCGCCTTTGACGCCTGCACCCAGACCCCCGTACATCTTGTGACCCACTCCATGGGCGGCATTCTTGTGCGCCACTGGCTGTCGCACACGCGCCCCGTCACATTGGGGCGCGTGGTCATGCTCGCGCCGCCAAACCAGGGCAGCGAACTGGTAGACGAAATGGGAGATTGGGCGGTTTTTGATCTGCTGCACGGACCGGCGGGGCAGGAACTCGGCACCGGGCCTGACAGCCTGCCCAGACGTCTGCCACCAGTCGACTACCCGGTGGGTGTGATTGCCGGCAATCAGTCCCTGAACCCGGTGTTCTCCAGCATTCTTCCGGGCGATGACGATGGCAAGGTGTCTGTCGCCAGTACGCGGGTGCAGGGAATGGCGTCCCAGTTGATCCTGCCGGTGACGCATACCTACATGATGAACAATCCGCGTGTGATCGCGCAGGTGGTGCAGTTCCTGGAGACCGGTCGCTTTGAGCCTTCGCTTGGGTGGCTTGATGGGGTATTGGGCCGGGACTGGGATGGTGGTCTGAACGGAGTGGACTAGGACATGGGGACGGATGGAACGGTGGCGCTGCGGCTGGTGGGCGCTGATGTGTTGCATGACGCCGGGCTGGAGCGTCGCGGTGTCTTGAGCCTCGCCGAGGGGCTGGTGCAGGATGCATCGGACGCGCGCGAGGTCGATCTCACAGGCTATCGCATTCTGCCCGGCATCATCGATCTGCACGGCGACGGGTTCGAGCGCCATGTCGCCCCGCGCCGGGGCGCGATGAAGCAGATGGGCGAGGGGATCCGCGCCACCGAAGCGGAACTGGCAGCCAATGGCATCACCACCGGCGTGCTGGCGCAGTTTTTCTCCTGGGAGGGCGGGCTGCGTGGCCCGGACTTTGCCGCGCAGGTTTTTGCCGGCCTCGCCGAGGTGGCCGATCAGCTGGTCACCGACCTGATCCCGCAGCTGCGATTTGAAATACACCAACTCGATGCCTACTCCGACCTTCCGGCGCGCATCGCCGACTGGGGTGTGCCTTACGTGGTGTTCAACGATCACCTGCCGCATGATCGACTGGCCGAGGGCAAGAAACCGCCACGGCTGACCGGGCAGGCGCTGAAAGCCGGGCGAAACCCGGAAAAACACTTTGAAATGCTGTTGGAGCTGCACGCCCGCCGCGCCGAGGTGCCCGCTGCGCTGGATGCGCTCTGTGACACTCTGCGTGCGCAGGGGGTGCGCCTCGGCAGTCATGACGATCAGACAGAGGCAGATCGCGCTTGCTGGCGGGCGCGTGGCGCAAGGATCTCGGAGTTTCCCGAAACGGCAGAAGCGGCCGAGGCCGCGCGCACCGTAGGCGATCACATCATTCTCGGCGCGCCAAATGTGGTGCGCGGTGGCAGCCACAAGGGCAATGCGTCGGCGATCGAGTTGATCGCCATGGGGCTCTGTGACGCGCTGGCCTCCGACTACCACTATCCCAGCCCGCGGCGTGCGGCGTTGATGCTCGCAAAAACCGGTGTGTTGGCGCTGGAACAGGCATGGGCGTTGCTGGCAAGCGGACCTGCCCATGTGCTGGGTCTTTCGGATCGCGGCGTGCTCTCGGCTGGAAAGCGTGCGGACCTCGTGATCCTGGATGAGGCCGATCAGGTCGCGGCCACCCTGTCTGGCGGTCGTGTCAGCTATATGAGCGGCGCTATCGCGGCCCATTTCCTCGGCTGAGGTGAGCCGGGGTTTGCTTCATCTTTTCTGAAATACCTCGGGGGTTTGGGGGCAGAGCCCCCATTCCTGCCACACCGCTTTCGCCTGCGGCGGGCGGGGGAGCGCCGCGCGTCAGGCCCGATGGGCCCTCCTTGCGGCGCGGTCATCCGGGCCTTGGGCCCGAATGACACATGTGTCGCGGGTGTCAGTAACCTTCGCGACCTTCGGTGTGGTTGACGCGATTGAAATGACCCATCTTTCGACCCGGCTTGACCTCGGCCTTGCCATAGAGGTGGAGCGCGCAATCTGGATCCCGGGCGAGGTCGGCGATGCGCTCCACATCCTCACCGATCAGGTTCTCCATCACGACATCCGCATAGCGCGCGCCATTGCCGATGGTCCAGCCGGTGATGGCGCGGATGTGCTGCTCGAACTGGTCTATCGTGCAGCCTTCCTGGGTCCAGTGGCCGGAGTTATGCACCCGCGGTGCGATTTCATTCACCACCAGCCCGTGACCTGTCACAAAAATCTCCACCCCCAGCACGCCGACATAATCCAGTGCGTTCAGGATCGTGCCCGCCATCAACACCGCATCCATGCTCTGGTTGGTGTTGAGGTTTGCAGGCACCGTGGTGGTGCTCAGAACGCCTTCCAGATGCACATTCTCGCCCGGGTCATAACAGGCCACCTTGCCATTGAGGCTGCGCGCGGCGATCACTGAGACCTCATGGCTGAACGGCACGAACCCTTCCAGCACCGCCGGGGCACCCTGCATGGCAGCCAGCGCCGCAGGGGCTTCGCTCAGGTCGATGATGCGCATCTGGCCCTTGCCATCATAGCCGAAGCGGCGGGTCTTCAGGATCGACGGCGTGCCGACCTGCTCCAGAGCAACCTCCAAATCGGCGGCATCATTCACTTCGGCAAAGGGCGCGGTGGCCAGCCCGAGATCCTGCAGGAAGGTCTTTTCCGTCAGCCGGTCCTGCGAGACTCGCAGCGCCTCGCGGTTCGGTCGGATGGGTTTCAGCGCCTCAAGGATGTCGAGGGCAGAGGTGGGGATGTTCTCAAACTCGTAGGTGATCACATCGACGGTCTCGGCAAAGGCGCGCAGGGCGGCCTCGTCCTCGTAGCCGGCGGTGGTCACCTTGCCCGCCACATGGCCTGCGGGCGGATTGGCAGAGGGCTCAAAGATATGGGTGGTGAAGCCAAGGCGGGAGGCCGCAACCGACAGCATGCGGCCCAGCTGGCCGCCGCCGAGAATGCCGATTACGGCGCCGGGTTCGAGGATTTGGTCGAGATCAGTCATCGGTAGGCTCCTCGGGAATGGAAGCGGCAAGGGCGTCGCGCCAGGCATCGAGCCGGGCGGCAAGGGCGGCATCGCCGGTGGCGAGTATTCCGGCGGCCATCAGGCCCGCATTGGCGGCCCCGGCAGCGCCGATCGCCATGGTTGCCACTGGAAAGCCCTTGGGCATCTGCACAATGGAATAGAGGCTGTCGACGCCAGAGAGCGCGCGCGTCTGCACTGGCACGCCAACCACCGGCACACGGGTCTTGGAGGCCATCATGCCCGGCAAATGCGCAGCACCGCCGGCGCCGGCGATGATCACATGCAGCCCGCGGTCAGCGGCGGTCTTGCCGTAGTCCCACAGCCGGTCCGGCGTGCGGTGCGCGGAGACGATGCGTGTCTCATAGGCCACGCCCAGCTCGTCCAGGATGTTGGCTGCTTCCTTCATCGTGGGCCAGTCGGACTGGCTCCCCATGATGATCCCTACTTTGATGTCGGCCATGTCTCGCCTCTACAGTGGAAGGAGCGCGCACCTTAGCGAAATCACCTGAAATGGCAATGCGCTGCGGCAGCTGATTTGCTGCATCTGCAAGATGGGCGTCGCAGGGGCGCCGGGGCGGGCACTGAGAGGAGGCATCCTTGCATCGAACCGCAGCCGGCAGCCTTGAGTGGTGCGCGCTGACCTGATGCATGAAATCTGCGGGTGCCAACCTGATGTGAAGCAGAGATCGCGGTATGTTGATCTTGCAGCAAGTATGGGCGTAAGCCGTCGCTTGCGGGGCATGCCGCGCCGAAGACGAAGGGACCCAGCCATGATCCTCAATGCCGCCATTGTGTTGGTCAGCGCGCTTGTCGGGGCTGTGCTGATGCTGCCCAGGGTCGCAGGGGCGCGGATCTGGCGGGCGACGGTGACCCCGCTGGCGTCGATCATCGGCAGCGGGTTCCTGGTACTGGGACCGATCCTCGACACGCACTTCGGAATCTGGGCTCCGGCCGTCATGGCCGCACTTTGCGGGGTGGCTTATGCCTATGGCGCTGCCGTGCGCTACAATATCGCATGGCTCGACGGGACGGGAATACGCGACCAGCTGGATCTGCGGCTGGAACAGCTCGGCTCGCTGGCGCTGGCTTTTGCCTACTTCGTCTCGGTCGCCTATTACCTGAACCTTCTCGGCGCATTTGCCGTCAGCCTCACGGATCTGGGGCCGGAGCAGGGCCGGGTGGTCACCTCTGGCGTGTTCCTGCTGATCCTCCTTGTGGGCTGGACGCGGGGCTTCGGTGCGCTGGAGCGTCTGGAGGAGGTCTCGGTTGGCGTGAAGCTGGCCATTATCGCCGGGCTTCTGTTCGCGCTGGGCTGGCGTTTCGTCACGCAGGCTACGACAGGTGCGTTGGTCCTGCACATGCCCGACATCGTGGGATGGCAGGCGGTCACGCTGGTCTTTGGCCTGCTGGTCACGGTGCAGGGGTTCGAGATCTCGCGCTACATGGGCGCGGAGTATGACGCGGGCACGCGTATCCGGTCGATGCGCTACGCCCAATGGCTCTCATCGGCGATCTACATGCTCTATATCCTGTTTCTGACCTTTCTCTATCTGCCGGGGCAGGGCGAGCTGAGCGAGACATCGATCATTGCCTTTACCGCGCTGGTGGCCCCGATCTTGCCGATTCTGTTGATCGCGGCGGCCCTGAGCGCGCAGTTCTCTGCTGCCGTGGCTGATACCGGGGGGGCGGGCGGATTGGTTGCAGAAGTCAGCGGCGGTCGGGTTCCAGCCCGCGCGGTCTATGCGCTGCTGGCCGGGGCAGGGTTGACGATGACATGGGGCATGAGCGTGTTTGAAATCATCACATACGCCTCGCGGGCCTTTGCCTTCTACTACGCGCTGCAGTCGGTGCTGGCAGCCCGCCGCGCCTATGCGGCGAACGATGGGCGGCGGGCGGCCCTGTTCGCTGCGTTGTCGGCGCTGGGCATAGCGATCATGGTGTTTGGTGCGAGCGTGGAATAGGCGCGCGCTATCGGCAGGTCATTCGGGATAAGCCGCCGGGCAGTTCTGTCAGTGACAAGGCCTGTGGTGCGCCGGGACCAGGCGTCGGGACCTAGCCTCAGGCGATGATATCCGGCAGAAGACGGTCTTCGATCAGCGAGATCTTGTCCTTCAGCACAAGCTTCTGCTTCTTGAGGCGGCGGATGGTCAGCGGATCAGCCGTTGGTTTCTCCTCGAGCGCCTGAATGGCCTCATCGAGGTCTCTGTGCTCCCTACGAAAGACTTCAAGCTCCACCCGGAGGACGTCTTCGGTTGCCATCGACAGATTGGACCGCTCGTTCATTTGCGACTCTTGTTAAGGACAGTGAAACAATAACCACATTAGGCTCTCTGTGATCGCAGTGCTAGGGGCGACTGCGCATGGAAAGACGAACCTGGGACTTGTGAAACGGCAGATACATCCCATATCCTATAACATATCGGTTGCCATATTGGGACCGGAAGAAAACGTCGCTTTCGAATTAAGGACGAAAATACAGTGTCGAAACTTACCTTGGGTTCATACCCGCATATGCTGGGCTTCGAGCAGCTGGAACGCCTGCTGGAGCGTTCTGCCAAATCCGGCAATGAAGGCTATCCCCCTTATAATATCGAACAAACTTCGGACGACTCCTACCGTATCACCTTGGCGGTAGCCGGTTTCGCCGAAGCTGATCTGGCGATCACGGTCGAGGATCGGCAGTTGGTGATTCGAGGGCGTCAGAGTGATGATTCCGATGGGCGGATCTTCTTGCACCGGGGCATCGCCGCCCGCCAGTTCCAGCGCATGTTCGTGCTGGCCGATGGTGTAGAGGTGGGCGAGGCCGTGATGGAAAACGGCCTGCTTCATGTGGACTTGACCCGATCACGACCCGAGACAGTTGTACAAACGATCAATATCAAAAAGGGGTAAATCATGCAGACACCTGTAGAGATGGCTGAGACGGGCGGACGCACCGTTTACGTGAAGACGGTCGCCGTTACTGATCTGCCCAAGGATGTTCAGGCCTCTGTGCCCGGACGCAAACAGCTTTATGCGGTCCATGATGAGGCCGGCGAACAGCTGGCCCTGGTGGCCGACCGCAAGATGGCCTTTGTGCTGGCGCGCCAGCACGACTATGCGCCCGTAGCGGTTCACTGACCCTTTTGCGATGATGCCCGCCGGGCAAACGGCGCGCGAAAAATGACAGACGTGCCCCCGCATCTTGAGCAAAGGTGCGGGGTCTTTTACTTTTGGTATCAGGGATGTGGAGGGCTCACCCGGCGTCTCGATTCTACAATTGCGCGGTGATTTGTATCCGCCCATGCGATCAGGACAGCCAAGGGCTCCATGATCGAACGTCCCAGATCAGTCAGCGCATATTCAACCCGTGGCGGCACCTCCGGATAGAGCGTGCGCAGCACGAGCCCATCCTGCTCCAGCCGTTTGAGTGTCTTTGACAGCATCTGCTTTGACACATCCCCGATCTCGCGCATCAGCTCGTTGAACCGCAGCGTCTTTTCCGCCAGTGCTTCCAGCACCAGCAGGCTCCATTGATCGCCGATCCGGTCAAGGACATCCCGGATGGGGCAGGGTTGGTCAAAGGTAAAGGGCTCAGTGCTCATGTGATCGGTCCTGTGAAAGCTGGGGGAGGTCACTGAGCAGTGACCTGGTCACCATATGGTGACTTCTTGTGCGGCCCGCCCGGCGCTCCTAGCTACCGCTGTGTAGGCGAGAATTGGTCTGTCCTACATACCGGTCGTCGGCGCGTGGGAGAACCCAATAGTGAACACCCCAAAGGCTGATACCCCAGCTTTCGACCGTGCCTTCCCCTGAAAAACGCGACCTCTACGCCGATGCCCGGACACAGAGCCGCATCGGGCCGTAGCGCTATTGCATAATAACAATGATGGAGCACCACATGCAGATCCATACCTTCAAATCCACTCTGATGGCCCTCGCCATTGCCACCGTCCCTGCCTCCGCAATGGCACAGGATGCAGCGCGGGATCTGGCAGCGGAAGAGGCCAACCGCAAGCTGGTGGTCACGTTCTATGACCAGTTCTTCAATGCGCATGAGACAGAAGAGGCAGCGACGGTCGTCGCCGAGGATTACATTCAGCACAATCCCGGCGTGCCGGATGGCAAAGAACCCTTTGTGTCATTCTTTACCGGGTACTTCGCTGAAAACCCGGAATCGCAGGCCCGCATCGTGCGCAGCGCAACCGATGGCGATCTGGTCTGGCTGCATGTGCAGTCGACCAATGGCGACGCGGATCCCGGCGAGGCGGTTGTCGACATCTTTCGGGTCGAAGACGGCATGATTGTGGAGCATTGGGACGTGATCCAGACCGTTCCAAGCGAAGCGGCCAACGACAACACCATGTTCTGACGAAAGGGGCAGCGAGAGCCGGCAGGGGCAGCACCGTCAGCCGGCTCTCAGTATCGAACCGCGATGCTGCGGTCCCACCGGGGCGGCTGGCGTCAGAAACGGGTGATGACCGTCGCGCCGATCGATTGAAATTTATCCATGTTCACCAGGGCGGCGGGCGCTTCATCGAGGCTGATCTGATCGCCGATCAGCCGCTCAGGCGCGAGCTTGCCGGACTGGATCATGTCCAGCATCGCGCCATAGCGATGCGCCTGCATGCCGTGCGAGCCGAGGATTTCCAGTTCCTTGCCAATGACCTTGGCCATGGGCACCTGCGGCGCGGTATGATCACCCAACATCAGGCCCACCTGGATATGCTTGCCTCTTGGGCGCAGGTTCTGGATCGAGTTGAAGCAGGTCACCGGGTGCCCCAGCGCATCCATCGACACATGTGCCCCGCCGCGCGTCATGTCGATCACTGCGTCAGCCACATTGGCAGAGGTGGTCCCGTTGACGGTTGCCACGGCCCCAAGTGACCGGGCCAGCGCCAGCTTTTGGTCGTCTATGTCGATGGCGATCACATTTGCGCCCACCGCATTGGCGATCATCACCGCCGACAGCCCGACCCCGCCGCATCCGTGCACCGCAACCCATTGCCCGGCCCCGGCCTTGCCCTGATCGACCACGGCCCGAAACGCGGTTGCAAACCGGCAGCCAAGGCTGGCCGCGGTGGCGAAATCCATGCTTTCGGGCAGCGCGACAAGGTTCAGGTCCGCCTGATGGATGCCGACATATTGGGCAAAGGACCCCCAATGGGTGAACCCCGGTTGTTCCTGATTGTGGCACACCTGTTGATGGCCCGCATGACACTCGGAACAGGATCCGCAACCGGAGATGAAGGGAACCGTGACGCGGTCTCCGACCTGCCAGTTGGTGACGTCCTTGCCGACCGCCTCGATCACCCCGGCCAGCTCGTGTCCGGGCACATGCGGCAGGTCGATGTCGCTGTCATGCCCCATCCAGCCATGCCAATCGCTGCGGCATACCCCGGTGGCCTCAACCTTGATGACGACGCCATGGCGCGCGGGCGTCGGGTCCGCCACCGTTGCGACTTTGGGGGCTTGCCTGAATTTCTCGAACAGGACGGCTTTCATCGCAGGGATCCTTCTTGAGTAGATGCGCTTAGGCCAATCTACCTCAAAGTTAAGAAATGGCCTTGCTTTTCTTGATCGATGTGGCGGGATTCATGGGGTAATCTGCCCTGATTTCAGCGGTTGAGAGGGGATTCTGCTCAATGGATCGAATTGACAATGTGAATGCAGATCTACTGGATCTGCTTCAAACCGATGGCCGCATGAGCAACGCCAAACTGGCCGAGCATCTGTCGATGAGCGAAACCCCTTGCTGGCGACGTCTCAAGCGTCTTGAGGAAAGCGGTATCATCGAGGGCTATCAGGCCAATCTCAATCGGCGGAAGCTGGGGCTCGGGGTGATGGCCTTTGTGCAATTGAGCTGCTCGGAGCACGACCCGGACGCCACGGCGGAATTCCAGCGCATCATCGAAAACACTCCCAGCATTCTGGCCTGTCACAATACCACCGGAGCCGATGATTTCCTGCTGATCGTGGTGGCGCGCGACCTCGACGATTACAGCGTGTTTGTCGACACGACGCTGCGCCGCCTACCGGGTGTGACGAGCATTCGCTCAAACCTGTCGCTGCGAGAGATGAAGTCGTCGAACAGGCTGCCGATCCGGCCCGGCTGATCGCCCGCCCGCAGTTTCAGGCGTAGGTGCGATCTGAGAAGGGCGTTGTTTCCAGGCGTTCAATCAGGCTCTGCAGCAGTTTGTCCTCGGCGCGGTTGCGTACCGTGGCAGGGTTCCAGATCAGGTAGACATCGACCTCGGGCAGATCTTCGAGGGGCGGCACCTGCCACAGCAGCCCGTCGCGCAGATCTCGTGCCACCACATGTTTGGGCAGGGGACCGATGCCCAGGCCGGACATGATCATCCGGCGCACTTCTTCCAGGTTTTCCGACACGCCGGTCACTTGCGGCGCAAGAGCGGCCCGCGCGCGCAGCAGGGTGACGTCCTGCAGCGCATCCTGCAGGCGGTCGTTGTCAAATACCACCGCCCCGTGGCCCTTGAGGTCATCCAGCGTCAGATCCTCACGCCCGAACAGCGGATGGCGCGGGCCGCAAAACAGGCCGAAGACCTCGCGATACATCGGAATATAGCGCAGGTTCGGGTCCTGGTTGCGGACCAACGCAAGGGCAAAACTCACCCGTTTTGCGGCCACGGCGGCAATGGCATCCATGCTGGTGATCACATCAATCGACAGGCTGGCCTGTGGGTGAGCGGCATAGAAATCGCCGATCACCTCGTCAAACAGCGGGCAGATCACGTGGCTGGCGACCGCAATCCGCACATGGCCGCTGATGTCCGGTGTGACGTCGCGCATCAAGGTGGCCAACCGCAGGATGGAGCCGTTGATGTTCACCGCCTCGCCATAGAGCAGCTGACCGGCCTCGGTCAGCGCAAAGCGACCGGGGGAGCGGTCAATCAACCGTTGCCCAAGACGGTCTTCCAGTTTTTTAAGCGCAACCGAGACGCTGGGCTGTTTCAGGCGCAGGCGCTCTGCCGCTTCGGTGATGGAACCGCTTTCGGCCAGCACAACAAATGTGCGCAGAAGGTTCCAGTTCATTTCCCGTGCGAGGCGTTCAGGATCAATATGTGGAGCGCGCGCTATCATGGATGACCTCGTGGCGGGAGGGAAGTTGATTTAAAATCAACAGTATAAATGGATCTTGTCCGTGCTGTGTGCATCAGGGCATCTTTCCTCTCACCATGGCATAGATTGAAACTATGTCTAGTTTATCAATTATCTATTTGATCTATTCGGCCAGTCTCCGCACCTTTCCTGTCAATCGGCGGGGATCCCCGGCGCATCGTCAGAAGCGGCTTCAGCCGACAGATGGGCCATTCGCGGGATCCTTTTCGCCACAACAACAGGGAATGGAGTTTTTCTCATGCGTAAGTCACTTATGACCACCGCAGCCACGGCGGCTGCTTTCACCCTGTCGCTGGGCGCGGCGGAGGCTGCCGACATGCGGCTCAAACTCGCGGGTGTTGTCCCGGTTGAACACTTCGGCAATGACATCCTGAAACAGATCGAAGCCGATATCGAAGGCGCCGATGTGGGCCTTTCAGTCACGTTGTTTGAGGCGGGGCAGCTTGGCTCCGGCGAGGAGCTGTTCGAGGATGCTGCGCGCGGCAATGTCGATCTGGTGCATTCGGTGATCTATGCCCACCGCGACCCGGTGTTGGAGATCAATTCCTTGCCCTATCTGGTGTCGAGCTTTGACGAGATGGAGAACATCTACCTCAACAAGGACAGCGCCTTTAACGAGATCTTCGGCGAACGGCTTGAAGGGTTGGGGCTGAAGCTGCTGGCCAACGCACCCGAAGGGTTTATCGGCGTGGTTGCGGAAAGCCTGCCCGAAAACGCAACCACCGTGGGCGACAAGGGCGTCAACATCCGCGTTTGGTCCAGTCAGGTGATCAAGAACACCGTGGAAGCGATGGGCTTTAACGCCACCACGATGAACTGGGGAGAGGTTTTCCCGGCGATCCAGTCCGGCGTTGTGGATGGCGCGATCTGCTGCACCGCGCAACTGGCCTATAGCGCCTTTGCGACCTCTGATGTGGGCAAGTATTTCATCCCCTATGGCGCAGTGGTCGAGAACACCACCTACTACGCCTCCATGGAGACATGGGAAGAGATGAACGACGAACAGCGCGCCGCCGTGCAGACGGCGTTCGACAAGGCCGCACAGAGCTATTTTGCCGAGGCCAAGGCCAATGAAGCGGGCTACATCGATAAGCTCAAGGAAACCGGCTACGAGGTGGTTGAGGTCTCTGACGCCGAGCGCAGCGCTATTGCCGAAACCGTGCGCAAGGACGTCTGGCCGGGTATCGCAGAGATCGTCGGTCAGGATGTGATCGACCGGTTGATGGCTCCCACGAACTGATCTCCTAAACGTCAAACTGCTGTCAGCAGGCCCCGGAATGCGGGGCCTGTGTGTCCCTATGATCTCTTGACGGTGAGCGCGCCATGAAAGACCTGAGCCAGGATTTGCCGCCGGGGCTGGCCAAGCTGGTCCGCACTCTGCTGCGGCTTCAAACCATCTACATCTGCTTTGGCTGTATCGCCATGGCGCTGACCTTTTTCCTCGTGGTGGTGTTCCGATATGGCTTGAACGCCGATCTGTTCGCCTATGAGGAATGGCTGCTCATCATCTGCTTTTGGCTCTATTTTATCGCCGCCGCCATGGGCACTTGGGAGGGCGCGCATGTGAACGCCGACCTTCTGGATTTCGTGATCGTTGACCCCGCAAAACGCCGCGCCCGCGCAATCCTGATCACCGGGATCGAACTTTTGGTGACCTTGGTGCTGTTTTACTGGGCCACGGTCATGATGATCGAGGAGATCGGGGATTATCCGCGCTATCAGACCACGATCGCCTTGCAGATCCCGTTCTTTGTGCCGCGTGCGGCGATCTTTGTCGGCTTTGGTCTGATGGGGTTCTACAGCGCGCTGCGGCTTTTTGTTTTCCTGAAACTTCCGGCTGCGCGCTTCGCCGTGCCCGCCGACAGTGATAGCGCACCCGGAGCCTGAGCCCATGATTATCCTCGGCAGTCTGTTCATTCTCTGCGTGTTACTTCTGATCGGGGTCAGCGTGCCTTTGTCCTTCGGCGGCGTGCTGGTCTTTATCGGCGTCTTTGGCGGTCATGACGTGACCGGGTTCATGCCGACCGGGCATTGGAAGATGAACTCCATCGTTCTGCTCGCGATCCCGCTGTTCATCCTGGCCGGTGCCATCATGGAGCGGGGGCGTATCGCCGCACCGCTGGTCTCCGTTGCGGAGCTTTTGGTGGGACGTCTTCACGGTGGGCTGAGTGCGGCGGCGGTCTTTGCCAGCGGCATCTTCGGGTCGATCTCCGGCTCGGCGGCGGCAACGCTCACTTGCATCGGGTCGATCATGATGCCGCATCTGAAGGCGGCAAACTACCCGCGTGGCCCGGCAGCGGCGCTCATTGTGGCGGCCTGTCCACTGGGGCTGCTGATCCCGCCATCCTCGTCGCAGATCCTATACGCTTGGGTCGCGCAGCAATCGGTGCTCAAATGTTTCCTGTCGACCGTTGTGCCGGGGCTGATCCTCATTACGCTTTTGTGCATCGTGAACTATGTGCTGATGCGCAAGGCAGACCTGAAACTGCTGGAACGCCCCGCAAGCTACCCGCAGGAGTTTGTGCGGCGCGGGGGGCGCGCCTTCCCGGCGCTGTTGATGCCGATCATCATCCTTGGCGGTATCTACGGCGGCATCATGACCCCGACCGAGGCCGCAGGCGTGGCGGTGATCTATGCCATTCCCGTCGGCCTGTTCATCTATCGCGGCCTCACGCCCCAGAACATCTGGCCGACCCTGCGCTATGCGGGCACCACGATTGGCGTGGTGATGCTGATGGTCTTTGTGGTGGTGATCGTCAGCCGGTTCCTGGTGTTCGAGGACATCCCCGGCATGGCCAAGGATCTGATCTTCTCGATCTCGGACAACCCGATCGTGATCCTGCTGATGGTCAATCTGGTGATGATCCTCATCGGCATGCTGATGGATGATATCTCGGGGCTTTTGCTGTCGGCGCCGCTCTTGCTGCCCATCGTGCAGAGTGCCGGCATGGACCCGGTGCATTTTGCCGCCGTCCTTGGCGTCAATCTCGGCATGGCCAATATCACGCCGCCCACCGCGCCGCTGTTGTATTTGGGCGCCAAGGTCACCGACACGCCGGTCAGTGAGATGCTGAAGCCCACCTTCATCATGATCGCATTTGCATGGTTGCCGACACTGCTGATCACCACTTTTGTGCCGCAAGTGGCGCTGTGGTTGCCCAATTTTGTCTTTGGCTGAGGCCTGAGGAGACCGACATGAAAGCGATCTATGATCCCCGCCAGCGCGCCCATAATCCCAGCCAGTTCATGGCCTATGGGGTGATGAAGCCAAACCCGGAACAGCCCGAACGCACCGAGATCCTGCGCTCGGGCGCGGAAGCGGCAGGCTGTGCATTTGCCGCCCCAAATGACGCAGGCCTTGGCCCCATCGCTGCACTGCATTCGCCGGAATACCTGACGTTTCTACAAACGATCCATGCCCGCTGGTCCGAGATTGAGGGCGCAGGTCCGGAGGTGATTTCCCACATCAAGCCCGGTGATCGCCGCGACAGCTATCCGCGTTCTGCGCTGGGGCAGGCGGGCTATCATCAGGCTGATACCTCCTGTCCGATCAATGCCGCGACATGGGGCTCTGCCTATTGGTCGGCGCAGACCGCGATCACCGCCGCCGATCTGGTCGCGAATGGCGAACACGCGGCCTACGCGCTGTGCCGCCCGCCGGGGCATCATGCCTTTGGCGATATGGCGGGGGGCTTTTGTTTCCTCAACAACTCCGGCATCGCGGCGCAGCTGTTGCAGGATCGGGGCCTCAGACCGGCGATTTTGGATGTGGACGTGCATCATGGCAATGGCACGCAGGGACTGTTTTATGATCGCGACGATGTGCTGACGCTCTCGATCCACGCCGACCCGGCAGACTTCTATCCGTTCTTCTGGGGCCACAGCTCTGAACGCGGCGAGGGCCGGGGGCGGGGCTATAACCTCAACCTGCCGCTGCCGCGTGGCACCGATGATGCGCCGTTCCTGGCCGCGCTGCAAACCTGCCTTGACCGGGTGCAGGCCTTTGGTGCGGATGTGCTGGTCATTGCGCTGGGCCTTGATGCCTCCAAGGACGATCCGTTTCAGGGCTTTCAGGTCACCGGCGACGGGTTCTCTCGCATTGGCGAGGCGATCGCCCGCGCCGGGCTTCCGACGCTTTTTGTGCAGGAGGGCGGTTACATTTCCGACAGTCTCGGCCATAACCTCACCCGTGTGCTTGGCGGATTTACATCTGCCGCGCGCTGACAAATTTCCTTTTAATCCTCAAACTATAGAGAGCTTTCATGAGCGATATCACCTACGCCCACACCACCCAACGCATGAGCCAGATCGTCACCCATGGCGACACCATCTACCTCGCCGGTCAAGTCGGCACCGCCGGGGCCAGCGTCACCCAGCAGACGCAGGACTGCCTCGACAAGGTCGACGCGCTGCTGGCGGAGGCCGGGTCTTCCAAGGAACGCGTCCTGCAAGCCACCATCTGGCTCGCCGACATGGGCGATTTTGCCGAGATGAACGCCGTGTGGGACGCTTGGGTGCCCGAGGGCCGTGCGCCTGCGCGTGCCTGCGGTGAATCCAAACTCGCCACGCCCGAGTTCACCGTCGAGATCCTGATCATCGCCGCCAAAGGCTGATCGCTGCGGGTACGTTGCCCGACCCACGACACCAATGCGTAGGCCCGCTGAACATGGCGGGCCTGCGTGGAATTCTTTGCCTGCAGGAGCCCTCTCTCATGTCCGAAATTCTGGTTCTTGGTGGCGGAATGGTGGGCATTGCAACCGCGCTGGAGTTGCAGGCCCGCGGCCACGCGGTCACGGTTGTCGACCGCAAACCGCCGGGGCAGGAGACAAGCTATGGCAATGCGGGCCTTATTCAGGCCGAGGCGGCAGAACCCTACGCCATGCCCCGCGCGCTGCCAGAGATCCTTGATATCCTTTTGGGGCGCAGCAACGATGTGGTGTGGTCGCCGCGCGGCGTGCTGAGCCAGCTGCCCGCGCTTTGGCAGTACTATCGCTCTTCGCATCCCCGGCGGCATCAGGTGCTGTCGCAGCCCAATGCGCAGCTCATCCGCAGCGCCTGCGCTGATCACGACCGCTGGATCAAACTGGCAGGCGCGCAGGATCTGATGGCGCAGGATGGCTACCTGTCGGTGTTTCAGGAGGCAGCAGAGTTCGAGGCCATGGCCCGCGACCTCGACCGGCTGCGGCAGGCCTATGATATCGACACCGCCACCCTCAGCGGCTCGCAGGTGTGCGAGGCCGAGCCGGTGTTTCGCACGCCGCCCGCTGGGGCCATCCACTGGAAAGAGGTCTGGAGCTGCGCCGCCCCGGGCGAGTTGGTCACCCGCTACGCGGAGCTGTTCCAGAGGCAGGGCGGACAGATCCGGGTCGGCGATGCCAGCACGTTACGCCGCGTCGGCCACGCATGGCAGGTGCAGGCAGATGCGGAGCGGATCACCGGCGAACACGCCGTCATTGCGCTCGGGCCGTGGACACCGCCGCTGTTGGCTGAGCTGGGCTACCGGGTGCGGATGATCATGAAACATGGCGCGCACCGCATGTATGCCGGGACTCCAACGCTGCGCCGCCCGGTCTTTGATGCCCGCCACGGGGTTGTGCTCTGCAGCATGAAGGGCGGCTTGCGGATGACGTGCGGCGTGGCGCTGGAGGCCTCGGGCCGGGTGCCGGATGTGCGCCAGCTTGATCGCGCGGCGGAGGGACTGCCCGCCTACATGGACTTCGGCGCGGCAGAGCCGGGGCCGATCTGGCGTGGCACACGCCCCTTTTTGCCGGATATGCTGCCGATGATTGGTGCCGCCCCCCGGCATGACCATCTCTGGTTTCATTTTGGCCACGGACATCAAGGTTTTACGCTTGGCCCCACCACAGCACGTCATCTTGCCAATCTGATCGAAGGCGGTGACCGGGCGGCAGTTGCGGCACTCCTGCCAGAAAACCGCCCGGCTGTTTTGTCGTGATGGCGCCAGGATGTAACCTCTGATCAGGCGCGCAGGCGGTCGCCCTTCGGGTCAAACGGGGGCTCCGCAAGGATCACCGCCTTGTGTGGGCGGCCCAGCACCATCACCTCGACCTCGTCGCCCGCTTTTGCACCCTTTACATAGCCAAGCGCCAGCGACATGCCGACGGTGTAGCCATAGGTGCCGGAGGTCACCCGGCCGATGCCGACACCGTCCTTGAAGATCGGCTCACCACCTGTGGCATCGGCGTTGGAGGCGCTGACATCCGCCTCATTCAGATGCAGCAGTACCAGTTCCTCGCGCGCGGGCGTGGCCAGAGCGGCCTCGGCGGCGGCTTTGTTGAGGAAGTCCTTCTGCATCTTGCACAGCCGGTCCAGGCCGACCTCCTGCGGGAAGTATTCGGGGCTGTATTCCCGGCTCCAGGAGCCATAGCCCTTCTCGATGCGCATCGACATCAGGGCCCGGCCACCGACGGGGCCTGCGCCGACGTCGCGCCCGGCCTCGATCAACGTCATGTAAAGCTTTTGCTGGTCTTCTGTGGCGCAGTGCAACTCCCAGCCGAGGTCCCCGGTGAAAGACACCCGCAGCGCCAACACATTGATCCCGTCCAGCATCAGCCGCTTGCTGCGCATGAAGGGGAAATCCTCGGTGGCCAGCGACTCGTTCGTCATGCGCTGGAGCATCTCGCGCGAGCGTGGCCCGGCCACGTTGAAGCCGCAGACCTCCTGGGTCCGGCTCTCAAACGATGTGCCCGCGGGCAGGGGGACCGCGCCGAAGAACCGCTTGTGATAGCGTTCCGCCATGCCGGAGCCGATGATCCAGAACTCGTCTTCGGCGGTGCGGGTGACGGTGAAATCCCCGGCAATGCCGCCGCGTTTTGAAATCAGCGGCGTCAGGCAGGAGCGACCAACGGATTTTGGCATGGTGTTGGCAAAGACCGCGTTCAGCCAGTCTTCGGCACCGGGGCCCTTGCAGGTGTATTTGGCAAAGTTCGAGATGTCGATGATGCCCGCGCGCTCGCGCAGCATCTTGCATTCCGCGCCCACCGGCGCCCACCAGTTCTGCCGGGTGAAGCCATTGGTGTCCTCGGTGCCGGGCTGATCGGCAAACCACAAGGGGTGCTCCCAACCGGCGTTGAGGCCAAAGACCGCGCCCATCTCGCGCTGCATCTCGTAGATCGGGCGGGTGCGGGCCGGGCGGCCAGCGCTGCGTTCCTCATTCGGGAAATGGATGGCAAACCGGTGCGCATACTGATCCTGCACGCGGGCCTTGGTGAACTCCTTGGTGGCCCAGTCGTCAAACCGCGCCACGTCCCAGGCGAACATGTCGTATTGGGTCTCGCCCTCGATCATCCATTGCGCCGCCATCAGGCCCATGCCGCCGGACTGCGAGAAGCCGGGAATGATGCCGTTGCAGCAGAAATAGCCCTGCATTTCCGGCACCGGGCCGAACAGAACGTTTGAATCCGGCGACCAGATCATCGGCCCGTTGATGACGCGCTTGATGCCTGCTTCGCCCACCAGAGGCAGGCGCTCGATGGCGTTCATCATGTTTTCCTCGATGCGCTCCAGATCATCCGGGAACAGGTCATGGGCAAAATCGAGCGGCGTGCCTTCTTCGGCCCAGAACTTCATGTTCTTCTCATAGGCACCGACCAGCAGCCCGTTGCCTTCCTGGCGCAGGTAGTATTCGCCGTCGCGATCCGACACCGAGGGCAGGCGTCGGTCCATGTCCGCCACTTCCTTGATGGTCTCGGTGACAAAATACTGGTGCTCGGTGGGCTGCAAGGGCAGGTCCAGACCGGCCAGTTTGGCAACTTCGCGCCCCCAGAGGCCGGCGGCATTCACCACCCAGTCGGTGCGAATGTCGCCCTTGGGGGTCTTCACGATCCAGCTGCCGTCTTCCTGCTGTTCAGTGGCGGTGACGGGGGTGAAGCGATGGATTTCTGCGCCGCGTTGGCGGGCGCCGGTGGCATAGGCCTGTGTCACGCCCGACGGATCCACGTTGCCGCCATCGGGTTCATACATCACGCAGCGGATGCCGTCGTAATTCACCAGCGGATTGAGCTCCTGCGCCTCGGCGATGGAGATTTCGTAGAAGTTCATGCCGTAGAGCTTGGCCTTGGCGGCCTGCAGACGCAGCTGGTGCTCGCGCGCTTCGGTCTGCGCCAGGTAGAGCGAGCCGGGCTGGAACACACCACAGCCCTGGCCGGTTTCCGCTTCCAGCTCTTTATACAGCGTCATGGTGTAGTGCTGAATGCGGGAAATATTGGTGCTGTCGTGCAGCCCGTGGATATTGGCCGCCGCGTGCCAGGTGGAGCCGGAGGTCAGCTCGTCCCGCTCCAGAAGGACCACGTCGGACCAGCCGAGCTTGGTCAGGTGGTAGAGGATGGAGCATCCGATGACCCCGCCGCCGATCACGACGGCTTTGGCTTCTGTACGCATGATATTGGTGCTTTCACTGTGCTGGTGGTGAAGGTTGACTTGCGGATCAGTGTTCCACTGCGGTTGGCTGTGGGGCAACGTCGAAAATTCTCATCCCCGCATGAGGTGAAGTAAACCGAAGGCGCGCGGTCATTCCGCCGCCAGAGTGAGGGCCGGCCTCTGCGGCAAGGCATGGTCGCGCAGGGCCGCATTGGCGCGGCTGCGTTGCGGGTTGGCGCGGTCGGCCGAGGGGCTGCGCCCATAGGTGCGCCGGTAGATCGCGTTGAAGGCGCTGGCGGTCTCGTAGCCGACCGAAAAGGCGACCTCCGACAGCGGGGTCTCTGTGTGCAGTACCTTCTGGCGCGCCGCATCGAGCCGCAGCTGGCGGTAGTATGCGCCCGGCGTGGTGGCCATCTCCTGCTTGAAGATCCGTTCGAACTGCCGCAGCGACAGGCCCACCAGATCGGCAGCGTCCTGGATCAGCACCCGGTCCTCCAGATGGTCGGCAAAGAACTGCACCGCCTCGCGGATCGGGCGCGGCAGCATGTCCCTTGTCTGGTTGCGCGAATGGCCGGGCAGCAATTGCGGCGCCCCCTCGCTGCGCTGGGTGGCATGCTGGAACCGGCAGGCGACCTCCACGGCGATCTCGGTGCTGGTGTGCTGGGCGATCAGCGCCAGCATGTATTCAAACACCGCCGCCGCGCCGCTGATGCTGATGCGGCCCCGGTCCTCGCAGAACAGGGTGGGGCAGACCTTCAGCCGGGGAAAGCCTTCGCGCACCGCGTCGGCATAGGTGAAATGGACGCTGCAGCGCACACCGTCGAACAGGCCGGAGCGCGCCAGTGCAAAGATGGCGCCATTCACCGCGCCGACCTTGCCGCCCTGCCGTAGCAGGCGGCGCAAGGTGGCGTTGCTGGCGGCGGGCTGGGCAAAACCGCCGTCGGCCGCCGCAAAGGTCAGCAGCACATCGCTGCGCGACACGGTTGCCAATGCGCCCGCCGGGGTCAGGCTCAACCCGCTGCTGGACACCACCGCGCCGCCATCCTCGCTGACGGTTTGCCAGTCCAGGGCCGCGGTGCCGTTGATGTCTTCGGCCACCCGCAGCGCATCGATCGCCAGCGACAGCGGCGCCAGCGGAAAACCGGGCAGGCAGAGAAAGGTGATGGTCATCGGGGAGGCTCCAAAACTCGGGTGGAGGGACCGTATCACTCCAGCGGCCAGGCGCGGCCATAGGCCACCAGCCTGCGGTTCAATTCATGGGCGCGCGCCACTCCGGCTTCGAGCGCAAAGACGAAGGCCTGCGTCAGGAAGAAACAGGTCGCGTCCACATCGCCCTCCACCTCCTTGCTGTCGGCGGCGATGGCGTAGAGGTCGACGAGCCGTTCAAGATCATGCTGCGCATGGGCGGCGAGGATGGCCGCATGCAGGGCTGCGGCCTCCTCGGGGCGGATCGTGGCCCAGATTTCGGATGTCCACTCCTGCGTCATGTGGCGCGGCCCGTCTCGATCTGCGTGGCAACCCAATGGTGGAAGTTATGCGTCGGCCCGTCCATTGCAGGCGAGAAGCGCCCGCCGTCGAACATCGGCCCGTGACGGCCCTTCTGCATGCCCTCGACGACAAAGATGTCTTCCTCGAACACCGTCTTCCACAGCTGCGCGTTCTGGTGGCGCATATGGTCGAGACCGGCGGTCTGCTCGCCGGATTTGGCGTAGTAGATCTCGATATGCTCCACCGTGTTTTCGCAATCCTTCGGCTCCAGCACGATGGCGAATGTATGGTCCCGCTGCACGCCCAAGAGCACGTTGGGATAGACCGCCACATATTCGCCGCCGGTGTCCCATTTGTCGCTCAGGTCGTCGAAATCCGGAAACACCTCGCCCTCGGCGCCCTGCATCTGGCGATAGACCAGCGTGCCCTGACCGGAATACTTGCCGCGGGACTCGATGTTGTAGTGATCCTCCAGCCGGGAATAGCTGTTGAGCCCCGGATGCACCCAGGGCAGGTGGTAGCTTTCGCAGTAGTTCTCCACCGCCAGTTTCCAGTTTGTCTTCACCTCAAGCTGGAATGAGCTGTCGATGCCGCCGTGATAGAGCGGCTTGTCGAATTCCTGCCAGCGTTCGATCAGATCGGCGTGGACCTCCTCGAAGGGAGCGACGTTGCCGTCGATATTGACGAAGATCACGTCCTGCCAGACATGGCTGCGGAAGGTGATCAGGCCCAGCTCGTCCATCTTGACGTCTTCATGGGTGTTCTGACCCACGCCGCCCACATGCGGGGCCGCCCGCAGCTTGCCCTTCAGGCTGTAGCACCAGCTGTGATAGGGGCAGCGGATGGTGCCGCGGATGTTCTTGGGTTCGTCCACCAGGACCATGCCCCGGTGGCGGCAGGTGTTCTGATAGACATGCACGGCCCCGTCCTGATCGCGCACCAGCAAGAGCGGCACGCCGAGGAAATCCACCGGTTTGGCGTCGCCGGCCTCGGGGATGTCCTTGCCAAAGCCGATACCGGACCAATTGGCAAACAGCACCGACTGGCGTTCCTCGGCAAAGACCACCGGGTCGATATAATGGGCGTTGGGCAGACCGTTGGCCCGGTTGACCGAGGTCATCACGGACTCGAGCGAACTTGGCTTGTTCATCACACTCTCCTGCAGACTGAAGTTGAGAGAGCATGTGGCCGAGGTCAAATTCGCTCAATATCGGAAAACCTCACTCACAGGTTAGCTGGGTTCATCCGTGATCTCTCGGGCTGTCGCAATGATCCAGTCGCGCAGCATCAGCGCATTGGGCGTCAGCTCCTCTTCCGGTTTGCAGATCAGATAAAATTTCTGCGGGGCCGACAGCACATGCGGCGTCACTATACGCAGGTCTCCCCGGTTCAGCAGGGGGGAGATCAGCTGTTCCCACCCCAGTGTCAGGCCGGCGCCGTCCTGGGCCGCCTGCAGCGCAATGGAGTAATTGTTGACGCGGATGCCCGAGGCCACCGGACCCTTGTAGCCCAGCTGGCGGAACCAGTCGTGCCATTTGGTCCAGCTGATGTCATCGCCTTCGAGATGGATCAGCCGCTGGCGTGCCAGAACCTCCAGATCCGCATCAGCCAGCTCCTCGGCCCGCTCCGGAGAGGTCACTGGCAGCAACCGGTCGCGGTAGAGGGGATATTGGTCAAGCCTCGGATCCCGTTCCCGCCCATACCAGATGTAGAGATCCATATCCGCCGAGGTGGTAAAGGCCCGATCCCGCACCACCTGGTTGATGTTGATCTCGGGGTGGTCGCGCCAGAAGCGGATGACAGCGGGCGACAACCACAGCGAGGCCATCGCGGTGGTCGAACCGACGGTTACCACGCCGGAGGATCCGTGATCGCGGATGGCCTGCAGGCATTGGGACATGCGGGTGAAGGAGGCCGCCAGCGTATCATAAAGCGTCTGTCCCGGTGGCGTCAGCTCCACCCCGCGATGCTTGCGCTTGAACAGGGTCACGCCCAGTTCGCCTTCCAGCGCCTTGACCTGATGGCTGACCGCGCCCGGTGTGACCGAAAGCTCTTCTGCGGCCTTCTTGAAACTCAGATTTCGCGCCGCCGCCTCAAAGGCGGTGAGCGTTGTCAGCGGCGGCAAGTCATAGTGGCGGCGAGACATGGGCGGCGCTCGTAGCTTGAATGAAAGTCACGCGAGTATGGGCGTTCATGCGAGGCTTGACGAGTGGGCTTCCCGACAAATGGCCAGTCACATCCGACATTTGGGTCTGGTGTTTCGGCTTGACCGCTGGCAGTCATACGGCATGACAAACGTGCAGCCCACATCGCCGCCACAGGGGCAGACATCGGATTGGCCACAGGTGGCCACTGCCGGTTTCGACGGTCTTGTCGTGCGGTTTGCCGACACCCTCAGCGAACCTGCCAACCGCGCGGCGCTGGCCTTTCGCGTCGCGGTCGAACGCGCAGGTTGGTCAGCGGTGCAGGAAACCTCGACCTCGCTGGTGTCCACCTATCTGCGGTTTGACCCGCTCGGCACCGCCCACGCCGAGATGATGCAGCAGGTCAAAACCCTGTTGGCGTCGCGCGACTGGTACGATGCCGCGCTGCCCGAGGGGCGCAAGCTGTGGCGCGTGCCGACCGTGTTCGGAACCGATCTGGCTCCGCAGCTGGCGGAGGCCGCGGAACGGGCGGGGCTCACGGTCGAGGAAGCCGTGCGACAGATCGCCGAAACACAGCTGCGGGTGCAAACCATCGGCTTTGCGCCCGGGCAGCCCTATCTGGGCGAATTGCCCCCGGCCTTTGATATCCCGCGCCAGACCGACTTGACACCGCAGGTGCCAGAGGGGGCGGTTGTGGTGGCGATCCGCCAGATCGTGCTGTTTTCTGTCACCACGCCGACGGGGTGGCGCCATATTGGGCAGACCCGGTTCCGGCTGTTCCGCCCGGATGCCCCCGAACCCTTCGTGCTCCGACCCGGGGACGAGGTGCGGTTTGAGCCGATCTCGCCAGAGACATACGCAGCGCTTGAGCGTGACGGCCCTGATGGCGGCGCGACCTGCGAGGTGCTGTCATGACCCGTACGCTGACACTTCATCGCGCCGGGCCGGGGTTGAGCCTGCAGGACCTTGGACGCAGTGGCTACTTGGCCTTCGGGCTGTCTCAGGGCGGGGCGGCCGACAGGTTGGCCGTGTTCGAAGGGGGGGCATTGCTGGGACAGGCCCCGGATCTGGCCGCGATCGAGATGGCGGGCATGGGCGGCGTCTTTGAGGTTTCACAAGACACCCGCATTGCCCTGACCGGCGCCCCGATGCGCGCCGCGCTTGATGACGGGACATCCCTGCGCTGGAACGCAAGCCACTTGCTTCCCGCCGGGGCGCAGCTGACCATCGGCGCGGTGCAGGCCGGATCCTATGGCTATCTGCACCTCGGCGGCGGTATCGCGACCGAGTGCCGCCTTGGCGCGCGCAGCACCCATATGGCCTCCGGTCTTGGTGCGCGATTGCAGGATGGCGAGACCCTCCCGATCGGTCAGGACAGGGACAGTGCGGTTAACCTCGCACTTGAGCCGGAGCCGCGTCTGGACGGCGGCACCCTGCGTATGGTTCCCAGCCTGCAGACGGATCTTTTTGGCGCGACAGAGCTGGCGCGGTTTCAGGATGTGACGTTCACCCGCGACACCCGCGCCAATCGCATGGGGGTGCGGCTCCTGCCTGACGGAGACGGTTTTGCCCTCGACGGCGGTCTCAGCGTGTTGTCGGAGGTGATCGCTCCCGGTGATATTCAAGTCACCGGTGACGGCACGCCTTATGTCCTGATGAGCGAGTGTCAGACCACCGGTGGCTATCCACGCATCGGCTCCGTGCTGCCGTCGGATCTGCCGCGCGTGGCGCAGGCCCAGGCCGGTGCGCGCTTCAGCTTCACACTTGTGTCGCTGGAGGAGGCGGTTGAGCTGGAACGCCGCGCGGCCGAGGATCTGAAACGCCTGCCTGCACGGCTGCACCCCTTGCTGCGCGACCCGGCCAGCATGCGCGACCTGTTGTCTTATCAACTGGTCAGTGGCGCGACAGCGGGCCGCGACCTCGACGATGCGCTCTGACAGCGAAGATGCGCACAGACACTGAAACTGCCAAGGAGGGCCATGCCCGATGACACTGACCGTCGATCTGAACGCCGACATGGGAGAGAGCTTCGGCCCCTGGGTGATGGGGCGCGATGCAGAGGTGCTCGATGTGGTCACCTCCGCCAATGTGGCCTGCGGTGTGCACGCCGGGGACTGGGATGTGATGGCTCAAACCATGGCGGCGGCAGCGGCGCGCGGCGTTGGTATTGGCGCGCATCCGGGCTTTCCCGACCTTCAGGGCTTTGGCCGCCGCAAGATGCATTTGCCACACGCCAGCCTGGCGCATCTGGTGCAATATCAGGTGGGCGCAGCGCAAGCGATGGCGCGGGCCGCGGGCACTGAGGTGCGGCACCTGAAACTGCATGGTGCGATGGCAAATATGGCATCGGCCGATCGGGACATGGCACTGGCGTGCTACGAGGCGGCGCTGGCGGTCGCGCCGGACATCATCATCATGGTGATGGCGGGCACCCAGCAGCAGGCAGCAGCCGAGGCGCTGGGCTGCAATGTGGCCTGCGAGATATTTGCGGATCGCGCCTATAATGCAGATGCCACCCTGGTTGACCGCTCGCAGCCCGGTGCGGTGATCCACGACGCGGACCTGGCAGGGCAGCGGATCACGCGGATGGTCAAGGATGGTGCGATCCACGCTGAGGACGGCAGCCGCATACCAGCGCGGATCGACACGATTTGCCTGCATGGCGACACGCCCGAGGCGCTGGACATTGCCCGCAGCGTGCGCAGCAGACTGGAAGAGGCAGGGATCACCTTGCGCAGTTTTGCCGGAGCGCCGCTCTGACCCTTTGGGATCTCGCGATCCATTGTACAATTATGCAGCCGGCAAAGGTGCCGCGGCCTGCCGCTTTCCATCCGATAGCCAACCAACAGGATACCGGGTCAGACCACGCGAATGAACCGCGTGGTCTGTGTGTTCAGGCCCCGCAGGCCGTGACCCAGGCGCGGGTTCTGGCCTCGGGGTCTTCGGCGCTCTGAATGTCGGTGGACACGGCGACGCAGTCAGCACCTGCTGCAAACACTGCGTGCAAGCGCTCGATCACCAGCCCGCCGGAGACAACAAGCGGCACATCGCCAGAGGTCTGTTTCCAGCGTTTCAGTTGTTCAAGCGCCTGATTTCCCTCGAATTCCCGCGAGAGCGCGCGCAGATCCAGCGCCACATAAGCCGGGGACAGCGTCAGGGCGTGCTTCAGTTCCGTGTCATCGCCGACGTCCACCCCATAACGCACTCCTGCGCGATGAAGGGCGTCCGTATCAGCCTCCGCCAGATCCTGTTGCGTCAGATGTACAAAGTCACAGTTCAGATCGAGTGCCGCCTGCCAATGCCTGTGGATCACCAGCTGCGCGTCGTGAACAGCGCAGAAATCCCGTGCGCGGGCGATCTGGCGGCGAACTTCGGCCTCTGGTTGTCCCTCGATCCTCAGCTGCACCAGATCCGCACCCTGCGGCACCAGCAACTCCACCCGGCCCACATGCCCGACAATCAGATAGAGCCCTTCTATCCTGCGCTCTCCGCAAAGCCCGCTCTGGGCATTAAGGCCGCGGAAGTGCCGTGCCTGAACCGCGCGGGTCATGTCTCGGCCTCACTCGGTTCTGATGTCGCGTCCGCCACCGGCACATAAAGCGCGCCGCCCTCGCGGAACTTCGCCGCCATTGCCTCGAAGCCCTCTTTCTGGGCCTCGGCGCGGATGTCATGGCTGATCCGCATGGAGCAGAACTTCGGCCCGCACATCGAACAGAAATGCGCCACCTTATGCGCCTCTTTCGGCAGGGTCTCATCGTGGAAGCTCTGTGCGGTTTCCGGGTCCAGCGACAGGTTGAACTGATCCTCCCAACGGAATTCGAACCGCGCGCGGGACAGCGCATCATCACGCCGCTGCGCGCCGGGCAGACCCTTGGCCAGATCGGCGGCATGGGCGGCAATCTTGTAGGTGATGACGCCGGTTTTCACATCATCGCGGTCCGGCAGGCCCAGATGTTCCTTGGGCGTCACATAGCAGAGCATCGCGCAGCCAAACCAGCCGATCATCGCCGCGCCAATCCCAGACGTGATGTGGTCGTAGCCCGGCGCGATATCCGTCGTGAGCGGCCCCAGCGTGTAAAACGGCGCCTCGTGGCAGCACTCCAGCTGCTTGTCCATGTTCTCCTTGATCTTGTGCATGGCCACATGGCCCGGCCCTTCGATCATCACCTGGCAATCCTTGGCCCAGGCGACCTTGGTCAGCTCGCCCAGCGTTTCCAGCTCGGCAAATTGCGCCTCGTCATTGGCGTCCGCGATCGAACCCGGGCGCAGCCCATCGCCCAAGGAAAACGACACATCATAGCGGCGGCAGATATCGCAGATCTCCTCGAAATGCTCGTAGAGGAAGCTCTCCTTGTGATGATGCAGGCACCACTTCGCCATGATCGACCCACCGCGCGATACGATCCCGGTGACGCGTTCCACGGTCATCGGCACCATATGCAGCCGCACGCCCGCGTGGATGGTGAAGTAATCGACTCCCTGTTCGGCCTGTTCGATCAGCGTGTCGCGGAACACCTCCCAGGTCAGATCTTCGGCAATGCCATTGACCTTCTCCAGCGCCTGATAGATTGGCACGGTGCCGATGGGCACGGGGCTGTTGCGGATGATCCATTCGCGGGTGTTGTGAATATTGCGGCCCGTGGACAGATCCATCACTGTATCCGCGCCCCAGCGGATCGCCCAGACCAGCTTGTCCACCTCTTCCTCCATCGAGGAGGTGACGGCGGAGGTGCCCATATTGGCGTTGATCTTCACCTTGAAATTGCGGCCGATGATCATCGGCTCCAGCTCCGGGTGGTTGATGTTGGCGGGGATGATGGCGCGCCCGGCAGCGATCTCTGCACGCACGAATTCCGGCGTCACATAGTCTGGGATATTGGCCCCGAAATCCTCCCCATCGCGGCTGCCATGGCAGGGCGATAGCTCACGCAGCTGGTTCTCGCGGATGGCGATATACTCCATCTCCGGCGTGATAAGACCGGCCCGCGCATAGGCCAGCTGCGTCGGGGCGGCATCGCCCTTGCCCCGCAGGGGCGCGGGCCGCACCGGGAACTCCGGCACCAGCCGATCACCCGCGACAAAGCCGTTGTCCGCAGGGGTAACATCGCGGCCCTGATAGTCTTCCACGTCGCCCCGGGCCTTGATCCACGCGGCGCGCACCGGCGCGAGACCATTGCGAATATCGGTGAGGATTTCGGGGTCCGTATAGGCCCCGGAACTGTCATAGACCGGCAGCGGCGCCTCGCCTGCGGTCGGGTGGGTGGCAATTTCGCGCATCGGCACGCGGATGTCTGCATGCATCTCGCCTGCCACATAGATCTTGCGCGACGCAGGCAATGCGCCCGTCGTGACCTTTGGGGTGATCTTGGGGGTGGGGACGTTCATCTTGGTGCTCCTCGAGTCCATTCTCAAAAAGACACCAATTGAGCCGGGCCGGAGGAAAACGGGGCAGGGGGTACAGATCCTGCCGTGTCAGAGCAGAGGCTCCCACCTGTACCGGGCGGGGCGCGACTGTCCTAGCTTCCTACGCCAGTATCAACTGGGTCAGGTTCTAAGGGTCGCGTCACCGGGATTTCTCCCCGTCTGCCTCTCAGTCCCCTCGGCGGGACTCCCCTGCGTAGCCCTAGGGGTAGGGGAGGGCACAGCGTGTCGTCAAGGAGTTTCTCGCCGCCGGGGGTGGCATCCATCACAGGCGCACCTGTCGCGCAAAACGTGCTTTCATCAAAGCTGAGCGGTGGAAAATTGCGCTGAAATTCAAATGCCTGTGCGCTTGCGACTCATTTCATATATTATCTATAAAATAAAGGTTCACCCACGGCGTGTGCCGTTCCACCTATTCCAGCGAGGTTTTTCCATGCTCGATACGCCGCCTATCCGTACCAACTGGACCCGGGAAGAGGCAGAGGAGATCTACGCCCAGCCCTTCATGGATCTGCTGTTTCAGGCCCAGAACCTGCACCGGCAGATGTTTGATCCCAACGCGGTGCAGAAATCGCGCCTGCTGTCGATCAAGACCGGCGGCTGCGCCGAGGATTGCGCCTATTGCTCGCAATCCGCCCGCAATGGCGCGCAGCTGCCAGCTTCAAAACTGATCGAGGTGCAGCGGGTGATTGCCGAGGCCAGGAAGGCCCGCGATGCCGGCGCCACCCGCTACTGCATGGGTGCGGCCTGGCGCGGGCCCAAGACCCGCGACATGGCGCAGCTGGAGGCGATGATCGAAGGCGTCAAGGCGCTGGGGATGGAGACCTGCATGACGCTCGGAATGCTGGAACAGGATCAGGTGCTGCGCCTGCGGGATGCGGGTCTGGATTACTACAATCACAACATCGACACTTCGGAGCGCTACTACCCAGAGGTGATCACCACCCGCAGCTTTGCGGATCGACTGGAAACCCTGGCCCGGGTGCGCGAGGCGGGGATCAACGTCTGCTCCGGTGGCATCCTCGGCATGGGCGAAGAACGCGGCGACCGGATCGACATGCTGCTGAGCCTTGCGACCCTGCCGGAACATCCCCAATCGGTGCCGATCAACATGCTGATTCCGATGGCGGATACGCCACTGGCAGACACACCCCCGCTCGATCCGATCGAATTTGTCCGCGCCATTGCGCTGGCCCGCATCCTGATGCCCCGCGCGCATGTGCGGCTCTCCGCGGGGCGCACCGAGATGAGCGATGAGCTGCAGGCGATGTGCATCTTTGCCGGGGCCAACTCGATCTTCATGGGCGACACGCTCCTGACTGCCGACAACCCCGAGGAAGACGCGGACGAGGCGCTGTTTGACCGGCTGGGTTTGCGCGCGATGGCTGCGGGAAGTCACGGCACGCGTTAGGGGGGGCTGTGATGGGCGGCTGCGACATCAGCCCCGCCCCACGGCCACTGGCGGGGCGGGCGTTTCCGCGCTATCCTGCGTGTCGCGCAGACGATATGCAAAGGACGATCCCATGCAGCTTGCCTATGTAATGACCGCCGAACGCGGCGCCACCGACCGCCTGCTGACCGCACTTGCGGAACGGCTGGCGGAAAAGGGCATCCGCACCGCCGGCATCGTGCAAACCAACACCGAATGCTACGACAACAAACTCTGTGACATGGATGTGCGTGTCCTGCCGGAGGGCGAGACCATCCGCATTTCGCAATCTCTGGGCGAGGGCGCGCGCGGCTGCCGTCTCAACCCGGACGCGCTGGAGCGGGCTGTCGGCCTGGTGACGGCGGCGCTTGACAGCACGCCTGCACCGCAGGTTCTGATCGTCAATAAATTCGGCAAGCATGAGGCGGACGGGCGCGGTATGCGCCCCATCATCGGCGAAGCGCTGGCCATGGGGCTGCCTGTCGTCTCCGGCGTCAACCGGATGAATGTCGCAGCCTTCGAAGGCTTTGCCGAAGGCACGGCAATAGAAGCGGAACCGGACCTCGACGCGCTGGTCGCCTGGGTCGAGGCGGCAGTGTCGGAACCCGCCTGAAGTGCCCAGCTTATGAACCCGCCTGTCAGGGGGTATTGCCTTCATCTTTTTATAAATATCTCGGGGTCCGGGGCAGCGCCCCGGCGACCGCCCCGCCGCGAAAAAAAACCGGGCCCGCGGACGGGCAACGCACCGCCCGTAGGGCGCGCGAATATCATCTGTGCTGATCGAGAATTGGGGCCGAATGTACAAACGGCGAGCCACCATTCATCCTCGCAACACATTGATATCATGTTTGAAAGAGGAGAAATGGTGGGCGACCCTGGAATCGAACCAGGCGTGCGTCTCCGCGAGGGAGTTACAGTCCCCTGCCACACCTTGCGGCCTGTCGCCCACTGTTAGAAGCATGTTGCACCTAACGTGGAGGCGTGATTACTAGCGCACCAAACGGGCGTCAACCGGAAAAGCGCAACTTTTTTCCGCCGCCTCGAAATTTGTTTTCCGGAGCAAGCCATGAACAAGAAACCCAGCAAGAAACCCGCATGGGTGGTGGACAAGGAAAAGGCCAAGAAAGCCGCCTCGGCAGAAACTGTCTGGCTGTTTGGTCTGCACGCCGTGCGCGACGCACTGCTGAACCCAAAACGTGAAAAGCTGCAGCTTGTGGTGACCCTGAACGCCCAGAATAAGCTGGAAGAGGCCATCGCCGCCTCCGGCATTACACCCGAAGTGGTCGAGCCGCGCAAATTCTCGGTGCCGATCGATCCCGGCTCGGTGCATCAGGGCGCAGCACTGGAAGTGAAGCCACTGAACTGGGGCGGGCTTGAGGACAATTGCATCGGTGCTGAAATCCCCCGGGTGCTGCTCCTGGACCGGGTGACCGATCCCCATAATGTCGGCGCCATCTTGCGCTCGGCCGAAGTGCTGGGCGCCTCGGCGGTGATCGGCACCCGCCATCATTCCGCACCGGAGACCGGCGCGCTGGCCAAAACCGCCTCGGGCGCGTTGGAACGCCAGCCCTACCTGCGCATGCGCAACCTCTCCGACAGTATCGTCGCGCTGCAGCAAATGGGCTATCTGGTGCTGGGCCTCGATGGTGAGGCCGAGGAAACCATCGAAGACGCGGTTGCCGGCCGCACCTCCGACCCGATCGCCCTGGTGCTGGGCGCTGAGGGGCCGGGCCTGCGTCAAAAGACCAAGGAAACCGTCGACAAGCTGGTCAAGATCGACGCAGCTGGCGGTTTTGGCTCGCTCAATGTTTCAAATGCGGCGGCGCTCTCCCTATATGCCTCCCTGAAGGGATAAACCCAAAGGAGAACCGGCATCGCACATAAAAGCGTCCCCGGCGGAAAGATCATCAGCTGTTGCTATTGCGGCGTGCAGTCGGCCTTTGTGCCGGACAAAACCTTGCACGCGCTGGTCTGCGGCACCTGTGGCGCGCCGCTCTCCGCCCAGAAGCAACGTCCACTGGCCGATCATAAGGGCGCAAAGCTGCCAAAGGTCGCCAAACCGCATAAGGCCAAGTCGTCCAAAAAGTCGAAATCCGGCGATTGGACGGTGATGGCGGCAGAGCTTGCGACCGCCAAGCTGATGAAAAAGCGAAAGAAGAAGAAAAAGAAATCGTCGTGGAAAAAGGTCTTTGATGTGATCGAGGACATCTTTGACTGACGCATTCAAAATGGTCTGTGACCTCCGGGCTGCACTTGTGCTCAACTCTCGTCACGAGATGTTCAATTTCCCGTTTCGCACCTTTTCTGCTCGCGCCGGTGCGGGCATTCTGCCGCTGACCGGTATCTGGACGGAGATCTGACTTGCTGCACCTGCGCCTGAAACACGCCCTCACCGGGTTCGGTTTTGCGATCTTTGTTGGGACGGCCTTGGCCCTTTCTCTCGCGTCGCGGGCGCAGGCGGATACGATCTATATCTCGATGCAGGATGGGATCGCCATCGGCGGGTATGATCCTGTCTCGTTTCACACAGCGGATCAGCCGAAAAAGGGAGCGCAGGATCACGCGCTTATGTGGAAAGGTGCGGTCTGGCTGTTTCACACCGCGCATAACCAATCCCGGTTCGAGGCCAACCCACGCGCCTATGCGCCGAAGTTCGGCGGGCACTGCGCCTATGGTATCGCGCGCGGTCGGGTCTTCGACGGCAATCCGATGACATGGGAAATTGTCGATGGGCATCTGTATCTCTTTCACACGCCGCGAGTCGAAGCGTTGTGGATGGCGGAGCGGACCCACATGATCCAGACCGCACATCAGGCCTGGCCGGACGTGTTGGATACGGATTAGAGGCCTGCAGGCGTCCTGAATCGTATAATCTGCAGTCATCAAGCCTGTGTCATATTCACAAAATTGAGATTGCCTCTTTTATTTCGGCGCAACAGCACCAGTTTGAATGGCAGACTGCGGCCTTGGAACCGTCGCAGATCTTTTTCACTGTCCCTCGTTCCACACCTCGCGCCCGAAGATTCTTCGGGCGCTTTTTTCATGCAGCTTCAGCAGGGTCGGGCTTCGGGCTTGCATAGGGCGCGCGGCTTGCGCAAAGTCAGCCCATGTATACCGATGCACTTCTCAAGGACATTCTGACCCGCACCAAGGTGATTGCCGTGGTCGGCGTGTCTCTCAATCCGGTCCGCCCCAGCTACTATGTGGCGCGCTACCTGTCGCTCAAGGGCTATCGTGTGATCCCGGTGAACCCAGGTCACGCGGGCAAGATGCTGTTTGGCGAGACCGTTCAGGCCTCGCTGTCGGACATCGAAGGGGAGGTCGACATGGTCGATATCTTCCGCCGTCCCGAGGCGGTGCCGGCCATCGTGGAGGAGGCCTTGACGGTGTTTGCGGACCTGCAGACCATCTGGATGCAGATCGGCGTGGAGCATGCCGAGGCGGCAGCGCAGGCAGAGGCGCGGGGGGTGACGGTGATCCAGAACCGCTGCCCCAAGATCGAATACCAGCGCCTGTTCGGCGAGCTACGCCAGGGCGGCTTTGCCACCGGCATCATTTCCTCCAAACTCTGAAGTCTCGCGCAGAGCAGTGGGCAGTACCGTCGCAGCGCCGACGCATCGGCAGCAAGGTGGGGCTCCCGCCTGTCGGGCGCGCATGAGACATGCGCTGCGCCGGTTGGGCCGGGCGCCTTGCCTGACGGCAAGGCGCGGGGTCTGTGCCGCAGGTGTGAGCGCGCGCTGGCAGGTGCACCGGGTCTGTTACAGACGGGGAGGAAGGTGCTGGGGAGGCGCTTCAGTGGCAGGTCTGCCCTGAAGCGCCTGTGCAATTCTACTGGGCACAAGCCCGCCTCAAGGGTGAACCGCGCGTGCCGCGCGGCCGCTTCAGCGGCCCTTGACCCGGGATTGTGCCCGGGGCGGTATGTATCGAGGTGCGCGGTCGCGGCTCAGGTTCTGGGGCGGGCTGCCTTCTCGGCGACGCCGCTCAGGCCCTGCCGGTCGGCCAGCACCTGCAGCACGTCGTCCAGCGCCACATCGCGCGCCGCCAGCATCACCAGGAAATGATAGAGCACATCGGCCCCTTCGGAGGCGAGCCCTGTCTTGTCGTCCTTCACCGCCTCGATGATGGCCTCGATGGCTTCTTCGCCGAATTTCTCCGCACATTTCTCCGGCCCTTTGGACAGGAGTTTTGCGGTCCAGCTGGTGTCTGGATCGCTGCCCTTGCGGGAGAGAATGGTCTGTTCGAGGTCATGCAGCAGGGTCATTGAAGCCTCATCGGGATGCCATTGGCGATCATGTGTTGCTTGGCTTCCTGCACAGAATATTCGCCGAAATGGAAGATCGACGCGGCCAGCACCGCGCTGGCGCCCCCTTTGGTCACACCGTCAACGAGGTGATCCAGAGTGCCGACACCGCCAGAGGCGATCACCGGCACATCCACCGCATCGGAAATCGCGCGGGTCATCTCGAGGTTGAAACCCGATTTGGTGCCGTCGCGATCCATTGAGGTCAGCAGGATCTCGCCCGCGCCCTTGGCGGTCACAAGGCGGGCAAACTCCACCGCGTCGATGCCGGTTTCGCGGCGTCCGCCATGGGTGAAGATTTCCCATTTTCCGGGGGCGACAGATTTGGCGTCGATGGCGCAGACGATGCACTGGCTGCCGAACTGGTCGGCGGCCTCGCGGATCACATCCGGGTTGGCGACGGCGGCAGAGTTGAACGACACCTTGTCGGCCCCGGCCAGCAGCAGCGCGCGCACGTCGTCCTTGGTGCGCACACCGCCCCCCACCGTCAGCGGCACGAAGCATTGTTCGGCGGTGCGGCGCACCATGTCGAACATGGTGCCGCGGTTTTCATGGGTGGCGTGGATGTCGAGAAAGCAGATCTCGTCAGCGCCGGCGGCATCATAGGCGCGCGCAGCCTCCACCGGATCACCGGCATCGCGCAGGCCGACAAAGTTCACGCCCTTGACCACACGGCCATCGGCGACATCGAGACAGGGAATGAGACGGGTCTTCAGCATGCGGGTCTTATGGACCGGAACGGGCAGCGGGAAAAGAGGGCAATGCGGCGCGCAGGGCTGGTCCTTGCCGATTTTGGCGATTGACGGCCTTGTGGCTGGTGTGTGCCGGCAGGGCGAGGCAAGATCTGTGCCGATCTGAACCATACTCGTGAAGCAGGAGATTTCGATGAAAACCATTTTGACCGCCGCCGCGCTCTGCGTGATGACGGCGCTGCCGGCTCTGGCAGGCCTTGTTAAGGTTGAGAGCCGCCATTCGGTCGATGCGACGATCAATGCCTTGGAGACCGCTTTGGATGAGGCCGGTGCGACAGTGTTTGCCCGTGTGGATCACGCCAAGGGCGCGTCTGACATTGGTGCGGAGCTGCCCGACTCGCAGATCCTGATTTTCGGCAATCCGAAGATCGGCACCCCGGCGATGCAGGCTGACATGCGTGCGGGCCTGTTCCTGCCGCTCAAGGCGCTGGCCTATGAGGATGCGGAGGGCAAGGTCTGGCTTACCTATGAGGATCCGGTGATGATGTTCAAGGGTCTGGATATCAAACCGAGCGCTGAGTTCATCGCGGTGATGACCGGCGCGCTGCAGAAACTCTCCACCGCTGCGACGCAATAGAGCAGTGAGGGCAGTGCCCATCGTGCCCGATGACACAGGGTTCGATGGGTGCCGCGATTTACGGCGCGGACGGCGTCTCTATCCGTTGCTTGCAGAGGCCATGGTCGACGTCCCCGCGCGTGCGATCCGGCGCATGGCATCGCGCACGATCAGGATATGAAACGGCATCACCACCATCAGGTAGACCCGTCCGATCCAATTGTTGCGATGCACCCATGTGGCCATGTGGATGCGCCCATCCTCGCGCCGCACGCAAATGCGGAAATTCAGGTGGCTGTCGTCGGTGCCAAGGATCAGCTCCTGCGCGTCCTCATGGGTGATCGGAAAGATCGCCCCTTCACCCGTGTTGCTGACCTCGGTCTTCAAGCCGAGGGGCCGCACGATACGATTGCGCAGGGCAAGCAGGGTGCCAGCCCATTTGGGCATGCTCAGGCCAATATCGGCTGCGTCTCGCGCTGACAGGCTGCTCTGCACAGCGTAGCCATCGATAAAGTCTTCAGGCTGCACGCTCTGCCACAGGGCGGAAGCACGGGGCAGGGGGCGCTTTTCGATTTTTGACATAAGGTTGGTCTCCTCTGGTTGCAGCGTCTCAGCTAAATGCGCCGCAAGCCAGAGGGCGTGATGCCGCAGATCACGAGTTGAAGAGCAGAAGCGCCCCGGCGCAGACGCCAAGGGCAACAGCTTTTCAGACGAAATCGCGGGGCCGATTGTGGTGGCAGGGGGCTCAGCCCTTCATAACCGCCAGCGCCTCGGCAAGATCAATGGCGCCGTCGTAAAGCGCGCGACCGGAGATGGCACCGTTCAACGGCGCACCACAGGACTTGAGCGCGCGCAGATCGTCGAGCGATGACACCCCGCCCGAGGCGATCACCGGGATCGAGACCGCGTTGGCCAGCGCTGCCGTTGCATCGATGTTGGGGCCTTTCATCGCCCCGTCCCGCATGATGTCGGTGTAGATGATGGCCGCAACGCCTGCATCCTCAAAGGACCGTGCCAGATCGGTGACCTCAACGTCGGTTTCCTCCGCCCAGCCTTTGGTCGCGACCTTGCCATTGCGGGCATCTATGCCGACCGCAACCTTGCCGGGGAAGGCGCGCGCCGCCTCGCGGACCAGATCCGGGTTTTCCACCGCAACGGTGCCCAGGATCACCCGCGCCAGCCCCTTGTCCAGCCAACGCTCGATGGTGGCCATGTCGCGGATGCCGCCGCCCAGCTGTGCGGGCACCTGTGTCTGTTTCAGGATTTCTTCGACCGGCGCGGCGTTGACAGGTTCGCCTGCAAAGGCGCCGTTCAGATCGACCAGATGCAGCCATTCACAGCCCGCCGCCACGAACTCCAGCGCCTGCGCGGCGGGGTTGTCGTTGAACACGGTGGTCTTGTCCATGTCACCGTGCAGAAGCCGCACGGCCTGGCCGTCCTTGAGGTCGATTGCAGGGTAGAGGATCATCGGCTGCGCCCTTTTGGTCATGCTTGAATGCGTCGGCTGCCCTTTTGCCCAAGCTCACGGTGAATTGCAACGCGCCTGCGTGGGCCGGGCGTGCGACGGCACCCGGATAGGGCGACCCAAGGTCAGTCTTGCCTGAATGCGGCGCTGTCGGTCAGACTTCTGCCAGAATAGGGAGGACACAACCATGAAACAGATGATTGCAACCCTTGCGGTTTCACTTGGCCTGGCCGGTGCCGCGCTTGCCGCTGATCCGGCGGAGGGGACGTGGAAGACCCAGCCGGATGATGGATCCTACGCGCATGTGGCAATAACCCCCTGCGGCAGCGCCGTCTGCGGCACGATTGCGCGGACGTTCAATGACAGCGGCGAGTATAAATCGCCCAATCTCGGCAAGACGCTGGTGATCGACATGGTGCCCCAGGGCGGCGGCGCTTATGAAGGGCAGGTCTGGCGGCCGTCTAACAACAAGATCTACATCGGCAAAATGGATCTGAACGGCGACAGCCTGCGCCTGCGAGGCTGCGTCGCGGGCGGGTTGATCTGCTCCAAGCAGACCTGGACACGGGTGAAGTAAGACCCCTCGGGTGGCGCATTCAGAACAGCCCCATCTGCACCGGGATCGGCACGAAGCCCCGCTTCACCTGCCGGTCCCGCGTATTCTCAAAGAGATCCTGGGCCTCATTCAGGGAGCTGCAATAGTTGCGCCGCTCCTGTCCGCCGGGCTGACCGATCGGACCTGAGGCCTGCACCACACACCAGTCGCCGAATAGCGTCTGTGTCAGGCTCAGCACCAGATAGCGGTGCTGCCCGTCCCGGTGGCTGAATTTTTCAAAGCGCAAGTACAACGTAAAACGGGCCTGACCGTTGAAGGTGGTCAGGCCCGTATGCCTTGTTGCTATGCCTATGTCCATTGCTCACGTGGCTGTCGGGGACCGAGGATGCAGGACGGATGCGGGGGCGATCAAACGGCGCCGGTATACTCGCCGCGCGCCGGGTAGTTGTTGGCGATGGCAAAATCCAGTGCCGACACCAGTTCGGAGAAATGAGGCCGGACAAACGGCATCGTCTGAACCGAGCCATAGTAGAGCGTTTGTTCCGGTGACACCATGAACAGGCCCGGCTCGGAGAACAGGGCGGGCTCTTCCAGGCCGATGGAGGTCATGCCACGCGAAGTGGAGATATAGAGCCCCCAGTCCTTGGCCACATTCAGCGGTAGATCATAGGCAAAGCGCAGGTTTTTGGCCTCGATCTTTTCCGCCATCAGCCGCGTGCGTTCTTCGCCGTCAGAGCTGATGGCAATGCAGTTGACACCACGCTCGGTAAAATCGGCCGCGCGCTTTTCGAACTCTTTCAGGTAATTGGCGCAGATCGGGCAGTGCAGGCCGCGATAAAAACAGATGACGGTGCCGCGCTCTGAGGTTTCGGTCGAGAGGTCGAAGTGACCGCCGCCCAACAGGGGCAGGGACAGGGCAGGGGTCTTCTGGCGGGGGATCAACATGAGGCAGTCCTATGTGTAAGTGAGGTGATGGAGGCCGTCGAAAGGCTGAAACCTATATCGCCGAAGTTGAGGCTTGATAATTCCGAAAAACCTGACACATTTGCCGAAGTCTTGCCAAATAGTCTTGTAGAGGATGCCATGGACCGGCTTTCCAGCCTCATCTCTCGATTTCGTATGCGGGTGAATATCGCCTCTCCGTCTGAGGCGAATCTCCTGGTGCTGGCATCACCCGAAGGGGCGGCGGAGACGGTGCTGTTCTGCGCACAGGCACCGTTGCTCCCGCCGCGGGACGGTGTGTGCCTCGCGCTGCGTGTGGAATGGGCCGGGTCACATAATCCGCTGATTTCCGCGCTTCCCGCCCGGGTGGAGGTCAGATTGGCGCAGACTCCGCAGCTCGCCGCGCTTCTGACGTTGATGCGTCAGGAAGTTGAGTGCCACAGATGCGGCGCAGAATCCGTGTTGAGCAGTCTTGGTCAGGCGTTCATGGTGCGTCTGCTGCGCCATCTGATCGAGGCGGGCACGGCGGAGCCTGGGCTTTTGGCCGGACTGTCGGACCTGCGCCTCGCGCGGGCCATTGTGTCGATGCACGACCATCCGGGGCGCCTGTGGACGACACAGGATCTGGCAACCGAAGCCGGGCTGTCAGTGTCCCGATTTTCCGAATTGTTCGCGGCCCAGGTCGGAGAAACCCCGATGGGGTATCTGCGCCGCTGGCGGTTGACCCTCGCCCGGCAGGATTTGATCCGCGGTGATCGGGTGGAGGCGGTGGCGAGGCGCTATGCCTATGAATCGCCTGAGGGGTTCACACGCGCTTTTCGCAAGGCCTACGGCGTTGCGCCAGTCTCCCTCAGGCATAGCGCCGCCTGAGGGGAGGGATGCGTTTGGCCCTCCTGCGGCGCGTTGTGCAAAACAGGGGCTGGCGTGTGGCGGTCCACGTCTGTGTGTGACGTGATGGCCAAACGCCGCGCGCCCGCCCCTCGATGGGGCGGGCGCGCGGGCCTGCCGGTGGCGCGCATGCGGCCAGGGGCCCCATGCGCGCGCCGCCCTTACGGGCGGCAGGCGTCCAGATCAGAGCGGGGTGTCAGGGGGTCCAGGTGAGGAAGTTGCCGATCATCCTGAGGCCCACATGCTGGCTCTTCTCCGGGTGAAACTGCATGCCGAGCATGGTGTCGCGCCCGATCACCGCCGTGACATCGCCCGCATAATCGACATGCGCCAGACGTTCAGCGGGATTGGCGACGCGGAAATGATAGCTGTGCACGAAATAACAGTGATCGCCCGTGGAGATGCCATCAAATACCGGGTGGGGGTGGTCGATCACCAGATCGTTCCAGCCCATATGCGGCACCTTCAGGCGCGCGTCCTCTGGCGTGATCTTAACCACGTCGCCGCCGACCCAGCCCAGGCCCGGCGTCTCGGAATATTCGTGACCCGTCGTGGCCATCAACTGCATGCCGACACAGATCCCGAGAAACGGGCGGCCCTTCACCTCTACGGCTTCGACCATCGCGTCATAAATGCCTTTGTGGCCGCGCAGCTCCGTCGCGCAGGCGGGAAAGGCACCGTCTCCCGGCAGCACCAGCCGGTCGGCGCGCGCCACCACGTCGGCATCGGACGTCACCACCACCTCGCCGGCGCCGACCTCGGCCGCCATGCGCTGAAACGCTTTTTCGGCGGAGTGCAGGTTACCGGATTCATAGTCGATGATGGCGGTCAGCATAGGAAGACGTCCTCATTGTCATGCGCCCCTGAAGTGGCGGGAAACCGCGCGAGGGTCAAGAGGCGCAGGGGATCACGTGGTGCCCGATGTTCCCAGCGCATTCAACAAGCCGAGGATCTGGTCAAACAGCCCGTCCTCCAGCGGCCCACCCGGCGCGCCGAATTCGCCCGCCAGGCTCAGCATGGTGAAGCCATGGATCAGCGACCAGACCTGCAGCTCGATCACCCGGGCAGAGGTGCCCTCGGGAACAAAGGGCGCGCAGACCTCGCGCAGGATCTGATAGGCGTCTGCGTCTTCGCGCGTGCCGCCGGGCACCAGCCCCGCCAACCCCCGGTCGCCAAAGATCACCCGCAGGATGCCGCCATGATCGACGCCAAACTGCAGATATCCCCGGCAAATCGACTTGAGTTGCCCGCGCGCGCTTTGGTCACCCTGCACGCGTGCCTCGCGCATGTAGTTGGAAAAGATCTGAAATCCTTCAGCCGCAATCGCCGCCTTCAGCCCCGCAAGCCCGTCGAAATGATGCGCCGGAGCGGCATGGGAAACACCCGCCCGCGCAGCGCATTTGCGCAAGGTCAGCGCCTCTATCCCGCCCTCTTCCAAGAGGTCGATCCCGGCGCGCACCAAGGTGTTGCGCAGGTTTTTCGGCTGGGAGCGGGAAGAGGGGGATGAGGCCGTCATGAAGGCAGGATCGACGAGGACCTTGACGGTGTCAAGTTTGATCATTACTTTACAGTGTCAAGTTGACCGTAAGGAGTCAAAGCATGACACGTCACTTCTGGACCGGGCGCCGCCTCGCATGGGGGCTCGGCACACTCTGGGTGCTGTCTGTTCTGATTGCGCTGGGATCGCTGCGGTTCCTCGTGGCGGAGATTTCACTGGTGATGCCGGCGATGGTGCATCACCTGCTGGCGCGTCCGGTGGTGCTGTACCTGCATATCGGGCTGGCGCCAGTGGCTTTGGGGCTGTTGCCGGTGCAGTTTTCGCACCGATTGCGTGGCAGACGTCCGGGCCTGCACCGATGGGGCGGGCGGCTCTATGCACTATGCGTTCTGATGTCCGGGTTTGCCAGCCTGTGGCTGGCGTATAACACTGCCGAAGGCGTGGTGGCTGGGCTTGGTTTTGCGCTGCTGGCGGTGGTCTGGCTGGCAACTACGGCGATGGCGGTGATCGCCGCCCTGCAACGGAGGTTTGCCCTGCACAGGGCCTGGATGATCCGCTCTGCGGCCCTCACGCTGGCAGCGGTGACATTGCGGCTTTATCTGCCCATCGGCATGACGACTGTGGGGTTTGAGGCCAGTTACCCTGTGATCGCATGGATCTGCTGGGTGCCAAATCTCTTGGCGGCAGAGTGGCTGCTGCGCCGGGAGGTGCACGACGCCGTGCCTGCGGGGTGAACGGTACACCAACGCAAGTAATCAAACCGAAAAGGCCCGGGCTGTGCCGGGCCTTCGCATCAGAAAACACACTGTGAGCGCTTAGAGCGCGCCTTTGGTGGAGGGAACCGCATCTGCTTTGCGCGGGTCGACCTCAACCGCGGTGCGAAGCGCACGGGCCACCGCCTTGAATGCGGCCTCGGCGATGTGGTGGCTGTTCACCCCGTGGATCTGGTCGATGTGCAGCGTGATGCCGCCATGAGTCGCAAGCGCCTGAAAGAACTCGCGCACCAGTTCGGTGTCGAAATTGCCGATCTTCTGGGTCGGCAGATCCACATTCCACACGAGGAAGGGCCGGGCCGAGAGATCCAGCGCGGCACGCACCTGTGCGTCATCCATCGGCAAGTGGCACTCGCCGTAGCGGTTGATGCCTTTTTTGTCGCCAAGCGCCTGCACCAGCGTCTGACCCAGCGCGATGCCGGTGTCCTCGACGGTGTGGTGATCGTCGATATGGTAGTCGCCCTTGGCGCGGATGGTCATGTCGATCAGCGAGTGGCGCGACAGCTGGTCCAGCATGTGGTCAAAAAAGCCAACGCCGGTCTGATTGTCATATGTGCCGCTGCCGTCGAGGTTGACGGAAACGGAGATCGCCGTCTCGGCGGTGGAGCGGGAAACCTGGGCTGTGCGCATGGAGAAATCCTCAATCTGTTGCCATGGCTTATAGGGGGTGCGGTGGTGAGGGCTCAAGAGCTGTTGCAGTAAATGCTTGGCCAGCGAGGCTGCGTTTGCCGGGATTGCCCTTTGCCGCGCTGCGTGCGAGGTTGCCGGGCAACCAGACCTGACAGAAGCTGAGGCGAGATATGTCCACCTGCGTCTTTATCCAGATCCGCTGCAAACCCGGCACCACCTATAAGGTGGCCGAGGATATTGCGCTGCATGAGATCCACTCGGAGCTTTATTCCACCAGCGGGGAATATGACCTGCTGATGAAGCTCTACATCCCCTCGGGCGAGGATGTGGGTAAATATATCAATGACCACCTGTTGCAGATCCCCAATATCGAGCGGTCGCTGACGACAATGACGTTCAAGGTCTTCTGAGGGTTTCCAAAAGGAGCGCCTTGCGGCGCGCAGGTTGCGCTTTTCCTTGTGGGAAAAGCCCGATGCGAGGCTCTGCCTCGCGCTCCGAGATATTTGTGAAAAGTTGAAAAGGCGCCCCGGTTTCTGGAGCGCCTTTTGTTTTAGGTCAGCTGTCCAGGAGGCCTTCGGATCTTAAGGTTTCATAGGCGGTGTCGACACCAGCCTTGGCGCGTTTGATCATCTCGTCGACTTGCGCCTTGGTGATGATCAGCGGCGGGCAGAAGGCCAGCGCGTTTCCGGCCACGGCGCGCAGGATCAGGCCTGCGTCCTGGCAGGCTTTGACTGCCAAAGCACCGCCTTTGCCGCCAGCAATTGTTGCGCCGGTGGTCTTGTTGGAGACCAGTTCGAGCGCCGCGATCAGGCCTTTGCCGCGCACCTCACCCACCAGCGGGTGATCGGTGAAGATCTCGCGCAGCTGCTCTTGCATATAGGCGCCCACTTCGGCGGCATGGTCAAAGATCTTGTCGCGCTCGTAGATTTCCAGCGTTTTCAGGGCCGCGGCACAGGCGGCGGGGTGGCCGGAGTAGGTATAGCCGTGGCCAAAGACGCCGACCTCATTGGTTTGATCCACCATCGCCTTATACATCCAGCCGGGAATGACGGAGGCGGAGATCGGGAAATAGGCCGAGGACAGCTGTTTGGCGAAGGTCATCAGATCGGGTTTGATCCCCATGGTGGTGCAGCCGAAATCCGCGCCTGTGCGGCCAAAGCCACAGATGACCTCATCCGCCCAGATCAGGATGTCATGTTTGCGCAGGAGCGCCTGCAGCCCCTCGTAGTAGCCTTCGGGGGGGACGATCACGCCGGAGGCTCCGGTGATCGGCTCCACGATCATCGCGGCGATGGTGTCGGGGTCTTCGGCGAGGATCTGGTCTTCGAGATTCTGCAGGATGCGTTCGACAAACTGCGCCTCGGTCTCGTTGCCCTGACGGCCGGTGTAGTAATGCGGCGCATCGGCGCGCAGGATCGACAGCGCCTCCAGCGGGGCGTCGAAATGGGCGAGGTTGGCGGGCAGGGAGGTCAGCGATCCCGCCGCCACCGTCACTCCATGGTAGCCGCGCTCGCGGGTGATGATCTTGCGCTTTTCCGGCTTGCCGATGGCGTTGAAGTAATAGCGCAGCATCTTGTAGTGGCTGTCATTTGCATCCGAGCCAGAGTTGCCAAAGAAGACATAGGCATCCTCCACCGGCACCATTGCCTTGAGCGTCTCGGCCAGCTGCATCACCGGCGCGTGGGTCTTGCCGCCGAATGTGTGCTGGAAGGGCAGGCGGTTCAGCTGGTCGGTGATCGCCTCCACCACCTCGGTGTTGGAATAGCCCAGCGAGGTACACCACAGGCCCGCGAGCCCTTCGATGTATTCCTTGCCGCTGTCGTCATAGACGTAGATCCCCTCACCATGGGTGATGCAGAGCTGCTCCGTCGCGGTGAAATTCGTCGTCGGGTAGATCACGCTCGCCATCTGGCCAATCCTTTGCTGTCACAGGTTGGGACAAGGATTGGCGCGCATTTGAGAGTCAGTCAAAGGATTTTGATCAAAAATCACAAGCGCCTGTTCTGAAAAGCGAAAAGCCGCATCTGATGATGCGGCCTTTTCGGTTCCAAATGGAGCGGGCGAGGCGATTCGAACGCCCGACCCTAACCTTGGCAAGGTTATGCTCTACCCCTGAGCTACGCCCGCGCTGCCATTTGGTGAGCCGGGGTTTAGGCAATCCCGCCAGAGCCTGCAAGTGGAAAATTTGCGCATCACAGCAAAAACTTCTGTGTCTCGTCAGGGGCGGAGGATGGGGGGATGAGCCAGAAAAGCGAAAGGCCACATCCGAAGATGCGGCCTTTTCGATTTCGAATGGAGCGGGCGAGGCGATTCGAACGCCCGACCCTAACCTTGGCAAGGTTATGCTCTACCCCTGAGCTACGCCCGCGCTACCATTCGGTGAGGCGTGATTTAGGCAATCCTGCCGTAGGCTGCAAGGGAAAAATGCGAATTGGGTGAATTTGTTGGCAAGGCTCTGGATCTTGGCGCTGAGCGCAGGATGCTGCCAGACGACAAAAGCGAAAGGCCGCATCCGAAGATGCGGCCTTTTCGGTTCCGAATGGAGCGGGCGAGGCGATTCGAACGCCCGACCCTAACCTTGGCAAGGTTATGCTCTACCCCTGAGCTACGCCCGCTTACCTATTCGGTGAGCGGGATTTAAGAAATCTCGGCAGGGGCTGCAAGCAGAAAATGCGAGGAGGGACTATTTCGCCGCCTCCCGTCTTTAAGGGCCGGGATTTTGACCGCAGCAAAAAGGTTCCATGCAGATTTGCAGGGCCGCGCGCGAGTGGCGGGATTATGCAGAGGGGAGGCTGGGAAAACGGCAGTTTTTTACCGGCTTTATGGTCGCTCGCACGCAGTTGGGGCACAGAGGTTGTGGTGACATTCATGGAGCCCATGTTCTCCAAACAGCGAAAGGCTGCAATAAATGGAGACAACATCATGAAGCGCATCATCCTCGCATCTACCCTGTCGATCTCGGCCTCCGCAGCGGTGGCTGGCAATCTGGACGAGCCGGTTGTCGAGCCTGCACCAGCCGCCCCGGCCCCTGTGGTCACGGCTGCGCCGGACACCGATTGGACCGGCTTCTACGGCGGTCTGCAATACGGACAGGGCGAAGCGGACCTGTCGCAGGGCGGCGCCTCTGCATCCGAAGATTTTGACGCCTTTGGTGTTCACGGCGGTTATAACCACGACTTCGGCCGCTATGTGGTCGGCGGTGAGCTGATGTATGACGACATCAGCGGCGACAATGGCGGCGACGGCGATATGACCTCGCTGCGTGCCCGCGCCGGCATGGATCTCGGACGGTTCATGCCATATGTGACCGCAGGCGTGTCGCATCTGTCGCTCGCCTCGGGCGGTGCCGATATTTCCGAGAACGCGTTCACCTATGGTGTGGGTGCGGAATACCTCGTCAGCGAGCGGTTCAGCGTCGGTCTTGAGTACACCAAGAGCGACTTCAGCGATATTCCGGCGGGCGAACTCGACACCGACAAGGTGCAGTTGCGTGCCTCCTACCGGTTCTGATCGACCGCAGCACCGATCCGGTGTGGATCGGTATGCGTCGTGGCATAAAAGAAGAGGGGCGGTCTCTGACCGCCCCTCTTTGCATTCTGGATCTGTGTTTGGCGTCTGAACGCTGACGCGCGGCCTTACTCCAGCTCGACCAGTAGGTCCTTGGCGTCGATCTGGCCACCGGGCTGGACGTGCACGGCCTTCACCACCGCGTCGCGCTCGGCATGCAGGCCGGTTTCCATCTTCATCGCCTCGATGGTCAGCAACAGGTCGCCGTCTTTCACCTTCTGGCCTGGTTGCACCCCGATGGAGGCTACAACCCCCGGCATCGGCGCGCCGATGTGATCCGCGTTGCCAACCTCGGCCTTGGGGCGGGCGGCGGTTGAGGACTTCACCAGACGGTTCGGCACGCGAATGACGCGGGGCTGGCCGTTCAGTTCAAAGAACACCTTCACTTCACCCTGTTCATCGGTCTCGCCGATGGCCTGCAGGCGAATTTCCAGCTTCTTGCCCGGATCGATCTCGGCGGTGATCTCGTCGCCGGGCTCCATGCCGTAAAAGAAGGTCTGCGTCGGCAGGGCACGGACCGGACCGTATTGGCGGTGGCGGCCCATGTAATCCAGGAAGACCTTGGGATACATCAGATAGCCATTGAGATCCTCGTCATCGACGGTGAGGCCTTCCAGCTCCTTCGACAGATCCGCGCGGGTGCTTTCGATATCCACCGGCTCCAGATGCGCGCCGGGGCGTTCGGTGTTCGGGGCCTCGCCCTTCAGCACCTTCTTGACGATGCCTTCGGGGAACCCGCCCGGAGGTTGGCCGAGGTTGCCGCGCATCATGTCCACCACCGAGTCGGGGAAGGAGACGTCGGATTTCGGGTCTTCGACCTGGCTGCGGGTCAGGCCCTGAGAGACCATCATCAGCGCCATGTCACCCACCACCTTGGACGAAGGCGTCACTTTCACGATGTCACCGAACATCTGGTTCACATCGGCATAGGTCTGGGCGACCTCGTGCCAGCGCTCCTCCAGGCCAAGGCTGCGCGCCTGTGCCTTGAGGTTGGTGAACTGGCCGCCGGGCATCTCATGCAGATAGACCTCGGAGGCCGGCGCCATCAGGCCGCTCTCAAACGCTGCATATTGCGCGCGCACGTTTTCCCAGTATTCCGAGATTTCGCGGATGTTGCCGATGTCCAGACCGGTGTCGCGGTCGGTGTTCTTCAGCGCCTCCACGATGGACCCCAGACAGGGCTGCGAGGTGCCGCCAGAGAAGGCATCCATTGCCGCATCCACCGCATCGACGCCTGCGTCGGCGGCAGCCAGAATGGTCGCGCCTGCAATGCCGGAGGTGTCATGGGTGTGGAAGTGGATCGGCAGGCCGACCTCTTCCTTCAGCGCCTTGATGAGCAGCTTGGCAGAGGCCGGTTTCAACAGCCCCGCCATGTCCTTCAGGCCCAGCACATGGGCGCCCGCCGCTTCCAGCTCCTTGGCCATGCCGACGTAGTATTTCACGTCGTATTTGGCGCGCTCGGGATCAAGGATGTCGCCGGTATAACAGATGGTGCCTTCGCAGATCTTGCCGCTCTCCACCACCGCATCCATGGCGACGCGCATGTTCTCGACCCAATTGAGGCTGTCAAAGACGCGGAAGACGTCGATACCTTTGGCGGCTTCTTTCACGAAGAACTGCACCACATTGTCAGGATAGTTGGTGTAACCCACCCCGTTGGAGGCGCGCAGCAGCATCTGCGTCATCAGGTTCGGCATCGCCTCGCGCAGGTCGCGCAGACGCTGCCACGGGCATTCCTGCAAGAAGCGATAGGCCACATCGAACGTGGCCCCGCCCCAGCACTCGACCGAGAACAGCTGGCTGAGGTTTTGCGCATAGGCAGGCGCCACCTTGATCATGTCATGGCTGCGCATGCGGGTGGCCAGCAGGGACTGGTGGCCGTCGCGCATGGTGGTGTCCGTGAGCAGCAACTGCCGCTGTGCCGTCATCCAGTCCGCGACGGCCTTGGCGCCCTTCTGCTCCAGCAGGTTGCGGGCACCATAGGGGGTGTTGCCCTTGTCGACCTTGGGCGCGCGCGGCTCCTTCAGGTCTGGGTGCGGCGCGGCGCGGCCCTCGGTTTCCGGGTGACCGTTGACGGAGATATCCGCGATATAGGTCAGCACCTTGGTTCCGCGGTCGCGGCGCTTGGCAAAGTGGAACAGCTCCGGCGTCTCGTCGATGAACTTGGTGGTGTATTCATTCGACAGGAAGGTCGGATGCTTCAGCAGGTTCTCGACAAAGGCGATGTTGGTGCTGACACCGCGCACCCGGAATTCGCGCAGCGCGCGGTCCATACGGGCGATCGCTTTTTCCGGCGTTGGCGCCTTGGCCGTCACCTTGGTCAGCAGGCTGTCATAGTACCGCGTGATCACCCCGCCCGCATAGGCGGTGCCGCCATCCAGACGGATGCCCATGCCTGTCGCCGAGCGATAGGCGGTGATGCGGCCATAGTCGGGGATGAAGTTGTTGAGCGGATCCTCGGTGGTGACGCGTGTCTGCAGCGCGTGACCGTTGAGGGTGATCTCGTCCTGGCTGGCCTTGCCGGTGGCCTCTGCAAGCGTCTTGCCCTCGGCAATCAGGATCTGGGCTTGCACGATGTCGATGCCGGTGACTTCTTCGGTGACGGTGTGTTCCACCTGCACCCGCGGGTTCACCTCGATAAAGTAGAACTTCTCCGTCTCCATATCCATCAGGAATTCGACGGTGCCGGCGCATTCATAGTTCACATGTTGGCAGATCTTGCGGCCCAGATCGCAGATCTCGGTCCGTTGCGCATCCGTCAGATAGGGCGCGGGCGCGCGTTCCACGACCTTCTGGTTGCGGCGCTGCACGGAGCAGTCGCGCTCAAACAGGTGGTAGATCTCACCGTGCTTGCCACCGAGGATCTGCACCTCGACGTGACGGGCGCGGGTGATCATTTTCTCCAGATAGCCCTCGCCATTGCCGAATGCGGCTTCGGCCTCGCGGCGACCTTCCAGAACCTTCTCTTCCAGCTCGTCCTCGGAGTGGATCGGACGCATGCCGCGTCCGCCGCCACCCCAGGAGGCCTTCAGCATCAGGGGATAGCCGACCTCACCCGCTTCCTTGCGGATCGCGTCCATGTCGGTGCCCAGCACCTCGGTGGCGGGAATGACCGGCACACCGGCCTCTACGGCCACGCGACGGGCGCTGGCCTTGTCGCCCAAGGCGCGCATGGTTTCGGCCTTGGGGCCGATGAAGGTGATGCCATTGCGTGCGCAGGCGTCCACGAAATCGGGGTTTTCCGACAAGAGGCCATAGCCCGGGTGGATCGCATCCGCGCCGCATTCCTTGGCGACGCGAATGATCTCGTCGATGGAGAGATAGGCCGCGACAGGGCCGAGGCCCTCGCCGATGCGATAGGCTTCATCCGCCTTGAAGCGGTGCAGGCCCAGTTTGTCCTCCTCCGCATAGACGGCGACGGTGCGTTTGCCCATTTCGTTGGCGGCGCGCATCACACGGATGGCGATCTCACCACGGTTGGCAATCAGGATTTTGTTGAACTCAGTCATCTTTCCCCCGAGGTCTTTATGGGTTGGGCAAGTGGTGAAGGCTGTATGACACGCGGACCATTTGGTCCTCTGGGTGTCTGCGGCATGATTGCGCTCACTTGCGCCCCTTTTCTTGAATTCCGGCAGGTGGGCGTGCCGAAATGCGAAATTGAAGCCGAGAACTCCCGGCTTTTGCCGCCACGGCAGGCCGTTTGGGAAGGCGGGCTGGCGATGTTGTACCGAGCGATCGCGCTTGGTGCACGCATTTTTTTGCACTGCAGCATTTTGAGGGTCGCCTTTCGAGCGTTAACCACTCTTTCGGATAGGACTTCTATTCGAGCGTATTTCGGATAAATTTTAATCAACATCGACGGATCAGTCAGAAGCGATCCTCCAGACCACCGCAAAGCAAGGTCACACGCTCAACGAAACGAAGGACTCAACAGATGCATCGCTTCATTTATGCCAGCACCGCTTCCCGTGACCTTACCGCGCAGCAGATCGCGGACATTGCGGGAGCCTGTCACCGGAACAACCGGCGCGCGGGTCTGACGGGGCTGCTGGTGGTGCATCAGGGTCGGTTCCTGCATATCCTCGAAGGCGACGAAGCCGCAATTCGCCGCCGTGCACAGATGATCCAGGACGATCCGCGTCACCGGGATTTCGAGGTGATCGAAGCCTGCGAAATCCAGATGCGTGCCTTTGACGACTGGACTTTCGTGCATGAGACACCCGCAGCACTGCCGCTCCTTGGCAACGAAAGGGTGAAACCATTGCGTGATCTGATGCCGATCAACAGCCCGTTTCGCGGCAATGATCTTGCGGTCCGTCACAAGGTTCGTGATTTTCTGGCCAGCTTCAAACAGCTTCTGGCAGCGTAGGCCAAAAGAAATTTTACCACCAGTCTGACCCGGGGGGGAACGGCGGGGGATGGCGCGGTCCTTGGGCGAGGATCGCGCCTTTTCTGTAGTTTGGGCGCAGTCAGTCCAGGTTCAGGCGCTTCAGATCGCGTGCGGATTTCAAATCGGAAATGCCCAATTGTCCCATATTCGCAGCCAGATCCTTGGTCAGCATGTCGGTCAGATGCGCAGGTCCGCGTGCGCCCAATGCGGCAAGCGCATAGTGCCATGCGCGCCCCATCATCACGAAATCTGCGCCAAGCGCCATGGCGCGCAGGATGTCCAGCCCGCCCTCGATCCCGCTGTCGAGGATCAGCGGCAGCGGTGTGGCTGCCCGGATTTCCTCCAGAACCTCGATCGGCGCGGGGGCCGCATCGAACTGGCGCCCCGCGTGGTTGGAGATCCAGATCGCATCAGCGCCCGCAGCCTCCAGCCGGGGGACATCTTGCGCATTCAGCACGCCTTTTACCACCAGCGGCCCGTCCCAATGATCGCGCAACCAGTCAAGATAGTCCCAATCCGGCGCGGTGCGCAGCAGATAGCCAATATGCGCCGTGGAGGACAGGGCAGAGGCGGCACCCTCAATGTATTTGTCCAGCGTGCGCATGTGGGGCATGCCACCATCGCCCTTGTGTTGCATCGCCATGCCCAGGGCCCAGGTCGGGCGCTGCGCCACCTGCGCCAGCAGGCGCGGGGTCAGCCTTGGCGGTTGTGTCAGGCCAGATCTGACCTGGCGTTCCCTGCGCGAGGCCACCGGCACATCCACCGTCAGCACCAGCACCTTGAACCCGGCATCACGCGCACGGGCCAGCATGTCCTTACGGATGGTCTCGTCTTTTGGCGGATAAAGCTGGAACCAGCCGTGCGCGCCCAGATGCGGTGCCAGGTCTTCCGGGCTTTGGCTGGCGACCGTGGACAGGCCATAGGGCAGGTTCGCGGATTTTGCATGGCGCGCCAGATGCCCCTCCGCGTCCGGCCAGACCAGCCCCGACATGCCCACCGGCGCGATGCCAAACGGCAGGGGCAGGGTGGAGCCGAACAGCTCCGTGCTCAGGTCCACGTCCTGCGGACCGTTCAGTATCGCGGGCATCAACCCGATCCGGTCGAGGCAACGGCGGTTGCGCGCTTGCGATGCCTCCCGCCCGGTGGCGCTGTCGAGATACTCCCAGACAAATCGGGGAAGGCGGCGGCGGGCGTGGGCGCGCAGGTCGTCGAGACCGGGGAAACGTTGATCCAAATTCATGCCGCGCATTCTTTGGCGTCCGGCAGCGGGTGTCCAGCGGAAATGCGCGACCGGTCTCGAGTATCCGGGGGGGGGCGGTTAGGCCGCAAGACCGCCGGAAAACACAGGCAGCACCTGCCGCATCGGGCGGGGCTGGTGGCGCCCGGGGCGCGGCTGGGAAAAATCCCGTGGCGGCAGGTCATCCAGCAGCGCCAGCGCCTCGTGCAAGGTCTCGGCGATATCCTGCGGCAGCGCATCTATGTCGTGATGCTCCATGCCGCTGGCGCAGAGCGGCGCGTCGATCCCGTTCGTGCCCAGCAGCTGCAGGCTATGATGTCGGGGATCAAGCCGAAGACGTTCAAACCGCGCCATGACCTCTGCCTCCGGGCCCTCCAGCATATGGATAAACCGACCTTCGTGGTAGAGAAGGGCGCCACGCAATCCGTTTGCCTCGTTGCGACGGCGGGATTTTTGCACGATCGCAATGACGGCGTCGTCGGGCATCTGGTGAACGGCCTCGCTCATGTAGATCAGTCTGAACATCAACCCGTCCTCCGTATGTGGCCAAACTCTTCACTTGAATTCAATCTATCATGCGTGCGGGAACCGCCCCAGCTGTCAGGCGGTTAACGTTTTGGTCAAGCGGTCACGCGACCTATCCAGATGTACAGCGATGCCAACCTGAGGGCTTTATCCAGCGCATTCGGACTGATAAGCGCGGTGGCGGAAAGAGCGGAAGACGTGCGTTCGGAACATAGCATGAACACACCTCTTCCCGTTATCGCTGAATCACGCTAGGATGAGCCCCATGAGCAGTTTCGACGAAATGGACGCCTTCGAGGGCGCATCGCTATCCGCCCGCGCCATGGCCGCGCGGCCCACGCCCTATATGGACGGGTTGAACCCCGCTCAACGCGAGGCGGTAGAGACATTGGACGGCCCGGTGCTGATGCTGGCTGGCGCCGGGACCGGCAAGACCAAGGCGCTGACCACGCGCATCGTGCATCTGCTCAGCAGCAACAAGGCGCGCACCAATGAAATCCTCGCGGTGACCTTCACCAACAAGGCCGCCCGCGAGATGAAGGAGCGGGTGGGCCGGATGCTGGGCCAACCGGCCGAGGGCATGCCCTGGCTCGGCACTTTCCACTCCATCTGCGTCAAGCTGCTGCGCCGCCATGCGGAACTCGTGGGGCTGAAATCGAATTTCTCCATTCTGGACACCGACGACCAGATCCGCCTGATGAAGCAGCTCATTCAGGCCGCCGGCATCGACGACAAGCGCTGGCCGGCCCGGATGCTGGCCAACATCATCGACGACTGGAAGAACCGCGCACTGACCCCGGAGAAGGTGCCCGCCAGCGACGCCAGCGCCTACAACTATCGGGGCACCGAATTCTACGCCCAGTATCAGGCCCGCCTGAAGGAGCTGAACGCGGTCGATTTTGGCGATCTGCTGCTGCATGTGGTGGAGATCTTTCAGAACAACCCGGATTTGCTGGCGCAGTATCACCGCTGGTTCCGCTACATCCTGGTGGACGAGTATCAGGATACCAACGTCGCGCAGTACCTCTGGCTGCGACTGCTGGCCTCGGGGCACAAGAACATCTGCTGCGTCGGGGATGACGACCAGTCTATCTACGGTTGGCGCGGTGCCGAAGTGGGCAATATCCTGCGGTTTGAAAAGGATTTTTCCGGCGCCAAAGTGATCCGGCTGGAGCAGAACTACCGCTCCACCGCCCATATTCTGGCAGCGGCATCTGGCGTCATTCGCGGCAATGAAGGGCGTCTGGGCAAGGAGCTGTGGACCGAGGCCGACGGCGGCGAAAGGGTCCGCCTGATCGGTCATTGGGACGGCGAGGAAGAGGCCCGCTGGATCGGCGAGGAAATCGAGGCGATGCAGCGCGGCAGTCGTGGCATCCGCCCCATCGACCTCAACGAGATGGCCATCCTGGTGCGTGCCTCGCATCAGATGCGCGCCTTCGAGGACCGTTTCCTGACCATCGGTCTGCCTTATCGCGTCATCGGCGGCCCGCGTTTCTATGAACGTTTGGAAATCCGTGATGCCATGGCTTATTTCCGTGTGGTGATTTCACCCGACGATGATTTGGCCTTTGAACGCATCGTCAACACGCCCAAACGCGGCCTTGGCGACAAGGCGCAGCAGAAAATGCAGATGATCGCCCGCGAAAACGGCGTGTCCCTGCTGGAGGGCGCCCGGATCGCGGTGGAAGAGGGCCACATCAAAGGCAAGGGCGGCGCGGCCCTGCGCCGCCTGGTCGAGGATATCGCCCGCTGGGGTCGCATGACGCGCGTGGTGGCGCCGCCCCAGGGTCCGGAAGACGCGGTGCTGGAGGCCACCAGCTTTGACGCCTTCACCTCTGGGGAGCCGGAGGTTCCGCATGTGGAACTGGCCGAGATCATCCTGGATGAGAGCGGCTACACCACCATGTGGCAGAACGACAAGACGCCGGAAGCCCCGGGCCGCCTTGAAAACCTCAAGGAGCTGGTCAAGGCGCTGGAAAACTTCGAGAACCTGCAGGGCTTCCTCGAACACGTCAGTCTGGTTATGGACAACGACAAGCAGGATGCCGAGCAGAAGGTCTCCATCATGACCCTGCACGCGGCCAAGGGACTGGAGTTCCCGGCGGTGTTCCTGCCGGGCTGGGAGGACGGCCTGTTTCCCTCGCAGCGCTCGATGGATGAAAGCGGCCTCAAGGGGCTCGAGGAAGAACGTCGCTTGGCCTATGTGGGCATCACCCGGGCCGAGGAGGTCTGCACCATTTCCTTTGCCGGCAATCGCCGGGTGTTTGGCCAATGGCAGTCGCAGTTGCCATCACGATTCGTCGACGAACTGCCCGAGGAGCATGTGGAGGTGCTGACGCCACCGGGGCTCTACGGCGGGGGCTACGGCGCGGCGGCGCCGGGCGCGGCGCGTGGTTTTGGCGAGACGGCCAATGAATACGGCCGCTCCACCATCGAGGAGCGGATGGCCAATGCAGATGGCTACAATTCTCCGGGTTGGAAACGCATGCAGGCGCGGGCGGGCGAACATGGGCTGAGCAAACCTCGCGAGAGCAAGACCCAGGTGATCGACCTGACGGCCACCTCTGCCTTCACCATGGGCGAGCGGGTGTTCCACCAGAAGTTCGGCTATGGCGCGGTCATCGGGATCGAGGGTGACAAGCTGGAAGTGGATTTCGAGAAGGCCGGGACCAAGAAAGTGGTAGCCCGCTTTGTTTCGGCCAGCGACGACGTGCCGTTCTGACACTCTATTGACCACCCAGGCGGGCGGATCGCTATTGCGATCCGACTGTCTGTCGGGATCGGATCGCTAAGGCGATCCGACCCGGGCGGCGGGGCCGCAGGGGCATGCGCCCCTGCGGCCCCGCCGCCATTCCCTAATTGCAAATGATGACGCAAAAAATCCGCCGCGGTGTGACCGGGGCGGAGGCGTCTGGATTTACAAATAGGGGGAGAGAATAAGGAAACGGCGGCGCCCAGGGAGGAGGAGGGGGCACCGCCGTTCTGTCAAACACCAGGTTAAAGGGAGGAGGAAACCCGGTGCATCTGATCCCGGCGCGAGGCCGGTATTAGGTGCGGTGGCATCAGGGAGGAGGGAGATGCCACCGCGTAGGACAGGTCCTTAAGGGAGGAGGAGAAAGGACCTGATCTCTTGTGTTCTTACTTATCGCCGTAGGCGGCCTCGATGGCGACGCGCTTCAGCATGGAGCGGTTCAGCCCCAGATCCGCCAGTTCGCGACCGCTCAGAGCGTTCAGCTCATTCAGGGTCTCGCGATACACGCGGTATTGAGCGAACTTTTCACGCGCGCCCTGGATCATTTGCGTCACGCCACCGGTGGTGAAGGGGGTATGTGTATTGATCTGGTTCAGGATCGCCATTGCTTTGTCTCGCTCGTCATCGTCGGGGCCGTGTGCCCGTCTGTCTGTGTGTCTCTGTTGATCCTTAAGATACCCAAATGCTGCAAATGCACAATCCGGGGATTGGTCATTTCTGCTATGCAGCAAGTGCATGGGTATAAGGGATATTCTTCCACGTTTTGCCCAAAGTCTGCGCGACAATATTTCCTTTCGCCACATATCTGGGCAAGAATTTGTCGCCATGCCTGTTAGCGCTGTCAATTTGTCGCTTGGGCCCCGTGCATGCAGCGCATATATCCGGTGAAAGCCCGAAGCGATGGCCCAAAAAGGAGTAGTCCCCATGTCAGTGACCAAGGAAGAGATTCGCGCCGCACTGGAGCGTTTGGAGCTTCCCGACGGTGGCACGTTGGTGTCGCGCGACATGCTGCGCGCCCTCACCATCGAGGGCGGCACCGTGCGGTTCGTGATCGAAGCGCCTTCGCCGCAGATCGCCGGGCAGATGGAACCGCTGCGCCGCGCGGCACAGGCCTGCGTCGCGGAACTGCCGGGTGTCGAGGAGGTCTCGGTGGTGCTGACCGCACATGGTCCGGCACAGGCCGGCCCCCAGAAAGCCGCCCCCAGCCTCAAGCTGGGCGGTCACCCCAAGCCGCAGGCCGCACCAATGAAACCCTCGGGCGTCAAGCGCATCCTTGCCATCGCCTCCGGCAAGGGTGGCGTCGGCAAATCCACCGTCAGCGCCAATCTCGCCGTGGCCCTGGCGCGGCAGGGGCGCAAGGTCGGCCTGCTGGACGCCGATATATACGGTCCCTCGCAGCCGCGCATGATGGGGGTCTCCGGACGCCCCGCCAGCCCGGATGGCACCACGATCGAGCCGCTGCACGCCCATGGGGTCACGGTAATGTCGATCGGCTTCATGGTGGAGGAGCGCAAGGCAGTGGTCTGGCGCGGCCCGATGCTGATGGGGGCGCTGCAGCAGATGCTGGGGCAGGTGAACTGGGGCGAGCTGGACGTGCTGATCGTCGATTTGCCACCGGGCACCGGCGATGTGCAGCTCACCCTCTGCACCAAGGCGGAGCTGACGGGCGCCATCGTGGTTTCAACACCGCAGGATGTCGCGCTGCTGGATGCCCGCAAGGCGCTGGACATGTTCGACACGCTCAAGACTCCGGTGTTGGGGCTGATTGAGAATATGTCCTTCTTTACCTGTCCCGATTGCGGCGGCACCCATAACATCTTTGGCAATGGCGGCGTCGCGGCCGAGGCCGAGGCCCTGCGTCTGCCGCTGCTTGGCGCACTTCCGATCGACCTTGAAACACGGTTGGCCGGGGACGGTGGCACGCCGATTGCGGCCGGCGATGGGCCGATGGCCGAGGCCTACGCCCGTATCGCGAGCGGGCTTGTCGAGGGCGGTATGGCCTGATCAACGACCTGCCACGCCTCGGGCCAAGTCGATGCAAACCTCCGTGGGCAACCACACGGCGGCGATTGATCAGATCAGCACCGGCGTGGATGGTCTGAAGGCGGAGTATGTCATGCGCGCTTCAGCCAGTGGCGTGGTTGGCGGCGCGGTGATTGGTGCGGACGCCGGGGATGGCCGCGGGGTAGGCGTCCAGCGATGACGCACCACCCGGCAAGCTGATGAAGGTGTCAGCCTTTGGCCTCGGCGAGATCACTGAGCCCAGCCTCCAGGGCGATGTTTTCCAGTTCAACGCAACGGGTGTCTACTACGCGCGGCCAGCGAGTTCATTTGGCGCAAGTGATACGCCCTATCAGGGCAATTTCCACGCGTGGAAATCCCAACGAGATGAGGACTTTCAGGCCGCGCTCCTCATCGCGCAGGGCGGTGCGGAGCCTGACGCATATATTGGCGTCAGGCACGGATCGTATCAGGGTCCATGGGGCCGCTTGTTTCATAGCGAGAACGTGGTCGGGCCGGTCTCGTAGGCCGCAGGCAAGGTTACGGGGGGCGTGGTGCAATATGGCAGCGGGTCGGGCGGCAAGTTCCGCCGCTTCGCTGACGGCACGCAGGAATGCTGGGTCACCAGCCCGGAGGTCGTGACCGATACGCTGGTCGACTCGCGCGACATCTCCGCCGAGGGGTGGGAATGGGATTTTCCGGCCGGGTTCCTCTCGACGCCGAATGTCCATGTCACCGCTCGCCGTTGGTCCGGTGCGCATGCGCATAGCGCCATGATTGGCTCGGGCAGTTTTGGCGTCAATGGCTGCAAGCTGCTGCTGTCCACTGAGTTCATGGGCAACTCGGGCTTTCTGTATGGCTACGCCATTGGCCGTTGGTACTAAGGAGGGACACCCAGATGCATGAGATTACATTTTCCTCGCGCGCCGGTCTGCCAGGTCAGTCCGAAACACAGGTCACTGTCAGCGGCGACGCGGTGACAGTGGATGGCATCGCCTATGACCTGTCCGCCGTTCCCGAAGGCGGGTTTGCGGAAGCTGACGGCGATTTGCACCCGTTCCGGGGGCGCACCGCGCGCAGCGGTGGCGTCTTGCATTATTGCCTGCGCTGGCGGTTTGACCCCGCAACAGCAGAGCCAGCCCAGCCCGCAGCGCTGCCGACAGCCGTGCTGACCGCTGGTCCGGTTCCAGATGCCATCACCCGCTTGGAGGGCGCAGCATGACGTTTAATTTGAAGATCACCACCGCCCAGCAGCTTGTCGAGCAGGACCGGGCCAAGGCGCTTTCCGACCTCGCCGATATCCGCTGGCAGTGTGCCATGGCGGGCGTGGTTCTGCCGGGCGGTCTGCAGGTGCCGGGCGATGAGGTGACGCGGGTGTCGCTCTCCGGCGCGGTCAGTGCCTTGCAGCAGGGCATGATCAGCGAGCCGCTGGCGTGGAAAACACCCACCGGCTTTGTGGAGCTGACGCAGGCGCAGGTCGAGGCGGCGGCGCAGGCCGTGGTGCAGCACATTCAGGCCTGCTTTGTCGCCGAGGCCAATGTGGCCGCGCAGATCGAAGCGTCGGGTGACCCGGCGGGCTTTGACATCCAGGCGGCCTTTGGCGCGGCGCTCGCCACATAACGCAATCGGGAGGCTGAGAGGCGCGCTAACGCCTCTCAACACGGGGCTCACATTCTCACACGTAACCCCGCCGACCAGCATCAGCTTCATGGCCGCTCCCTGTCCTCGAGGACGGCCTTCTTTGGAGTGATTCCACTTGAAGCTGCAAGACCAACGTTGTGGCGGATGCCGCAAGTTGCTATTCAAACTGGAGCCCGGCGCACTTGTCGGGGCGTTGTCTATCAAATGCCCCAGGTGCCGCGCTCATATCGAATTGAGGCCCTTGAGCCCTTCACCAGAACGCCCCGAGCGTGACGGAAAGGACCGGCCTAGTGCCCAAATCCCAAACCATCCCATTGCCACCTCTACCGGCTGATACCTACGGTAAACCCAAGGGCAAGCGCTACAAACAGCAGTTTGGCGTGATTGCCCTTGTCCAAGACGAGCAGGCGCAGAAAGCGCTGTTCGAGCGGCTGACCTCCGAAGGTCTCAAGTGCAAGGTGGTGAACACATGAAGATTACCGTTCACCACCCGTCGCCCATTCCCGCAACCTATCGCGCAGCGCGGGTGTCCAGCTTGTTCAATGTCGAAGGCGACGCGGACTTCAAGATCAGCTTTGAAGCCCCTTTGAAGGACCGGCCGTGGCAGGTCGGTCTGATCAAGGGGCCGTCAGGATCCGGCAAAAGCTCCATCGCGCGCCGCCTGTTTGGTGCGCGCCGGGTTAAATGCGCCAACCGCTGGCCGGGCAAAGGGGCCATCGTGGATGAGATCACCCCTGACGGGTCGTTTGATGCGGTGACAGCGGCGCTGTCGGCGGTGGGGCTTGGGTCGGTCCCGTCCTGGCTTCGCCCCTATGCTGCCCTGTCTACGGGCGAGAAGTTCCGGGCCGATCTGGCGCGGGTGCTGTGCGAGCGGCCGGGCCTTTATGTGATGGATGAGTTCACCTCTGCCATTGACCGGCGCGTCGCCACCATCGCGGCCGGGGCGTTCAGCAAGGCCTGGCGGCGCGGGCCGGGGCAGTTTGTTGCGGTGGCCTATCACGACGACGTCGTGGACTGGCTGCAACCGGATTGGGTGATCGACACCGGCCGGGGCGGTGAATTTGCATGGAGGCGTCTTCGACGATGCCCCAGCCTCGACGTCGAGATCCACCAGGTCGACGGTTCCCATTGGCCCGCCTTTGAGCCGCATCACTACCTGAAGACCAACAATGTGATTGCCGGGAGTTTCTATCTCGCGCGATCCGAGGGCGTTGACGTGGCGCATCTTGCGGTGACGCCGCGCCCTGGCCTGAAGGAGGCGCGCGCCTGCCGGTTTGTTGTCCTGCCGGAATGGCAGGGCCTGGGGATCGGGCTGCGGTTTCTGAATGAGGTGGCTGCCCTCTGGCGGCGCGGTATCAATCGGTTCGAGCGCCCGTTGCCCATGCTCATCAACACATCGCATCCGGGCTTGTGCCGCCGGTTGCGTGCGCATGAGCACTGGATGCAGACCTCTTGCCTTCTGTACGGCGGGGCACGAAAGAAGGCCGGGCTGAAAGGGATCATGGCGGGGCATCTTCGGGCGGTGCAGGGGTTTCGCTATGTTGAGTGAAATTGCGCCTTAAACGCCTCTTCAATCCCACCTCAGCCCAAAATCAGGCCTATAGTATCACTCAGACAACATGACAATACGGACATCCAACCCATGCGCGGCGAAAGTCTTGAACGAGCCCAGATTGACGGATGCGGATGCACACGAGAACGTCTGCTAACCGAATGGATCGGCCGTCATGCCAACTCCAGTATCGTCTATCTCGTAAAAGATTCCGTAGTAACAATCCGATCCAACAATCCGGTCATTGCCAAAGACGGTTGATAAGGTCACTTCACACACCTTGTCTCCTGTGGATGCTCTGTAGAACCGCCTGATGTAGTCGTTCGGATAAACTTCCTCGAAGCTTCCTGCTGGCGAAATTTCAGACATGCACTGACTGAGCTGTTCCCGTATCTCAAGATCTTTGTTGACTAGGTTCAAAGTATTGCGCGACGGAGAGCACCATCTCGCCGGGCCTTCGATTTTGCGAAGCACCGAAGCCATTTGTTCTATTCTACGATGGGCGGAATCTGGCCAAGTGAAACGGTCGCTGCTTCTGAACTCCCATATCAGTAGGCTGGCTACGGAAAGTACCCCAAGGCTTATCAGCATGCGTTTCAATGTTTTTCCTTCACGCGCGACGCTGTATTGCTCTGCCAGCTTTTAGATTAGCGTCACAAAATCTGTCAGATTTCAATGACTGCTAAAAAATCCACATCGGTCGTCTTATCGGCGGCAGTGAACGGCAACTTCGTCCGCTCTCCTGACTTTCGAACGTCGAACAGTACCGGTCGGCTTAGACCGCGACTTCGCAAGCTAGGCTCTTTGAGTGGCGACAGGTCCCGGTGCGCCCCCCTGTCCCCACCTCAGCCCAAAATCTGGTTGCTGTAAAAAAGTCCGTAAATCACTGCAAAAAAGTCCGTCACGCTACAGTCACGCTACAACAGCGCTACAGGAATGGGAAACCATGGCCCGGTTCACGGGAAATCATGGGCGGTATGGGAAACCATGGCCCGTTGCCAAGTTTGGTGCGAAACGAATCACATAAATTGAGAAAAGCAGCGGTTGGAGGCGGTGTTTTGCACGCTGTGTGTGAACAAGGGGTGAACAAATGCTCCCGCCTGTCATCTGCCTAAAGGAATCGTGGGAAATTAGGGGAGGTTTTTCACAGGCGCAAGCGTGCCATATATATGGTGTTGATCTGAGGTTTCTGCCCCACATGCAGCCGTATTCGAGTATTTCGGCCTTGCGGACGACTTTGAAGTGCGACTCGGAGGGGCGATTCTCGCCCTGCTACCTGTAGAAATCCCTTGCGGGACCATGCATTCCCATTGTATCCCTAATTCATCGGATGAGAACGAAGAGCACGGGGCAACAAACGACCCCAACCTTACAAAACGGCAGGTTTCATACAGGCCTTCGCTTTCATCAATGAAGAGATCCGGCGCGCGAGCGAGCAGACATCCCCCCAGGTGGCGCGCGCAGTCGGACACCCCGCATGGCGGGTCAAGGCGGCGGGTTGATCAGTGGCAGCGGATCAACTCGCCCCTTTTGGTTTTAAGGCCCCGGGTTCAGGACGAAGCCGGGGAAACGCGTGGGACGCGGGAAAGGGCGGCGCAGTGGGTCGCAGGTTCAGAGGCGAGAGCCACCACAAGGTGGACAGCAAGGGGCGGGTGTCTATCCCAGCCTCCTTTCGCCGTGTGCTAGAATCCTCCGACCCGAACTGGCAGCCTGGCGACAGTCCCGAACTGGTGATCGTGTACGGCGACCACCGCCGCCAATACCTCGAGTGCTACACCATGGAGGCCATTGAAGAGGTCGACGCCAAGATCGCGGCGTTGCCCCGTGGCTCTCGCGGGCGCAAGGTCCTTGAGCGTATCTTTAATGGTCAGTCCCTGCCCACCACCGTCGATGAGACCGGTCGCCTTGTGCTGCCGGCCAAACTGCGGCAGAAGATCGACCTCGATAACGAGGCCTTCTTTATCGCATCTGGCGACACCTTTCAGATCTGGAAGCCCGAGACCTACGATGAGGTCGAGATGGCCGAAGCTGAGAAGCTGCTGGACGATCTGCCCGAAGACTTCGATCCCCTTGAATTCCTAGACGGCGCCGGAGGCGCGTAACTCATGTCGGACCGCCCCGCTGCTTCTTCCGGTCCCCATATCCCCGTCCTGCTGAAGCCGCTGCTGGCGGCTGTGGCGCCGGTCCGGGGGCGCTGGCTCGATGGCACCTTCGGGGCAGGGGGCTATACCAAGGGTCTGCTGGCCGCCGGGGCCGATCAGGTCATCGGCGTCGACCGCGACCCGCTGGCCTTCGAGATGGCGCAGCCCTGGGCGGCGGACTACGGCGACAAGCTGGTGCTGCAGCAGGGGGTCTTCTCCCGCATGGATGACTACGCGCAGGATCTGGACGGCGTGGTGCTGGACCTTGGTGTCTCCTCTATGCAGCTTGACCTGGCCGAGCGGGGATTTTCCTTCATGAAGGACGGCCCGCTCGATATGCGCATGTCGCAGGACGGCCCCTCTGCCGCGGATCTGGTGGCAGAGCTTACCGAGGTGCAACTTGCGGATATCATTTACAATTTCGGCGAAGAACGTGCCTCGCGCCGGATCGCCAAGGCCATCGTGCGCGAGCGCGCCATCGAGCCGATCACCACCACCCTGCGCCTGACCGAGATCATTGAGAGCTGCCTGCCGCGCCCCAAGCCCGGCCAGTCGCATCCCGCCACACGCAGCTTTCAGGCGCTGCGTATCGCGGTGAACGGCGAATATGAGGAGCTGATGGGCGGTTTGCTGGCTGCCGAACGGGCGCTGAAACCCGGTGGCCTCTTGGCGGTGGTGACCTTCCATTCGGTCGAGGATCGCATGGTCAAACGCTTCTTCCAGCACCGCGCCAACAAGACTGGCAATGCCAACCGCTACGCGCCCGCACTTGAAGAGCTGCCAAGCCAGTTCGAGCTGGTCACCCGCAAGGCCGTTGGCCCGGATGGCGAGGAGCTGGCGCAGAACCCGAGGTCGCGCTCGGCCCTGTTGCGCGTGGGGCGCCGCACGGATGCGGCCCCGACCGAAATCACCGCCCGCGAACTGAGCATGCCGCAGTTGAAAGAGACGCGCTGATGAGAACCCTTGCCTATATTCTGACGATCCTCGCGGTCTTTGGTCTGGCATTCTGGGCCTACCGCGAGAATTACGCCACGCAACAGGTGCTGAAAGAAACCCGCGGCCTGCGCAGCAATATTGCCGCGGCCCAGGTGCGTCTCAGCGTGTTGCGGGCGGAATGGGCCTATCTCAACCGCCCGGATCGGCTGCGTAATCTTGCCGAGCTGAACTTTGACAGCCTCGGTCTGGTGCCGCTGCGTCCGGATCAGTTTGGCCGCGTCGACGAAGTGTCCTTTCCGCCCTCCGGTCTGGTGATCGAAGAGGGCGTTGAAGTGTCCGCCTATGGGCAGGAGGGCGACCAATGATCCGCACGCCCCTGCGTCCCTTGGCCCGTGTGCTGCCCGCCCGTGCGCGCGGCGAGAACCCGGACCTGATCGAGCGCGAGAACCTCGCGCAGCGCCACAGCGAGATGGAGGTGCGCGCGCGCACCCGTGCCGAGGGCCGGCTGCTGGTCTTGGCGGCGTTCTTTGTCTGTGCCTATGTGGCGATCGGCGGGCGTATGGCGTTTATGGCAACCTCCGAGCCGTCAGAGCCGGTGGCCTCCGTGGGGGGCAGCGCGATTGCCAACCAGCGGGCCGATATTGTGGACCGTGATGGCCGCATCCTTGCGACCAATTTCGAGACCCATTCGCTCTATGCGCAGCCGCCGCAGATGATTGATCCCGTCGCCGCCGCCGACAAGCTGGTGGCGATCTTCCCCGATCTGGAGCGCGAGCGCCTGCTGAAGGATTTCACGGGTAAGCGCAAGTTCCTGTGGATCAAGAAGAAAATCAGCCCGGAACAGCTTCAGGCCGTGCATGATATCGGTGATCCGGGGTTGATGTTCGGGCCGCGTGAAATGCGCCTGTATCCCAATGGCCAACTGGCGTCCCATGTGCTGGGCGGTGCGTCCTTCGGCAAAGAGGGCGTGAGCGCGGCCGAGGTGATCGGTGTAGCCGGGGTTGAAAAACAATTCGACGACTACCTGCGCGACCCGGCCAATGCGGGTAAGCCGCTGGAGTTGAGCCTCGATCTGTCGGTGCAGGACGCCTCCGAAGAGGTGCTCTATGGCGGCATGAAGCTGATGAACGCCAAGGGGGCGACTTCGATCCTGATGGACGTGCACACCGGCGAGGTGATCTCGGTCGCAAGCCTGCCGGATTTCGACCCCAACGAACGGCCGCGGCCGCCAACCTCCGGTTTCGACCCGTCGCAAAGCCCGCTGTTCAACCGCTCGGTGCAGGGGGTCTATGAGCTGGGCTCCACCTTCAAGATCTTCACCGCTGCGCAAGCGATGGAGCTGGATCTGGTAACACCGGACACGGTCATCGACATTCGTGGCCCCCTGCGCTGGGGCAAGTTCTCGATCAAAGATTTCAGCAACTACGGCAAGGAGTTGACGGTTTCCCGTATCATCGAGAAATCGTCCAACATCGGCACGGCGCGCATGGCCCAGCAGATCGGGGCCGAGCGTCAGCGGGCGTTCCTCGACCGGCTCGGCATGCTGAAGCCCACCCCGTTCGAGATCGTCGAGGCTTCCGGTGGTCAGCCGCTGTTGCCCAAGAACTGGTCGGAGCTGTCAACAATGACCATTTCCTACGGTCACGGTATTTCCACCACCCCGATGCATCTTGCGGCGGGCTATGCGGCGATCGCCAATGGCGGGCGCTATGTGGCGCCAACGATCCTGAAGCAGACCGGCCCTCAGATGGGTGAGCGCATCGTGAGTGAAGAGGTGGCAAAGGCGTCACTGGACATGCTGCGTCTGGTCGTCAGCAACGGCACAGCCTCCATGGCTGAGGTGAAAGGCTACAGCGTGGGTGGGAAAACCGGCTCCGCTGACAAGCCAAAGCCGATGGGCGGCTATTACAAGGACAAGGTGATCGCGACCTTTGCGGCTGTCTTTCCCACCGATGAGCCGAAGTATGTGCTGGTGGTGACGCTCGATGAACCTGAAATCATCGCCCATGGCGAGGATCGTCGCACCGCGGGTTGGACTGCGGCACCGGTCGCCGGAGAGATGATTGCGCGGCTGGCGCCGCTGCTTGGCCTCAGACCGCAGATTGAACCCGCCCATATCTCTGGTGTAACCCTCACCTCAAACTAACATGTGGGGACACCATGAACGACAAACCAGCGCTTAAGCTCAGCCAGTTGGGGCTGACCGCACGTGGCGGTATCGATCCGGTGATTTCCGGGCTGGCGGTGGACAGCCGTGATGTGCGGCAAGGCTTTGTTTTTGCGGCCCTGCCGGGCACCCGTGTGCATGGGGCCGAATTTGTCCCGCAGGTTCTGGAGCAGGGCGCGGTTGCGATTCTGACCGATGCCCATGGTGCAGAGACCGCAGGAGCGGCGATTGCCGCCGCCGGGGCCGCGCTGGTGGTCACAGAGGACCCACGGCAAGCCCTGTCGGGCGCAGCAGCGCTGTGGTTCGGCGGACAACCGCCGGTCGCGGTGGCGGTGACCGGCACCAACGGCAAGACCTCGGTTGCCACCTTCCTGCGCATGATCTGGACCGAACTCGGCCATCAGGCGGTGAACCTTGGCACCACCGGGATCGAGGGGGCATGGACCCATCCGCTCGCCCATACCACGCCGGAGCCGATCACGCTCCACCGTGCCCTCGCGGCGGCGGCAGAGGCGGGTGTCACCCATGTGGCGATGGAGGCGTCTTCGCACGGGCTGGATCAGCGCCGCCTGGACGGCGTGCAGCTTCTGGCCGGCGGCTTTACCAACTTCACGCAGGATCATCTCGACTATCACGAAACCTTCGAGGCCTATTTCGCCGCCAAGGCGGGTTTGTTTCGCCGTGTCATGTCGGAAGATGACGTGGCCGTTATCAACATGTCTGACCCGCGCGGTGCGGAGATGCGGGCCATTGCAGCTGCGCGCGGCCAGGAGGTGATCTCCGTTGGTCGCGGCCTCGGGGATCTTGCGTTGATGGGCATGCGGGTGGATGCCACCGGGCAGGATATCCGCTTCACCTGGCATGACCGCCCCTTTGCCAAGCGGCTCAACTTGATCGGCGGTTTCCAGGCGGAGAACATTCTGGTTGCGGCGGGGCTTGCCATTGCCAGCGGCGAAGATCCGGAGCAGGTGTTCGAGACGCTGCCGCATCTTAGCACCGTGCGGGGCCGGATGGAGCTGGCCGCGACGCGTGATAATGGCGCGACGGTTTTTGTCGATTACGCCCATACGCCCGATGCGGTGGCCACCGCGATCAAGGCCTTGCGCCCGCATGTGCTGGGACGTCTTGTGGCCATCGTTGGTGCGGGCGGCGACCGGGACGCGACCAAGCGGCCATTGATGGGGCAGGCGGCGCATGACCACGCGGATGCGGTGATCGTCACCGACGACAACCCCCGCTCGGAAGATCCCGAAGCGATCCGCGCTGCCGTCATGGGCGGTGCGCCAAATGCCTTGAACGTGGGCGACCGGGCCGAAGCGATCCTGCGCGGGGTCGATATGCTGGAGCCGGGTGACGCGCTGCTGATTTGTGGCAAGGGCCATGAGAGCGGCCAGACCATTGGCAACGACGTGTTGCCCTTTGACGATGTGGAACAGGCCAGCATGGCTGTCGCCGCGCTGGATGGGAGGCTGGCATGAGCCTTTGGACCGCACAGGAGGCCGCCGCCGCAACGGGCGGGCAGGCCATAACCGACTGGCGCGTCGACGGGATTTCCATCGACACCCGTAGCCTGCAACCGGGCGATCTGTTCGTGGCGCTCACTGCGGCACGGGACGGGCATGACTTCGTGGCGCAGGCGCTGGAAAAGGGGGCGGGGGCCGCATTGGTGTCGCGCATCCCTGAAGGTGTGGCCGCCGATGCGCCGCTCTTGGTTGTGGAGGACGTTCAGGCCGGGCTTGAGGCATTGGGACGGGCCGGGCGGGCCCGGACGCAGGCCCGCGTCGTTGCCGTTACGGGGTCGGTGGGCAAGACCTCGACCAAGGAAATGCTGGCCGCGATGCTGGCGCCGCAGGGCCGCACCCATGCCGCTGTCGCGAGTTTCAACAACCACTGGGGCGTGCCGCTGACACTGGCGCGGATGCCTGCAGATACGGAATTTGCGGTGATCGAGGTCGGCATGAACCACCCCGGCGAGATCGCGCCACTGGCCCTGCAGGCGCGCCCGCATGTGGCCATGGTGACCACCGTCGCCGCCGTGCACCTTGAGGCGTTTGAGGATGTGGCCGGCATCGCCCGCGAGAAGGCGGCCATCCTTGAGGGGCTGGAGCCCGGCGGGGTTGCGGTGCTGAACGCCGACCTCGACGAAAGCCCAGTGCTGGGTGAGGTGGCCGTGGCCAAGGGCTGCGAGACCCGCTGGTTTGGACGCAGCGCATCGGATTATGCGCTCTGCGCCGTGGCGCTGGACGGTGATGTCACCCGCGCCTCCTATCGCTTTGAGGGGCGCGAGGTCAGTGCAGAGATCCAGTCGCTTGGTGCGCATTTTGCCATGAACGCCATTGGCGCGCTTGCGGCGGTCACAGCACTTGGTGCGGACCTCGATCTGGCGCTGGCCGGGCTGACGGGCTGGTCGCCGGTCAAGGGGCGCGGCGCGCGCTTCACTGTAGATCTACCCGACGGCACCGTCACCGTCTTGGACGACGCCTATAACGCCAACCCCACCTCGGTCACGGCGGCGCTGACGGTGCTGGCCGCGACCAAGGGCGAGGGGCGCAGGATCGCCTTTCTGGGCGATATGGGCGAATTGGGCGACGAGGCCGCGACGCTCCATGCGCAGCTGGCCGCGTTTCCGGCGATGGACAATATTGATACCGTTCACTGTATCGGACCGTTGATGGCAGCGCTGCATGCGGCCTTGCCCGAGGCCAAACGGGGCCTGCGGGTCGAGACCAGCGCCGAGGCGGTGGCAGCCCTGAAAGGGGAAATCCGCGGCGGCGATGTGGTCTTGGCCAAGGGCTCTCTCTACATGCAGATGGCGCGCGTGGTTGACGCGATCCGGGAAATCGGTCAAGGCAACGCACCTTCATGACACATCAACTTGCACCACTCAGAACAGGAACCGCTCTGGTATGCTTTACTGGCTGACCGCCCTGTCGGACGGGGGGGACTTTTTCAACCTCTTCCGCTACATCACCTTCCGCGCTGGCGGAGCTTTCCTGACCGCGCTGATCTTTGGCTTCGTGTTTGGCAAACCGCTGATCAACGTGCTGCGCCGCCGGCAAGGCAAGGGGCAGCCGATCCGCGACGACGGGCCGGAGGGGCATCTGGCCAAGGCCGGCACCCCCACCATGGGCGGCTTGCTGATCGTGGGGGCGCTGTTGTTCTCGACCCTCGTCTGGGCGCGCTGGGACAACCCGTTTGTCTGGTTGGTGCTGTTTGTGACCATGTCGTTCGGCCTGATCGGGTTTGCGGATGACTATGCCAAGGTCTCCAAGCAGAACACCAAGGGCGTGCCGGGCAAGGTGCGGTTGGCGCTGGGGTTTGCGATCGCGATCATCGCGGCGCTTTGGGCCAGCTGGAGCCATCCGGTCGAGCTGCAGAACCAGCTTGCATTGCCGGTGTTCAAGGACACGCTGGTCAACCTCGGGTTGCTCTATGTGCCATTCTGCATCTGCGTCATCGTCGGCGCCGCCAACGCGGTGAACCTGACGGATGGTCTGGATGGTCTGGCGATCATGCCGGTGATGGTCGCGGCGGGGACGCTGGGCATTATCGCCTATGCGGTGGGACGTGTCGATTTTACCGAATATCTGGATGTGCACTATGTGCCGGGCACCGGTGAAATCCTGATCTTTACCGCGGCGCTGTTTGGCGGCGGGCTGGGGTTTCTGTGGTACAACGCGCCACCGGCTGCTGTGTTCATGGGCGACACCGGCTCTCTCGCGCTGGGTGGGGCCCTTGGTGCGATCGCTGTGGCGACCAAACACGAACTGGTGCTCGCCATCGTGGGTGGGCTGTTTGTGGTCGAGGCGCTGTCGGTGATCGTGCAGGTGCTCTACTTCAAGCGCACCGGTAAGCGGGTGTTCCTGATGGCGCCGATCCATCACCACTACGAGAAAAAGGGCTGGGCGGAGCCGACCATCGTGATCCGCTTCTGGATCATCTCGCTGATCCTGGCGTTGATCGGACTGGCAACGCTGAAGGTCCGCTGAGGCCCAAGCGAAAGGGCAGCGCCCGACCCTGGGTGGGTGCAAAGCGCCCTCCCGTGGGGAGGGTCGGGCGCTGTCCGACCTCTCGGTCGAACGGGGGGGGAGGCATCCAATCCACCTTGGGCACCCGACCTGCTGGCGGGGCGCTCAAGCGTTACTCTGAGATATGTGACACCGCGTTGGGGAAGCCTTGCGCGGTTTTGTCGTTAAGAAAGGCGGCGCCGCCGGAGGGGCGGAGCATGGGCTGGCCTGTTTTAAGGACCAAATCCAGTGAGGCCTCGGGTGGATCCGCCCTGCACCCAATGAGGGGGTGGTCTCGGGACGGGCCGAACTCCTGTGGGTCTTTGATGTCGCGACGCATCAAGACTAGCACGCTGGCGTGAAGGTGGCGTCAGCAGGGCGCGCGCGAGGATGGCAACGGTTCGGTCCGACCGAGAGGTCGGACAGGGCCTGACCTTCCCCCCGGGAAGGCGCTTCACGCCTCCCCAAGGTCAGGCGCTGTCCGGGTGCTCAAGCCCGCTTGCATTCCCGCCGCGCTCCGGTGCAGTGTCGCGCCGAACAGAGATGTCAGAAGAGGTACGGCATGATCCCGGTTAAAGGTGTCACAGGGCAGAAGATTGCGGTCTTGGGGCTGGGCCGGTCCGGCCTCGCCACGGCGCGGGCGCTGCGCGAAGGCGGCGCGGAGGCGATCTGCTGGGACGACAACCCCGCCGCGCGGGAGGCCGCCGAAGGTGAGGGCTTTGCCTGCCGCGAGCTGACCAGACAGGACGCGTTCGACGATATCGCGGCCCTGATCGTGTCGCCGGGTATTCCGCATCTCTATCCCAAGCCAAACCCGGTGGTGCGCGCCGCCCTGATTGCGGGCGTGCCAGTGGACAACGATATCGGGCTGTTCTTCCGCTCTGTCGCCTCGGGCGAATGGGACGAGTTTGTCACCATGCCCAAGGTGATCGCGATCACCGGATCCAACGGCAAATCCACCACGGTGGCGCTCTTGAATCATATCCTCGAACACGTCGGCCGCGACAGCCAGATGGCGGGCAACATCGGCCGCGGGGTGCTGGACATCGACCCGCCGGGCGATGGCGGCGTGGTGGTGCTGGAGCTCTCGTCCTACCAGACGGATCTGGCCCGGGCGCTGACGCCGGATGTGGCGGTCTTTACCAATCTGACGCCGGATCACCTGGACCGTCACGCCGGTATGGGCGGCTATTTTGCGGCCAAGCGACGGCTGTTCGCCGAAGGTGGTCCCGACCGCGCGGTCATCGGCGTTGACGAGGACGAGGGGCTGTTCCTGGCCGGGCAGCTGAGCGAGGGCAATGGCGATGACCGGGTGATCCGGGTGTCGTCAGGGCAGAAGCTGTCGGGGGGCGCGGGCTGGACGGTTTTTGCCCGCAAAGGGTTCCTGTCGGAATATCGCAAGGGGCGGCAGGCAGGATCGATCGACCTGCGCGACATCCCCGGCCTGCCCGGCGCCCACAACCATCAGAACGCCTGCGCGGCCTATGCGGCGGCGCGCACCCTGGGCCTGGCGCCCCGGGTGATCGAGGCGGCGATGCGCACATATCCCGGTCTGCCACACCGCAGTCAGCGGGTGGCCGAGGTGGATGGCGTGTCTTATGTGAATGACAGCAAGGCCACCAATGTCGACAGCGCGGCCAAGGCGCTAAGTGCCTTCAAGAAGATCCGCTGGATCTGCGGCGGGCTGGAGAAGGAAGGCGGGCTTGAGGGCCTCAAAGGCGCGACCGACGAGGTGGTCAAAGCCTATGTGATCGGCCGCGAGGCGGCGCAGTTCGCCATGCAGCTGGACGTGGAAGCCGAGGTCTGCACCACCATGGCGCAAGCGGTGGCGCGGGCAGTGGCGGATGCAGAGCCGGGCGAAACCGTGCTGCTGGCTCCGGCGGCGGCAAGTTTCGACCAATACGACAGCTTTGAGAAGCGCGGCGAGGATTTCATCGCCGAAGTCACGGCCCGATTGCAACTCTGAGGTCTGAGGCTGCCCGGACCTGCTGGCGCGACCTTGGTCACAGGCCGAGGTCGCGTAGCATGTGGTCGGACATATGCGACAGCTCACGGCGGGCGTAGCGGTGCAGGGCGTGCTGACACGGGCCGCGTTTGTGTGTGGGGCGGGTAAAAAACCTGCTGATGGCGGCCCAAAGGCTCAGCTGTGCGATCATGGTGGTCATGGCAGTCTTCCTTGCGTGATGTCGCCTAGATGTGTGCGTTGCAGCGGCAAATGACCAATTGAAACTCAAGGGGGTTGGTATAAGCTGCCTTTATGGATAAAGCGAAATCCCCCCTGCCACCCCTGCCTGCGGTGCGCGCCTTTGAGGCGGCGGCCCGGTTGGGCAGTTTCAGCCGCGCCGCGGAAGAGCTTGCGATGACACAGGCGGCGGTCAGCTATCAGATCAAGCTGCTTGAGGATCGCGCCGGTCAGCCCCTGTTTCGGCGCCTGCCGCGCGGCGTGGTGCCGACAGCGGCGGGCAAGGCGCTGCAGCTGCAGGTTGGTGAGGCGCTGGACATGGTGCGTCGCGGCTGGGCAGAGGTGCGCGGTGGCGGTGGGCAGGAGCTGGTGATCAGCGCCATTGCCAGTTTCGCGGCCTTCATTCTGGGCCCGCGACTGGGTCTGTTTCAGGTCGCGCATCCCGGCATCACCACGCGGGTCGAGGTCAATCACCGTTACGTCGATCTGGAGGCAGGCGAGGCCAGCGTGGCCATTCGTGTCGGACATGGCAGCTGGCCCGGGTTGGCTGCGGACCTGCTGTTTCGCTCCAGCTATACGCCGTTACTGACCCCGGCCCTGATGGAGACCTATGGCCCGATCACGCAGCCAGAAGATCTGCTGCGGGTGCCCTTGGTGGATGCGGCTGATCCGGCCTGGGAGATGTGGTTCAGGGCGGCCGGTGTCGACTATGTTCCACAGGCAGAACGGCACAGTCTGGGCACTCAGGTGCTGGAGGTGCAGGCGGCCTTGGCGGGGCATGGGGCCTGCCTGCTGACCCCGGCCTATGCCAGCGGCATGATCGCCAGCGGCGCGTTGGTGCAGCCGTTTGATCAGGTGACGGAGGATGATATCTCTGTGTGGCTGGCCTATCCGGAAGCGCGTCGCGCGGACCCTGCGGTTGCCGCCTTTCGCAACTGGCTGCTGGCCGAGGTTGCGGATTTCGACAGTAACTGAGGCGGGTTGGATCGCAGTGCCGGTGTCAGGGCGCGCATCAGGCGCTGGTGGCGATGGCCTGTCCCGCGGCAAAACCGGAGGCCCAGGCCCATTGGAAGTTGTAGCCGCCGAGCCAGCCGGTGACATCCACCGCCTCGCCGATCGCATAGAGGCCGGGCTGGGCCTTGGCCTCCATCGTGCGCGAGGAGAGCGCGTCGGTGTCGATCCCGCCAAGGGTCACTTCGGCGGTGCGGTAGCCTTCGGTTCCTGTCGGTTTCAGGCGCCAGTTGTGCAGCCGGTCGCACAGCGCCTGCAAGGCGGCGTCGGACTGATCTGCAAGGCGTCCCTTTAGGCTGCCATCGGCGGCGAGGTCTTCGACCAGGCGGGCAGGCAGGTGGCGCGCAAGCTCGGTGGTCAGATCCTTGCGCCCGCTTTGCTGACGCTGGTCGCGCAGGGCGCTGAACAGGTCGAAGTCGGGCAGCAGATGCGCGGTGATTTCCTCGCCTTCGTGCCAGTAGCTGGAGATCTGCAGCACCGCCGGGCCCGACAGGCCACGATGGGTGAACAGCAGCGCCTCGTCAAAGCTGGTGCGCGCGTTCGACAGCCGCGCGGGCAGGGCGACGCCGGCCAGCGGCTTGAACCGCTCCGCGCCAAAGGTAAAGGGCACGAGGCCGGGGCGGGTGTCCAGCACCGGCAGGCCGAATTGCTGTGCGATGTCATAGGCCAGCCCGGTGGCGCCCATCTTGGGGATTGATTTGCCGCCGGTGGCCAGCACCAGGTTCTGCGCGGTGACGGTGATCGGTTTGCCCTCGCGCTCCAACCGCACGGTGTATCCACCGGCGCCGTGGCGCACATCCACCACCGAGGTTTGCAGCCACAGATCCGCGCCCGCATCGCGCAGTTCCTTCACCAGCATGGCAACGATTTGGCGGGCCGAGTCATCGCAAAACAGCTGCCCGAGGGTTTTTTCGTGCCAGGCGATGCCGTGGCGGGTGACCAGGTCGATGAAATCCCACTGGGTGTAGCGGGCCATGGCCGATTTGCAGAAATGCGGGTTCTGCGAGATGTAGTTCTCGGGCGTGGCATACATATTGGTGAAGTTGCAGCGCCCGCCGCCAGAGATGCGGATTTTCTCGCCCGGGTTCTTGGCGTGATCCACCACCAGACAATCGCCGCCCGCATGAGCCGCACACATCATGCCAGCTGCGCCGGCGCCGAGAATCAGGGTCTTGATCTGCATGAGCCGCATCGACCACGAAAGCTGTGTCCGCGCAAGCATCGCCGCTGCGGGCAATTGTGGTCGCTACGGGGCCGAACTGCGGTAATTTCCCGTATGATCGGGGAGGAAGTGACTGGCCTGCGCAGCGTTATCAGGTTACACTTTATGTAATAAGTCCCGCAAATGGGACATTTTCGAGGCAAAACCGGCGCTGATTTCAGCGCCCAATCAAGGCAGTGAACCCATGACTGAGATGGTCTATGGCGCGCTCCCCGCGCAAGAAGGGGAGCCGATTCTTCCCAAATGGTGGCGAACACTGGACAAGTGGACGATGACCTTTGTGGTCACATTGTTCATTGTCGGGCTTCTGCTGGGCCTGGCGGCCTCGGTGCCGCTGGCGGCCCGCAACGGGTTTGACAATTTCCACTACGTGCAACGTCAGGCCTTCTTTGGCTGTACCGCGCTGGTGGCGATGGTGCTGACCTCGATGATGTCCCCGACACTGGTGCGACGGCTGGCTGTGATCGGATTTGTCTGTGCCTTTGTCGCGATGGCCTTGCTGCCGATCTTCGGCACCGATTTCGGCAAAGGGGCTGTGCGCTGGTACAGCCTTGGGTTTGCCTCGCTGCAACCGTCGGAATTCCTGAAGCCGGGCTTCATCGTGCTGGCCGCCTGGATGATCGCGGCGAGCCATCAGATCTATGGCCCGCCGGGCACGCTGCTGTCCTTTGGCCTGTGTCTGTCGGTGGTGATGCTGCTGGTGATGCAGCCGGACTTTGGTCAGGCCTGTCTGATCCTCTTTGGCTGGGGCGTGATGTATTTCGTCGCCGGGGCGCCGATGCTGCTGCTGGTGGGCATGGCGGCTGTGGTGATTTTTGGCGGCGTTATCGCCTATTCCAACTCCGAACACTTTGCCCGTCGTATTGATGGCTTCCTGAGCCCGGATCTCGATCCGACCACGCAGCTGGGCTATGCCACCAACGCCATTCGCGAGGGCGGCCTGTTTGGTGTTGGCGTCGGTGAGGGGCAGGTGAAATGGTCCCTGCCGGATGCGCATACCGATTTCATCATTGCCGTGGCGGCCGAGGAATACGGGCTGGTGCTCGTGTCGATCATTATCTTCCTCTACGCCATGATCGTCGTGCGGTCGTTGTTCCGCCTGATGCGCGAGCGGGATACATTCATCCGTCTGGCGGGGGCCGGTCTGGCCTGCTCCTTTGGTGTTCAGGCGATGATCAACATGGGGGTTGCGGTGCGGCTTCTTCCCGCGAAAGGCATGACTTTGCCGTTCGTGAGCTATGGTGGCTCCTCCCTGATTGCAGGCGGCATCGCAATGGGTATGCTCCTGGCCTTCACCCGGTCCCGACCTCAGGGCGAAATCGCGGACGCATTGCGCGGACGTGGGCGCGGATAAGAGAGGTGGGCCGGTCAACGGATAAGAACGCGAAGGCAGGCACGAGATGACACAGAAACTGCTCCTGATGGCGGCGGGCGGCACCGGGGGGCATATGTTCCCCGCGCAGGCGCTGGCAGAGGCGATGTTGCGCAAGGGCTGGCGGGTGAAGCTCTCCACCGATGCGCGCGGCGCGCGCTACACCGGCGGCTTTCCCCATTCGACCGAAATCTCCGAGGTGCCTTCGGCCACATTTGCCCGTGGCGGGCTGCTGGCCAAGGCGCTGGTGGGGCCGAAGATCCTGTCGGGCGTGGCGCAGATGGCACTGGACATGAGGCGCGACCGTCCCGATGCGGTGGTGGGCTTTGGCGGCTACCCGTCGATCCCGGCGCTGGGAGCGGCGACGCTGTTGGGCCTGCCCCGGATGATCCACGAACAGAACGGCGTGCTGGGCAAGGTGAACCGCAAGTTTGCCACGCGCGTGGCGCAGGTGGCCTGCGGTGTCTGGCCCACGGACCTGCCGGACGGCGCGCAGGGCGTGCATGTGGGCAATCCGGTGCGCGGCGCGGTTCTGGAACGTCAGGGTGCGCCCTATATCCCGCCCGGGGATTACCCGATGTCGATCCTGGTGATCGGCGGCAGCCAGGGCGCGCGCATCCTGTCCGACGTGGTGCCCGAAGCGATCCTCGCCCTGCCACCCGAGCTGCGCCAGCATATGCGGATCAGCCACCAGGCGCGCGGCGAGGATGAGGCGCGGGTGGCCAAGGTCTATGCCGACAATGGTATTGATGCGGACGTGCAGCCGTTCTTTACCGATGTGCCGTCGCGCATTTCCGAGGCGCAGCTGGTGATATCGCGCTCGGGCGCGTCGTCGATTGCCGATATTTCCGTCATCGGGCGGCCCTCGATCCTGATCCCGCTGGCCTCGGCCGCTGGCGATCACCAGACCGCCAATGCGCGCGGGCTGGTTGAGGCCGGAGGTGCCATCCGCATCCCCGAAAGCGCCCTTGACAGCAACAGCCTTGCAGAGCAGATCGCCGCTGTTCTGACCCATCCGCAAGGGGCCACCCAGATGGCCAATGCGGCGATGAACGCCGGAATACCCGATGCCACGGACCGTCTCGTGGCGCTTGTTGAACACTTGTCCGAGGAAGCTGCCCCATGACCCCTGCCACCAAACTGCCCGGCGACGTCGGCCCGATCCATTTTGTCGGTATCGGTGGCATCGGCATGTCCGGCATCGCCGAAGTGCTGTTGAACCTTGGCTATGTGGTGCAGGGCTCGGATCTGAAGTCCTCCAAGATCACCCAGCGGCTGGAGACCCTCGGGGCGACCGTGTTTGAGGGCCAGCGGGCCGAGAACCTGGAAAACGCCGAGGTGGTGGTGATTTCCTCCGCCATCAAGCCCGGCAATGCCGAGCTGGACGAGGCCCGCGCGCGGGGCCTGCCGGTGGTGCGCCGGGCCGAGATGCTGGCGGAGCTGATGCGGCTCAAGTCCAACATCGCCATCGGCGGCACCCACGGCAAGACCACCACCACCACCATGATGGCCGAGCTGATGGTCGCGGGGGGCTTTGATCCCACCGTGGTCAACGGCGGCATTATCCATGCCTATGGCTCCAACGCGCGGATGGGGCAGGGCGAGTGGATGGTGGTCGAGGCCGACGAGAGCGACGGCACCTTCAACCGGCTGCCCGCCACCATCGCCGTGGTGACCAATATCGACCCCGAGCATATGGAGCATTGGGGCGACTTTGATCGCCTGCGCGACGGGTTTTATGAGTTTGTCTCCAACATCCCCTTCTATGGCCTTGCGGTCTGCTGCACCGACCACGCCGAGGTGCAGGCGCTGGTGGGGCGGATTTCCGACCGCCGCGTGGTGACCTATGGCTTTAACGCGCAAGCGGACGTGCGTGCGGTGAACTTGACCTACAAAGGCGGGGTGGCGCATTTCGACGTGCTGCTGCAGGCCGAAGGGCAGAAGATCGAAGGTTGCACCTTGCCGATGCCGGGCGATCACAACGTCTCCAACGCGCTGTCGGCAGTGGCGGTGTGTCGTCATCTGGGCATGAAGCTCGATGAGATTCGCACGGCGCTGGCGGCCTTTGGCGGCGTGAACCGGCGCTTCACCAAGGTGGGCGAAGTCGACGGCGTCACCATCATCGACGACTACGGCCACCACCCGGTGGAGATTGCCGCCGTGTTGAAGGCCGCACGTCAGGCCATCGGCAGTGAGGGTGAGGGCCGTGTCATCGCGGTGCATCAGCCCCACCGGTATTCGCGCCTGTCGAGCCTGTTCGATGATTTCTGCGCCTGTTTCAATGACGCCGATGTGGTCGCCATCGCCGAAGTCTTCGCCGCCGGTGAAGACCCCATCGAAGGCGCGGGCCGCGACGATCTGGTGGCGGGGCTGATCCGCCATGGTCACCGCCATGCGCGCGCGATCCTCAACGAAGACGACCTGCTGCGGCTGGTGCGCGAACAAGCCCGCCCCGGCGACATGGTTGTCTGCCTCGGCGCTGGTACGATTTCCGCCTGGGCGAACGGGCTTCCCGAAAGGCTGCAGGGATGAGGCGGCGCGCACTCGGGGCCGTGGTGGCAGAGGGGAGGGACGCATGATGTCGCTCTCGCTCCTTGCCGCCTTGGTCTGGGTGCTCTGCGCCAGCGTGGTGGCGTTCCTGCCACTGCGCTATCAGCGTCCGCCGGGACTGCTGCTGCTCTTGGTGGCGCCGCTGTTGATCTGGCTGCTTTATCGTGATTTCGGCCTGCTGGCGGCGGGCTTTGGCCTGTTTGCGCTGCTGTCGATGTTTCGCAAGCCGCTCTCCGCCTTGCTGCGTCGCGCTGCTGTTGGGCGCGAGACCGGAGGGCCACGCCCATGAACACCTCCCTGATCCTGGCCTGTCTCTGGGTGGTGCTGGCCAACCTGCTGGCGATGATCCCGTCAAAGGACAACCACTGGTCCCGTGCCTATGTGCTGATTGCCATTGGCATTCCGCTCCTGGGCTATGTGACCTATGAGAACGGCCCCTGGTGGGGGCTGGCGATGCTGGTGGCAGGCATGTCGATCCTGCGCTGGCCGGTGATCTATCTGGTGCGCTGGCTGCGCGGTGTGCGGCGCGGATAGGCGGAGGCCGTCTGGTCTACGGTCCTCGACACGCGCTATGCGGCGCAGATCCAAAGGCGGCGAAACACGCGCAAACGGCAGGTGGAGTGGGCTCTGGGGTTTTCCTTCGCGCGGGCATGGCCTAAACCCGCGTTGAAACCAGAAGTGAGCCGTGATGACCGATCTTCCAGCCGTGCGCGGGCGCCTGACGCCGAACCGAGACCTCTGTGACCTCACATGGCTGCGTGTGGGCGGGCCTGCGGATTATCTGTTCCAGCCCGCCGATCTACAGGACTTGCAGGATTTCCTGCGGGATCTGCCAGCGGATGTGGAGGTTTTCCCCATGGGCGTGGGGTCGAACCTGATCGTGCGGGATGGTGGCTTGCGGGCGGTGGTGATCCGGCTGGGGCGCGGTTTCAACGCGATTGAGGTCGAAGGCGACACCGTGACCGCAGGCGCGGCGGCGCTGGACGGCCATGTGGCGCGCAAGGCCGCAGAGGCGGGTGTCGATCTGACCTTTCTGCGCACCATTCCCGGCAGTATCGGCGGTGCGGTGCGGATGAACGCGGGCTGCTATGGCGCTTATGTAGCGGATGTCTTTGTCTCGGCTCAGGTGGTGCTGCGGGATGGCAGCGTAAAGACCCTGACGGCGGAAGATCTGCAGTTCGAGTATCGCCAGACCGACCTGCTGGAGGGTGCCGTTCTGGTGTCGGCCACCCTGCGCGGACCTGCGGGCGAGCCCGAAGCGCTGGCGGCGCGCATGGAGGAGCAGCTGCGCAAGCGCGACGAAAGCCAGCCCACCAAAGAGCGTTCGGCGGGATCGACATTCCGCAATCCGGCAGGATTTTCCTCGACCGGCAAGGCCGATGACGTGATGGACCTCAAGGCCTGGAAGGTGATCGACAACGCCGGCCTGCGTGGCGCGACCCTTGGCGGGGCGCAGATGAGTGAGAAGCATTCCAACTTCATGATTAACACCGGTGGCGCAACCGCCGCAGATTTGGAACAGTTGGGCGAAAATGTGCGAAAAAAGGTTTACGCGGACTCCGGCATTTGGCTAAAGTGGGAAATCATGCGTATAGGCGATCCCAAGCGAGTGTGATCCAGGAAAATTCAGCGATTTCAATAACCTGACCCGGTGCGGCCAATTTGCGTCCCGTCAGGTTTGCGCAAGCGCAGATACTGAAGTCCCGAACATGCGGGAAGCTTGGTGAACAGCCTTTGTGTTTTGGCCCTGTCACGGGGCGCGCAGGTGTGATGTTGCCATCGGGATGCAGGTCCCATGGTGTTGAAGGCTGAGGTCTTTGCGGGAGCCGGAAAACCGGCACCGGAATAATTATAAAGGGCAACAATGCCCGGTAGAAATTGAGGCAGTGATCGTGGGTGGAGCGAGCAGAACACTCCCGAAGGTTGCGATGTTGATGGGTGGCCCCTCCGCCGAGCGGGAGGTGTCTCTGTCCACGGGGCGTGAATGCGCCGGCGCACTGAGGAGAGAAGGCTACGAGGTGGTCGAGGTCGATGCAGGCCCGGACCTTGTGGCGCAACTGCAGGACATCAAGCCGGATGTGGTTTTCAACGCGCTGCATGGCCGTTGGGGCGAGGACGGCTGTGTGCAGGGCATTCTGGAATGGATGCGCATTCCCTATACGCACTCCGGTGTGCTGGCCTCGGCGTTGGCGATGGACAAGGAACGCTCCAAGGCGACCTATCGCACCGCCGGTCTGCCGGTGGTGGACAGCGTGATCGCCGCCAAGGACGAGGTGATGGCGCGCCATGTGATCGCGCCGCCCTATGTGGTGAAGCCCAACAACGAAGGCTCCTCTGTCGGGATCTATATCGTGCATGAGGCGGCCAACAGCCCGCCGCAGCTGTCCCAGGAAATGCCCGCGCAGGTGATGGTGGAGACCTATGCACCGGGGCGCGAGTTGACGGTCACGGTGATGGGAGAGCGGGCGCTTTGCGTGACGGATATCATCACCGATGGCTGGTATGACTACGAGGCGAAATATGCCGCCGGTGGCTCGCGCCACGTGTTGCCCGCCGAGGTTCCCGAAGAGATCACCCAGCTGTGTCTCGATTATGCGATCCGCGCGCATGACGTGCTGGGCTGCCGGGGCCTGTCGCGCACCGATTTCCGCTGGGATGAGGCGCGTGGCACCGACGGGCTGATCCTGCTTGAAACCAACACGCAGCCGGGCATGACGCCAACCTCGCTGACACCTGAGCAGGCGCAGCATTGCGGTCTGAGCTTTGGCCAGCTGTGTGCCTGGCTGGTGGAGGATGCCTCATGCGAGCGCTGACATCACGCAGGTCCAAAGCACATGCGGCCGAGAACAAGGCCGATCCGGCACCGTCGCGTCTGAAGTATCGTGTTCAGCGCTGGATGCTGACGCCGGGTATCCGCATGGGGCTGCGCGTAGGGCTTCCGGTCTGCGCGGTGCTGGCTGCTGCCGGGGGCTACCTGGCGAGCGAAGCGCGGCGCGACCATCTGGTCGGACTTTATACCGAGGCCCGCGCGGCCTTTGAGACGCGGCCCGAGTTCATGGTCAACGTGATGGCCATCGACGGCGCAGGGGAGAGTGTGGCGACGGACATCCGCGAGGTAACCTCGCTGGATCTGCCGCTCAGCTCGTTTGATCTGGACCTTGCGGCCATTCGCGATCTGATCGTCGGGCTGGACCCGGTGAAAACCGCAGCCGTGCGCATTCGTCCCGGCGGCATTCTGCAGGTGGATGTGGTGGAGCGTCAGCCCGCCATCGTCTGGCGCAGCCGCGACGGGCTGGCTCTGCTGGATGAAACGGGCGCTTTTGTCGCCGAGCTGGGCCAGCGCGGGTTGCATCCCAACCTGCCGTTGATTGCGGGCAGGGGCGCGGACCGGGCTGCCGTGGAGGCGCTAAAGCTGTTCGCAGCCGCGCGTCCCCTGGGTGAACGCCTGCGCGGCATTGTCCGTGTGGGGGAGCGGCGCTGGGATGTGGTGCTGGACCGTGGCCAGCGCATTCAGTTGCCGGTTGAACGCCCGGTTGCGGCGTTGGAGCGTGTGATCGCTGTCAGCGAAGTGAAGGACCTATTGGAACGGGATGTGGCGATCGTGGACTTGCGCCTGCCGACCCGTCTGACCGTGCGGATGAACGCACCAGCCGTTGAGGACTGGTGGCGCATTCGCCAATTGAACGAGAGCTCTTATTGATATGACAGACCTGTATCAATCCCAACGTGCGATGCGGCAGATGCGCCGCCAGGCCATGCAGCGCGGTGTGGTGGCCATTCTGGATGTGGGCAGTTCCAAGATCTCCTGTCTGGTGCTGCGGTTCGATGGTATCGGACGGCTGAGCGAGGACAATTCCATCGGCTCGCTGGCCGGTCAGTCGGGATTTCGCGTCATCGGCGCTGCAACGACGCGGTCGCGCGGTGTGCAGTTCGGCGAGATTTCCGCCATGCAGGAAACCGAACGGGCCATCCGCACCGCTGTGCAGGCGGCGCAGAAGATGGCCGAGGTGCGGGTGGATCACGTGATTGCCTGTTTCGCCGGTGCGACGCCGCGCTCCTACGGGCTGGACGCCACGGTGGAGCTGGAAGGCCAGGAGGTCACGGAAAACGAGATCGCCCGCGTTCTGGCCGCCTGCGAGGTGCCGGAATATGGCGCCGGACGTGAGGTGCTGCATGCGCAGCCGGTGAATTTCGCGCTTGATAACCGTTCCGGTCTTGAGGACCCGCGCGGCCAGATGGGGCAGGCACTGTCGGTCGACATGCATATGCTGACGGTGGAGGCCGCCACGATCCAGAACCTGGTGCGCTGCGTGCAGCGCTGCGATCTGGAACTGGCGGGGATTGCCTCTTCGGCCTATGTCTCTGGCGTCTCGGCGCTGGTAGAGGACGAGCAGGAGCTGGGCGCGGCCTGCGTCGACATGGGCGGCGGAACCACCTCGATCTCTGTCTTTATGAAGAAGCACATGATCTATGCCGATGCGGTGCGCATGGGCGGCGACCATATCACCAGCGACATCTCGATGGGGCTGGGGGTGCCGGTGGCCACCGCTGAGCGGATCAAGACCATGTCCGGCGGCGTGCATGCCACGGGCGCGGATGATCGCGACATGATCGACATCGGTGGCGAGACCGGCGACTGGGAGCGCGACCGCCGCACCGTCAGCCGGGCGGAGCTGATCGGCATCATGCGCCCCCGGGTCGAGGAGATCCTGGAGGAGGTGCGGGTGCGGTTGGATGCAGCCGGGTTCGATCATCTGCCGAGCCAGCAGATCGTGCTGACCGGCGGCTCAAGTCAGATCCTCGGACTGGACGGTCTGGCGAGCCGCATTCTGGGCCAGCAGGTGCGTCTGGGTCGCCCGATGCGGGTGCATGGCCTGCCGCAGGCGGTGACCGGACCGGGATTCGCCTCTGCCGTCGGCATGTGCCTGTTCGCGGCTCATCCGCAGGACGAATGGTGGGATTTCGACGCGCCGGTGGACCGGATGGCGGGCGGATCGATGCGCCGCGTCGTGCGTTGGTTCAAAGACAACTGGTAATGCGCGCGGCGCTCGGCAAAGCTTTGCCGATCTGCGCCGTTTCGAGGGATCTTATCCACCGGTTACCCACAGTTTTTCCACATACCCCGTGACAGGGGTCTTCACTTGCGTTAAAAATCGTCCCAATACGCTGAAATCAGCGATGTGCGAGGCCGAGCAGGGGTTCGCAATCATATCAAGATCGGTCTGGCGTGCCTGTTCTGGCAGGCGCGGAGGGATTGTGTTTATGTATCGACCCTCTGCATACCACCATATTTCGCCTGAATGGCGATATTCGGCAAAGTCCCCCACCATTTGGCCCATATTTTGTGGGTGAATGCGCTTTTGGGGATGACGAGACTCCTGCATCGCGATAGGATTAAGGCAGAAGAGTGACAATCGACGCCCTTGCGGGAGGGCTAAAACACAGGCGGAAAAAGCATGACCCTGAACCTTTCGATGCCCGGACAAGAAGAGCTGAGCCCCAAGATCACCGTATTCGGTGTCGGCGGCGCGGGCGGCAATGCCGTCAACAATATGATCGCCAAAGAGCTCGAGGGTGTGGATTTTGTTGTGGCCAACACCGACGCGCAAGCGTTGCAGCAGAACGCGGCCAAGAGCCGGGTGCAGCTGGGTGTGAAAGTGACCGAAGGTCTGGGTGCCGGCGCGCGTGCCTCGGTCGGGTCCGCCGCTGCGGAAGAGAGCATCGAACAGATCGTGGATCACCTTGCGGGTGCGCACATGTGCTTTATCACCGCTGGCATGGGCGGCGGCACCGGCACCGGTGCGGCACCGATCATCGCGCAGGCCGCGCGTGAGCTTGGCGTGTTGACCGTTGGCGTTGTGACCAAACCCTTCCAGTTCGAAGGTGCCAAGCGGATGCGCCAGGCCGAGGAGGGTGTCGAAAACCTCCAGAAGGTCGTGGACACGCTGATCATCATTCCGAACCAGAACCTGTTCCGTCTGGCCAATGAAAAGACCACCTTCACCGAAGCGTTCTCGCTTGCGGATGACGTCCTGTATCAGGGTGTGAAGGGTGTGACCGATCTGATGGTCCGTCCGGGTCTCATCAACCTCGACTTTGCGGACGTGCGCGCCGTGATGGACGAGATGGGTAAGGCGATGATGGGCACCGGCGAGGCCGAAGGCGAAGATCGCGCCATCCAGGCCGCCGAGAAAGCCATAGCGAACCCGCTGCTGGACGAAATCTCCCTGCGCGGCGCCAAGGGTGTTCTGATCAACATCACCGGCGCGCATGACCTGACCCTGTTCGAACTGGACGAAGCAGCAAACCGCATCCGCGAAGAGGTCGATCCGGACGCCAACATCATCGTCGGCTCCACGCTGGACACGGCGATGGAAGGCAAGATGCGCGTCTCCGTGGTTGCAACCGGTATCGATGCCACCGAAGACGCCCATGACGTTCCGGTGCCGCGCCGTCCGATGTCCGCGCCGCTGACCAAGACCGTCAGCGTCGAGGACAACCGTCGCGCGCCGCTGGAACTGAAAGAGCCTATGGAAGCCGCTCCGGCTGTCGCAGCAGATGCGGCCACCGGGCAGGAGCCTTCGCTGTTCTCCGAGTTTGACAATGACCGTGCGGCAGCCCAGGCGCAGAACGACGAGCTGATCGAAGACGTGAACGAGAGCGCCGACGCCAATGACGGCCTGCCGCCGCCGGCATACCGCCCGCAGCCGCAAGTGCAGCCGCAACAGGTGCAGCAACAACGCGTCGCTCAGCAGCCTGCGCCGCAGCAGCACCAGCAGATGGCTCAGCCGCAACCTGCACAGCAACAGCCTGCCACGACCCAGGCCGAGGGCTTTGTCGCGCCGCGCGCTCCGGCTCCGGGTGCTCCTTCGCAGGATGCCATCGTGCGTCTGCGCGAGGCGGCGCAGCGTCATCAGAGCGGCCAGCAGAAGGCTCAGCAGCATCAGCAGCAACCTGCCGCAGCGCAGCAGCAGCGCCCGGCTACGGATCCGCAGGAGCAGCGCCGGTTTGGCCTGAACTCCCTGATCAACCGGATGACCGGCCACCCGCAGGAAACCACGCAGAACCGTCCGCAGGCCGCACAACGGACGCAACCGAGCATGCAGTCCGCGCAGCCGCAACAGGCCGAGCAGCCGCATGATGAAGATCAGGAACGCATCGAAATTCCCGCATTCCTGCGTCGTCAAGCCAACTAATTACTCACGGAAAACGATGAAAAGGCCGCCAGTTGGCGGCCTTTTTTATTTCAAATACAGTGGTTTAACATGGCCGTGGCGATGTTCTGCCGAACTGTAATATTCATGTTTCATTTGGTTGCAAAGATTGAGTTGAGGCGCAGGCATGGAGCGCTTAGGTGTACCGGCGAGATGGTCAGTGCGACCCGAACAACCCATGAGGCACCCTGTGCAGAACACGCTCAAAGCAGCAGTTACGTTTGACGGCATCGGCCTGCACTCCGGCAAGCCGGCCAAGATGGTCGTGCTTCCCGCCGCAGCGCAGCATGGTGTGACCTTCAAACGGACCGACATTGCCCTGGGCAACACCGTCATCCCGGCGCGCTGGGATATGGTGGAGCGCACGGCGCTTTGCACGCGTCTGGTGAATGCTGCCGGTGTTTCCGTCTCCACTGTCGAACACATCATGGCGGCGCTGGCCGGCTGTGGTGTGCACAACGCGCGGGTGGAGATCGACGGACCGGAAGTGCCGATCATGGACGGGTCGTCCGCTCAGTTCGTGCGTGAAATCATGGCCACCGGCATTCAGCGCCTGCACGCGCCAGTGCGCGCCTGGAAAGTGCTCAAGCCGGTGATGGTCGAAACGAAGGACGCACGGGCAACCCTGCTGCCGTGTGACCGCCTGAAGATTTCCTTTGATATCGAATTCGCCGAAGAGGGCATCGGCCATCAGAGCCGTGAACTGGACCTGCGCAACGGCACCTTCGCGCGCGAGCTGTGCGACAGCCGCACGTTCTGCCGCCGCGTCGATGTCGAGGAGATGCAGGCCAATGGTCTGGCTCTGGGCGGCGTGCCGGGTGAAAACGCGGTGGTGTTCGACGGTCCTGTCGTGCATGCGGGATCCGGTCTGCGCCATTCGGATGAACCTGTGCGCCACAAGATGCTTGACGCGCTTGGCGATCTGGCGCTGGCCGGTCTGCCGATCTTTGGCCACTACGTGGGCGAGCGTGCGGGCCATTCGATGACCAACACCCTGTTGCGCGCCTTGTTCAACGAGCCCGGCGCGGTTGCCGAGGTCACCTGTGATCCGGTCATGACTGCACGTTTGCCGGGGCAGGGGCTGGTCTGGTCCGAAATCCCCGCTCAGGTGCGCCGCGTCGCCTAAGCCTGCGGGCATGTCTTTACAATCGCATTAACGGTCGGCCTGTCGCCGGCCGTTTTTCTATGTGCGGGGGCTTCTGTGGGGATCACCGGATTTCAGGCGGATTGCGGGGGTGCAGCGCGGCATGCAGACTTGACCCTCGCAAGCTTTCTCTGCCAATTGAACGGGAGCAGCGTGAAAGGCGTTTTGCACATCATATGAATGTGCTAGACCGTGGCGACGCCGGGCGTCATGTTTGACATGGACAGTCCGGGCCGCGCCAGTGCGCAGGCAGAGGATGCGACCTGCGGGTTGTAGAACAAGACGGTGAAGTGAGGCAGGAATGATCGGCATCAGGGCAGCAGCCAAAGGGATCGGAGCGGTCGCACTGATGGCGACTCTCGCCGCATGTGGCGGTGCAGATGGCGACGCCCGGCAATCTTCTCAGAACCTGGAAGTTTATACTCCGGAACAGATCTATGAGCGCGGTGAGTTTGAGCTGGCGCGTGATCGCGAAGGGGATGCAGCCTATTATTTCTCCGAGGTTGAGCGTCTTTACCCCTATTCCGAATGGGCGAAGCAGTCGCTGATCATGCAGGCCTTCACATACCATCAGGCCGAGGACTACGAGAACAGCCGCTCGGCGGCGCAGCGCTACATTGATTTCTACCCAACGGAAGAAGATGCAGCCTATGCGCAGTATCTGCTGGCCCTGAGCTACTATGACCAGATTGACGAAGTGGGCCGCGATCAGGGGCTGACCTTCCAGGCGCTGCAATCGCTGCGGACCGTGATCGAGGTCTATCCTGACAGCGAATATGCCACCTCTGCGATCTTGAAATTCGACCTCGCCTTTGACCACCTGGCGGGTAAGGAGATGGAAATCGGGCGGTATTACCTGAAGCGTCAGCACTATACTGCGGCGATCAACCGGTTCCGCGTCGTGGTCGAGGACTTCCAGACCACATCACACACGGCCGAGGCGCTGCATCGTCTGGTCGAATCTTATCTATCGCTGGGCCTTACGGATGAGGCACAGTCTGCGGGGGCCATCCTCGGTCACAACTTCCGTTCGACCGAATGGTATGAGGACAGTTTCAAGCTGCTGACATCGCAGGGGCTGAAGCTGAAGGATCGCGGCAACAACTGGCTTGCCAAGATCTATCGTCAAACGGTCAAGGGCGATTGGCTCTGACGGCATTTACGGGGCATCTTGATGCTGCGCGCGCTTGATATTCGCGACTTACTGATCATCGACCATCTGGAGCTTACGTTCCAGTCAGGTCTCAATGTTCTGACCGGCGAAACCGGGGCAGGCAAATCGATTCTGCTCGATTCACTGGGCTTTGTTCTCGGCTGGCGGGGGCGTGCTGCGCTGGTGCGTCAGGGTGCGGATCAAGGCGAGGTGGTGGCGGAATTTGATCTGCCCGAGGGCCACGCCGCCCGTGCCGTGCTGGAAGAGGCGGGGCTGCCTGTCTCGGACAGTCTGCTGCTGCGCCGGGTGAACACCGCTGACGGGCGCAAGACGGCCTGGGTCAATGACCGGCGCTGCTCGGGCGAGGTGCTGCGGGCGCTGTCGGACACTCTGCTGGAATTACACGGACAACATGATGACCGAGGGCTGCTGAACCCGCGTGGCCACAGGGCCATGCTGGATGAGTTCGCCGGTGTCGACGCCTTGGTCGGCGAGGTCCGTACAGCCTGGACCGCGACGGCAAAGGCGCGCAAACGGGTCGAGGAAACCCGTGCAGCACTTGAGGCGGTGCGGGCGGAAGAGGAATTCCTGCGCCATTCTGTGGGCGAGCTTGACCAGTTGAACCCGGAGCCGGGCGAGGATGAGAGCCTCGATGCGCGTCGTCGTCAGATGCAGGCGGCTGAACGTATTCGCGGCGACATTGCCCGTGCGCATAGCCTGCTGTCCGAGGGGGCCGAGGGCACCATGGGCGAAGCGCAGCGCTGGCTGGAGGCGGTGGCCGGAGATGCGGGCGAGGCGCTGGACGCGCCGCTGGCAGCCCTGAGCCGCGCGATGATAGAGCTGGGCGAGGCGCAGGACGGTGTGGAACGCGTCCTTGAGGGGCTGGAGTTCAATCCCGGCGATCTGGAGGATTGCGAGGAGCGTCTGTTTGCGATCCGCGCCCTGGCGCGCAAGCATAATGTGCAGCCCGATGATCTGGCCGACTACGCCGATGTGCTGCGTGAAAAGTTGCAGGCGCTGGACGCAGGCGATCAGAACCTGGCCGATCAGGAACTGGCGCTGAAATCGGCAGAGGCAACCTATGCCACGGCAGCAGATCGGCTGTCGGCCAAACGCCGGGACAGCGCCGCCACGCTGGATGCAGCCGTGATGGCGGAGCTGGCGCCACTGAAAATGGAACGCGCGGTGTTCGAGACCCTCATCACCCCGGCCGAGGCAGGACCAGAGGGCGTGGATGCGGTGGCCTTTACCGTGGCGACCAACCCCGGCGCGCCTGCTGGACCGCTGAACAAGATCGCGTCGGGCGGTGAGCTGAGCCGGTTCCTGCTGGCGCTGAAGGTCTGCCTGCGCGGTGAGGATTCGGCCAAGACGCTGATTTTCGACGAGATCGACCGCGGCGTCGGTGGCGCCACGGCAGATGCGGTTGGCCGCCGCCTCAAGGCGCTGGCCGATGGCAGTCAGGTGCTGGTGGTGACCCATTCGCCACAGGTTGCCGCGCAGGGCGCACATCACTGGCGGGTGCAGAAGTCCGTCGAGGATGGCGTAACCCTGTCACAGGTGGTGCCGCTGAGCGCTGATGACCGCGTGGATGAGATCGCCCGCATGGTGTCGGGCGACAGGATCACACCGGAGGCACGCGCCGCCGCCAAGGCGCTGTTGCAAGGCGATTAAAGATTTACCGCACGGATAGAACTGTTTGCTAAAGTTATTGGGTCCCGCGCGACTGATTTATCGGTGAATTGATCGGAGAACCCCAATGCCGCGATTGCAAAGCACGGCCCTGTCCTCATATCTCGCCCAGACACGGGCGACGCTGAAGGACGCACGGCGTGTGCTGCTGCATCGCGGACCGAGCCAGCTGCAGTTCTGGCTGATCGCATTGGTGATTGGTGTGCTTGCCGGTTTTGCCGCCCTGTTCTTCCGCAAGGGGATCACAGCACTGCAAGGCGCTGTCTACGGCGCCGAAGACCTTGACTACCTTCACAGTTTTGCGGCGACCTTGCCCTGGTATCTGCTGTTGCTCGTGCCGGTATTGGGCGGGCTTGCGGTGGGGGTGATCCTGCATCGGTTCACGCCGGATGGTCGCGTGCGGTCTGTTGCCGATGTCATCGAGGGCGCCGCGCTGCGCGACGGGCGGGTGGAAATCCGCGAAGGTCTTGCATCGGCCTGCGCCTCCTTTCTGACGCTCTCTACCGGGGGGTCTTCCGGACGTGAGGGGCCGGTGGTCCATATCGCCGGCATGATCTCCACCTGGGTGAGCGACCGTATTCGCGCTGATGGGGTCACGGGGCGGGATCTGCTGGGCTGTGCGGTGGCTGCAGCGGTTTCAGCCAGCTTCAACGCGCCGATCGCCGGGGCCTTGTTTGCCATGGAGGTGGTGCTGCGGCACTTCTCGGTCAACACCTTTGCGCCCATCGTGGTGGCCTCGGTGGCGGGCACGGTGATCAACCGGCTGGAATACGGCGATGTGACAGAATTTGTGCTGACCACGCCCGGCGCGCTGCAGTTCTATGTTGAGCTGCCCGCATTTCTGATCCTCGGGGTGATTTGCGGCGTGGTGGCCGTGCTGCTGATGCATTCGATCTTTCTGGCAGACCGGCTGGGAACGGCGGTGCAGAGTGCGCTTGGCGTGCCGCGTTGGCTGCGACCTGCGGCGGCGGGTTTCCTGCTTGGGCTCATTGCGATCTGGTTTCCCCATATTATCGGGGTTGGTTACGAAACCACCGTTCTGGCGCTGTCGGGCCAGCTGCTGTTGAGCCAGGCGATCCTCTTTACCATCGTGAAGGCTGCGGCAGTGTCCATCACCATGGGCGGACGCATGGGCGGCGGCGTGTTCTCTCCGTCGCTGATGGTGGGCGCGTTGACCGGGCTGGCCTTCGGGATCATCGCCACCGCCACGCTGCCCGATGTCTCCGGGACACATACGCTCTATGCGTTTGCCGGAATGGGGGCAGTGGCCGCAGCGGTTCTGGGCGCGCCGATTTCCACCACGCTGATCGTGTTTGAGCTGACAGGCGACTGGCAGATCGGTTTGGCCGTGATGGTCTCCGTTTCCATGTCCACGGCGCTGGCCTCGCGTCTGGTGGATCGGTCTTTCTTCCTGACCCAGCTGGAAAAACGCAACCTGCGCTGTTCGGCGGGCCCTCAGGCCTATCTGCTTGGCACCCTGCTGGTGGGCAAGGTGATGCGACCGCTGTCGGCATCCGACCCGGAGAGCGCGCAGGCGCTGATGGATGAAGGCATTGCAATCAGCCCCCTGGCGACGCTGGAGGCGGCGCTGCCGATCTTTGACCGGGCAGGGGTGGAGTTCATCCCGGTGGTGGAGGAAGAGGAGCGGTCAGAAGAGACCGGGGAGCCGCAGCTGACGCTGATCGGGGTGATCCATCATCTGGACGCGTTGAAGGCCTATAACCGGGCTCTGGTGGCGATTTCTGCAGAAGAGCATCGCTGACGCGGCAATTCGGGTCTGACGCGGCGATCGCGCAATGGCCCTTTGCTTTGACATTCGGGCACATGCTCATCGGTACATTCCAATCGGCTCGGTGCCGCGCATTTGAATGTCGAGGATGCCAAAGCGGCGTCAATACGCAAGCAGGGTTCAGGGATGGAACATGCCGCTGAGGTGAGTGTGGTTCTGTTGCGGTTCGTGCGCAGCCGGCATGACCACGCGACCCTGCGCATCAATTTCTCATAATAAATTTTCGCAAACGCAGCGTCAAATTTCGCTGATATGCAATAAGCCAATTCTAGGTTTGAACCCGTCCGCATTTTATACTTGATAACAAAGGTTAATCCGGGCACTTAATATTACTAAAAGATTAACAATGGCAGGCATCGGGTGGACGAAAATAATGCGTGCTTGGGCAGATGACCTCGCAGAGGTCGCGTCCTTCGGGACAACCAAAGAGCAGGAAAATGAGCGGGCGGCACTAACCGCCCTCATAGACTATGTTGTTGAAACAACTTGCGATTCCCAGTCTAGCATTGGGAGGGACGGGGCCGATGACCTGCGTCGAAGTCTGAGCGCAGCGGTGCTTTCAGCGTAAGTCTCGGACCATCTCAACTGTGGTCAGATCATGCGTTCCGCGAATGTGTCTCCGGAAACGGGGAGTGCAGAACTGCGGTCTGCGACCTGCTGTTTTATTCACGAAAATGGAATACGGAGCGTCCGGGGACTGAGAAAACCCAGGAGTGTTGCAAAAAAGCCGGACGCAATTGCCCGGCTTTCTATATCCTGTTTCTTGTGAATTGGTATGGTTTGTACCATTCCAATTTCAATCACAGTATCAGTCTATTGAGGGGGATCTCTGCGATTTCAGACCTGTTCAACTTTGACAGAGTCGAGATGCAGGAACGCCAGGTGACCTTTGATCTCGGTCACGGCCTCCAGAGGGGCCTCATAGCTCCAGACCGCGTTTTCGGTCACAGAGGATTTGTTGACGATGGAATAGTAGCTCGCGTCGCCCTTGTGCGGGCAATGGGTTGTCTTGTCGGATTTGTCGAGGAAGGCCATGGCGATATCTTCCCGGGGGAAGTAAATCACCGGGGCCAGATCGCCCTCGCTCAGTTCCAGTGCGTTCGAGGTCTCGCCCAGAACGGCGCCGCCCGAACGGACAACCCATCTGCCTGTCGCTTTGCGGATCGTGATCTTGCTCATCGGGTTCCCCCTCCTTCTAGCTTTGGTAAGGCTTCTGCCCGGTCAATGTAACAGTCGAATATCAGAGCGGCGCACAGGCCGTCTCCAACCACTTGGCCGCAGTTGCGCTGAGGCGCGGTGCGATGTTGCGGTATACGTCTGCGTGATAGCTATTGAGCCAGTCGCGCTCACCCGTTGACAGCATCTCGGGCACCACCAATCGGTGGTCGATGGGCGCAAAGGTCAATGTGCGCCACGCGTGCATCTTGCGGTCTGCGTCGCTGGTGTCAAGGGGGGCAGCGTCCTCGACCACCAGGAGATTTTCGATCCGGATGCCAAAGGCGCCCTCGCGGTAGTAACCGGGCTCGTTCGACAGGATCATGCCGGGCTCCAGCGGCACGGTATTGAGCCGCGACAGCCCCTGCGGGCCCTCATGCACGCTGAGATAGGCGCCGACGCCGTGGCCAAGCCCGTGGTTGAAGTCCTGACCGGCCATCCACAGGGGCAGGCGGCCGATCGCCTCCAGCTCGCGCCCTGACCGCCCCTCGGGCCAGCGCAGGCGGGAGATGGCGATCATGCCCTGCAGCACGCGGGTGAAGGCTTCGGCCTCGTCGCGCCCCGGGGTGCCGATGGCGATGGTGCGGGTGATGTCGGTGGTGCCGTCGAGATACTGCCCACCGCTGTCGAGCACCAGCAGGTGGCCGTCCTGCAGCGTCGTGTTGGTCTCCTCGGTGACCCGGTAGTGCATCATCGCGCCATTGGGCCCGGTGCCGGAGATGGTCTCGAAGCTGATGTCGCGCAAGCTCGGATCAGCGGCGCGGAAGCCTTCGAGGGTTTTGACCACGTCGATTTCGGTGATGTTGCCGGGGGGCTGCGAGTCGAGCCAGGCGAGGGTCTCCACCACGGCGGCGCCATCACGCAGATGGGCGGCGGCGCTGCCGGCGATCTCGGCGGCGTTCTTGCGCGCCTTGGGCAGAGCGCAGGGATCGCCGGTCATGGCCATGCGCCCCTCGAGGAGGTTGGCAAGCGCTTGCGGCAGGCTGCGCTCGTCCACCGCGACCTGTCCGTTGAGGCCCGCGACCGCATCGGCAAATCCCTCAGGCGCGTGGCAGGTGACATGGGCACCGAGGTCGAGGCCGCTGAGTTTTTGCGCTTCCATGAAGAGGTCCACGCGCCCGTCGCTGTGCAGGATGGCAAAGCCATGCGCCACCGGGTTGCGCGGGATGTCGGCGCCGCGGATGTTCAAGAGCCACATGATGCTGTCGGGCAGGGTGATGACGGCGGCGGACTGGCCGCCCTTGCGCAGGCCTTCGGCCAGCCGCGCGGCTTTGGCGGCGGCGCTTTCGCCGGCAATGTCCTCGGGGTGCGCGGTGGCGGGCTGCATCGGCGGCGCGGGCTGATCGGCCCAGATGCGATCCACCAGATTATCCGTCTCCACCAGCGTGATGCCACTGCCCTTGAGCCGTGTCGTCAGTTCGCGGATTTCGCGCGCGGCGTGCAGCCAGGGGTCATAGGCGAGGGTGCCGCCCTCGGGCAGCTGCTCCACCAGCCAGTCGCCCAGCGTGACCTCGGGCCAGGGCACGGGGGTATAGACATCGGCCACCTGCCGCTTCACCTGGGTGCGGTAGCGCCCGTCGATGAAGACGCCGGCACTGTCATGCAGCGCGGCGCAGAAGCCCGCTGAGCCGGTAAAGCCGGTGAGCCACGACAGGCGTTCGTCGCGCGGGGCGACATATTCGCCCTGATGGGCATCGGCGCGGGGGATCAGGAAGCCGTCATAGCCGTCTTTGTCCAGCTCCGCGCGCAGGGCTGCAAGCCGGTCCGGGCCTTGCTCGGGGCGTGCGGTGACGTCGAAGGTCTGGAACATCTCTCTCTCCTGAATGCGGAGCCCGGACCCGAAAGGCGGGCTGCAGGCAAGAATGTGGGGCATCGGTGCTGCCGCTGCGGGGGCCGGGTTACGGCGCGCGGTGACCGGGAGTTGTTTTGTTACAGATCACGTCTGCGCAGACAAGCCCATGTGACGTGATGACCGCGGAGCGTCGGGTCGCTCCCGCCCGTTGCCCAGGGTCCCTTGTAGGACCCTGTACGCTCGTTGGGCCGGGCGCCGCGCCTCCTGAGGGGAGGCGCGGCGCGGTTGCGCTTTGATTGCGCCGATGCGCGACGGTCGCATGGGAGTGCGGGCGCCGCGCGCTGCAAGGCGCGCGGCCGGGCCCAAGGCTTTGGCTCGCATCTGTGATGCGGGGCAAAGGGGCGGGAGCCCTGCGCCCGCCGCAGGCGATGTCAGCTGACCTTGCGCATGCCCATAACGCGGGCACGGGCGCGCGGGTCGCTGTCAAACAGCGCGGCCAGCTGTTCGGTCATGGCACCGGCCAGCTGCTCCACATCGGTGATCGTCACCGCGCGGTCATAATAGCGGGTCACGTCATGGCCGATGCCGATCGCCAGCAGTTCCACCTGCTTTTTCTTCTCCACCATGGCGATCACGTCGCGCAGGTGTTTCTCAAGATAGTTGGCCGGGTTCACCGAGAGCGTGGAATCATCCACCGGCGCGCCATCGGAGATCACCATCAGGATCTTGCGCGCCTCGGGACGGCCCGCCATGCGGCGATGGGCCCATTCCAGTGCCTCGCCGTCGATGTTCTCCTTCAGGAGGCCTTCCTTCATCATCAGACCAAGGTTCGGGCGCACCCGGCGCCAGGGCGCATCGGCGCTCTTGTAGATGATGTGGCGCAGGTCGTTCAGGCGCCCGGGCAGCTGCGGGCGACCGTCGTTGAGCCAAGCCTCGCGCGACAAGCCGCCTTTCCAGGCCTTGGTGGTGAAGCCGAGGATTTCCACCTTGACATTACAGCGCTCCAGCGTGCGGGCCAGAACGTCGGCGCAGATCGCGGCGATGGAGATCGGGCGACCGCGCATCGAGCCGGAGTTGTCCAGCAGCAGCGTCACCACGGTATCGCGGAATTCGGTGTCCTTCTCGACCTTGAACGACAGCGGCGTCGTGGGGTTGGCCACCACGCGCGCCAGTCGGCCCGCGTCCAGAACGCCTTCTTCCTTGTCGAACTCCCAGGAGCGGTTCTGCTGTGCCTGAAGGCGCCGCTGCAGCTTGTTGGCGAGACGCGAGACCGCGCCTTTCAGCGGCTCCAGCTGCTGGTCGAGATAGGCGCGCAGCCGTTCCAGCTCCTGCGGTTCGGCGAGGTCTTCGGCGGCGATTTCCTCGTCATGGGCGTCCAGGAAGACCCGGTAATCCGGGTCAGCATCCGAGACCGGCTGCGGCGCGGGCGGCTCCAGCGGGGCCTCGCCGTCGGGCATCTCGGTCTCGTCGGTGACCTCTTCCTCGGCCATGTCGTCGGCGGAAACCTGCGCCTGGCTCTCGTCCTGCTGCTGTTCCTGCGCCTGCTCGGGGGAGGCGTCGGCCTCTTCCTCGTCACTGTCGTCCTGACCGGAGCTGTCAGGCTGTTCCTCTTCCTCGGCGGTCTCCTCGGACTCGTCGTTCATCTCGTCATCGAGATCATCCGGGTCGTCGCCCAGCTGGTCACCATAGCCGAGATCGGAGATCACCCGCCGGGCGAATTTGGCAAAAGCGGCCTGATCGGCAATCGTTTCATCGAGGTTTTCCAGCGTTTCGCCGGCCTGTGCCTCGATAAAGCCGCGCCACAGATCCATCACGTTGGCGGCGGCCTCAGGCAGGGGTCTGCCGGTGGCGAGGTGGCGGATCAGGTAGCCGGCGGAGACTGCCAGTGGCGCCTCAGAAGCGGAGGTCACCTGATCGTAGCCGCGCCGCAGCGCTTCGGTCTTGATCTTGACGTCGATGTTGGAGGCGGTGCCGGGCATGTCACGGGCGCCCACGGCCTCGCAACGGGCGCTTTCCATCGCGTCATAAAGTTCGCGCGCCATGTCGCCGGAGGGGGCATAGCGGCTGGCGACGCTCTCGTCATGGTATTTGCGGCGCAGGGCAAGTGCGTCGGCGGTGCCACGGGCCAGCAGTACTTCCTCGCGGGTCATCCGGCGCGAGACCTGCGGCAGGCGCATGGTGTCGCCGCTTATGCCCGAGGGGTCGACCGAGTAGTTCACCGTCAGTTCGGTGTCATCGGCCATCACCTTGGTGGCCTCGGCGAGGGCCTTCTTGAACGGATCTGCCGGGTTGTCGTTTGGTTTGCTCATGAACCGGTGCTCCTACGGGGCAAGCATTCGTCCTTTGCGCGGCGCTGTCCAGTCATTTGAAAAATGACCGTCCCCGCCCCGCCGGGGGCGGGGTGCCGAGGCCCCCGTCGAGGGGGCCTCGGCACCGGTCGGACGGCGAAGCCGTCCGATCCCCGCTCCTTAGCCAAGGCTGACGTTTGCAGCACTTTCGGGCAGTTCTTCGTCAAAGCAGCGCTGATAGAACTCCGCCACGGTCTGGCGTTCCAACTCGTCGCATTTGTTGAGGAAGGACAGGCGGAAGGCATAGCCCACGTCGCGGAAGATCTCGGCGTTCTGGGCCCAGTTGATCACCGTCCGCGGCGACATCACGGTGGAGAGGTCTCCGTTCATGAAGGCGGTGCGGGTCAGGTCGGCAACGGTCACCATGCGGGCGATCTGCTGACGGCCCTCGGCGGTGTTGTAATGCGGCGCCTTCGACAGCACGATCGCGGTTTCCGCATCATGGCTGAGGTAGTTCAGCGTTGCCACCAGCGACCAGCGGTCCATCTGGGCCTGGTTGATCTGCTGAGTGCCGTGATAGAGCCCGGTGGTGTCGCCGAGGCCCACGGTATTGGCGGTCGCAAACAGGCGGAAGAACGGGTTCGGGGTGATGATCTCGTTCTGGTCCAGCAGCGTCAGCTTGCCGTCATGTTCCAGCACCCGCTGGATCACGAACATCACGTCGGCGCGGCCGGCGTCATATTCGTCGAACACGATCGCCACCGGGTTGCGCAGGGCCCAGGGCAGGATGCCCTCGTGGAACTCGGTGACCTGCTTGCCGTCGCGCAGCTTGATCGCGTCCTTGCCGATGAGGTCGATCCGGGAGATGTGGCTGTCGAGGTTGACCCGCACGGAGGGCCAGTTCAGGCGCGCCGCGACCTGTTCGATATGGGTGGATTTGCCGGTGCCGTGGTAGCCCTGGATCATCACACGGCGGTTGTGGCTGAAGCCTGCAAGGATCGCCAGCGTGGTGTCGGGGTCGAACTTGTAGGTCGAATCCATGGCTGGCACCCGGTCGGAGCCCTCGGCGAAGCCCTTCACCGTCATGTCGGTGTCGATGCCAAAGACCTCGCGGACCGAGATCGTCTCGGTGGGTTTTGCGTTCATGTCCTGCAGGCCGTTGGTCATAGGTGTCAGTCCTTGTCTTGTCAGTCTCGGCGCGGGCGTGGTGGCGTCTGTCAGGCGGCCCGTCGGTCAATCTCGGGATGCGTCTTGCGCACAATCGCAGGATTGGTGCCTGAAGATGCCGGGGAGGGCAAGGGAAACTCGTGTGTCGATACGCCAGAGCCGCAATGGTGAGCGGTTTTATCGCGGGCGCGGTCGCCTGCAGGCGCAAAGCTGGCATAAAAAGGCCCTGCACGCGGTGGACGCGGCAGGGCCAATCTGTCCCGGGATATGGCGCCTGGGCGCGTCGCCTCTGAAAGGGCCTCAGAGGAAGGGCCTCAGAGGGGGGCGTCAGAGCGCGGCGCGCAGGCGCTCCAGGCTGCGTTCGTCAACAAAGCGCGGTGTTGAGCGCATGTAGTCGGCAAAGGCCTGGCCGTAGCCTTTCATCAGCCAGCGTTCCTCGTTCAGCACAAACAGGAAATAGAGCGCAAACAGCACCAGCGCCAGCGCGACGGTCAGCCAGGAGCCGGTGGTGATGCCGAGGCCGATGGTCGCCAGCACCGAGGTCACATACTGCGGGTTGCGGGAATATTCATACATGCCGCCTGTGACCAGCCCGCCGCTGTCGCAATAGGTGTTGTCCAGCCCCAGGAAGCGGTAGCCCCAGAGGGTGATGCCAAAGGCCACCACCATGATCGGCAAGCCCACCACATAGCGCAGCCAGTGGCCCCAGCCGTTGACGCCGATTTCGGCAAGCGCAAACACCACGGTGGCGCCGCAGAAGATCCGGAACAGGCCAAAGGCCAGGTGGTGGCGCCAGCCCTCAGAAGCGGGCCAGAGGCCGAGGTCGGGCCGCTTCAGGCTGTAGCCGAGATGGGCGGCCAGGGCGAGGGCGGCCCCGGCGGCGATGAGGAGGGCGATGTCATGCAAGGTCAGGACAAGGTCGTACATGGCGGCAATTGATCCCTTTCTGGAGGTCTGGACGTCTGCTCTGAACGGTCGGTCCGGAACGTGGATCCGATGGGCCGGGCGCACACCCGGTTGACGCCTCGCGTAGCAATTCAATGTAACAGAAAAGTGGTGCCGACCTGCGTGTCAGGCGGTTCAAACCGTGTCACGCCTGCGCGATTTTCCCAAAAAGAAACCGCCCGGACGCTGGGGGGCGCCGGGCGGTCTGGGCAATCGGGTGTGGCACCGGCAGGGCGCAGCGCGGGGAGGGCGCGGCGCGTAGCCTACTTGAAGCTGCGACTGTCCTTGACCTGATCCCAAGCCCACATGACCTCCTGCAGCTGTTCTTCCTGGCTGCGGTCGCCGCCGTTCATGTCCGGGTGCAGCACCTTGATGAGCTTCTTGTAGGCCTTGCGAATCTCGGCCTTTGTCCAGTCATCCTTGGCCTCGAGGATCTCCAGCGCGCGGCGTTCGGGCGGCGGCAGGCGGCGGCCTGCGGCCTGGCCGTTCTTGCCGGGGTTCTGTGTCGCGTTTGCGCCGAGCACCTGATGCGGGTCCTCGATGCCGAGGCGGGCCCAGGCACGCGCTTCGGGATCGCCCAGCGGCTTGGTGGTGCGTTCCCACACCTTGTCCTTGGAGGCCTGTGCGTTCAGCTCGGCCTCGGTGGTGCCTTCGAAGAAATTCCATTTCTGGTTGTACTCGCGCACATGCTGCTGGCAGAACCAGAAGAAATCGTCGAGAACATCGGGGGCCTTGGGGGCGCGGAACTTGCCGGCTTCCTCGCACCCCTCATGATCGCAGAGACGCACGGAGGTTTCGGAGGCGCCAGACATGCTGCGCCGCCCCCGCGGATTTTTCTTCTTCGCGGAGCGGATCGACATATCGAATCCAAAGGGATCGGATTTGGTCATGCGGGAGCACCTTCTAGACGCATCTGTTCGACTCGGAGGCAGCAGTTTAGTCTAACGGTCGAGAGATAAAAGGGGGGCGGGCACAGTTTTATGAACTACAGACGGAGTGACGCAGACATGAGCGTAAGAGACGAGATCGAAACGAGCCTGCGAGCCGCCTTTGACCCCAGAGAGCTGGCGGTCGAAGATGACAGTGACAGTCATGTGGGTCACGCAGGGCATGACGGCAAGGGGGAAAGCCATTTCAATGTCAAAATCAGGTCCGCGGCCTTCGAGGGCATGAGCCGCGTCGCGCAGCATCGCGCGGTGCACAAGGCTATGGGCGACATTGTACCACGCATTCATGCGCTGGCCCTGGATATCGGGTCCTGACGGTCCTGACATCGACACGATCAAAGCGTCCCCGGCCACCGCATGGTGACCGGGGCACAGAGATCAGACCACTGAAGCGAGGAGCCTCACTCGTCCGGTTTGCCCCGACTGGCCCGTGCCTTCAGCGCGGCGGTGAGGCCGGAGACCGGGCTCAATTCTTCCACCCCATCATCGGAGACCATGCGTCGGGCACCGGGTCCCGGCACGGGAATCGCTTCTGGCGGGGCCTCTGGGTCGCCGGCAATGGCGGTCAGCGGCGCTGGCGCGGCTGCCGGCTGGGCGGATGGCGCAGCGACGCGCTCGGTTTCCGCGATCAGTTCTGCATTCGGCTCGGGGGCCGCGGCTTCGGAGGGTGTGGTTGCGGCGACAACGGGCTGTGCCGCGGTCGCGGGCGTCGGCTCTGTGGTCGCAAGCGTTGGAGACGTATGGCTCGCGGCGGACAGCGCCCGGCGGAACACCAACAGGTTACGCCAGGTGGTCTTGGTGCCGGTCAGCCCGGAGCGTTCCTCGCTGGGCAGCATTTCGGCGCGCTGGTACTCCCAGCCCTCTGCCGCCATTTCGTTCAGCACGCCCTCAATTCCATTGGCAAAGCGGGCCTCTGGCGTTTTCACGCCGCGCGCCTTCTTGCCACGGTTGGGGGCGGGGACGACCTTGTACTCGTAGTTCTGCATCAATTGTTCCTGTGCGGCCCACGCCTGCAATCTAGCAGCATTGCGGGGCAGAGAGAAAGAAGATCAAAGGCAGATGTCACTTTTGCGTGGCGGCGGCACGGGCTGCCAGCTTCAGGCACATCTGCGTCGCCAGCGACATATCCTGAACCGAGATCCACTCCAAGGGGCCATGAATGCATTGCATGCCGGTAAAGACATTCGGCGTAGGTGTGCCGAATTCGGTCAGGCGGGAGCCGTCGGTGCCACCGCGGATCGGCACCGAGACCGGCTCCAGCCCGAGATCGCGGCAGGCGTCGCGGGCCAGCTCCACCGGGGTCATGTCCTGTTCCAGCCAATAGCGCATGTTGCGGTATTGCGGCGTGATCTCGCAGGTGATCTCGGCCCGCGGTTCGGTGGCGGCGACCGCGGCACAGACCTGACGCAGCAGCGCGCCCTTGGCCTCCAGCCCGTCACGTTCGAAGTCGCGCAGGATGAAGCGGATCTCCATCTCGGAGGAACCGCCCAGCATGTCGGTGGCGTGGATGAAGCCGTCGCGCGCATCGGTGGTTTCCGGCGTCATGGTGGCCTGCGGCAGGGTCTGAACGATCTTTGAGGCGAGGTGGATGGCGTTCACCATCTTCTCCTTGGCAAAGCCCGGATGGATCGACACGCCGGTGATTTTCACCACAGCGCGGTCGGCAGAAAAGCTTTCATATTCGATCTCGCCCACTCTGCCACCGTCAAGCGTATAGGCAAAATCTGCCGCCAGGTCCTGTTCCAGCTGTGGCTGCACGCCACGGCCGATTTCCTCATCCGGGGTGAAGGCGATGCGGATCGGCGGGCGGGGGGCATCGGGGTTTTGCAGCAGATGTTCGGCCATGGTCATGATTACGGCGACGCCGGCCTTGTCATCTGCACCCAGCAGCGTGGTGCCGGAGGCGGTGATCAGGTCGTGGCCGATCTTTTCGGCCAGATAGGGGTGGTCGGCGGGGGAGAGCACCAGGTCAGGGTCGTCCGGAAAGCTGATGTCGCCGCCGTTGTAGCCTTTGATGACGCGGGGTTTGACGCCGGTCGCGTTAAACTGCGGTGCGGTGTCTACATGGGCGAGGAAACCCACGGTGGGGGCGTCCGTTGTGCCGGGTATGGTGGCGAGCACAGCGCCGTAGCCGGTGAGTGTGACGTCCTGCGCGCCTATCGCGGTCAGCTCGTCGCGCAGGAGGTGCAGCATGTCGAACTGGATTTCGGTGCTGGGCGCGGTGGGGGAGTTTTCGTCGCTCTGGCTGTCGATGGCGGCGTAGCGGGTCAGGCGGGATTCGAGGACGGCGTTGAAGGCGTTGGACATCGGGGTGGCTCCTGCTGTTGGCGGCAAGATCGCGGAGGGGCGCGGAGAGGTCAAGCGCCCTTGCCGTGCGGCACGCGCCGGGGCAGGGTGGAGGGATTGGATGCGGACGGTTTGGGCAGGCAATGGTTCAGGTTGAAGCGGTTAGGGATCGCGAGAGTTTTGCGGCGTGGCTTGAGGCGCTGCCGGAGAACGAGCGGACAGAGACTGCAGCCATCATCGCTTCCCGCGCGGTGCTGCGGGTATTCCCCATTTGGGCGATGTTGCAGAGTAGCACCGATTTCTTGCCATTGGTGCGGACCCTCTTGGTCTCTGTGGTTGCGAGTGAATTTCAGATACCGGAAATCAAAGAAGCTGCACGGATCGCTAGAGATGCTTCTCGCGCTGCCGAAAGCGCCGTTAAAGTTAAGCTTCCCCCAAAAGGCTCGGACGTTGCAGCATATGCGACGGCCCGCAAGGCAGTTTCTGCCGCCGCTTTTGACGCTGCAGCCACAGCGTTCTCAAATGAGAGTGTAGTGCGTGCCGTTCGTGCAATGGACTTAACCGCCGACGCCGCAGATCTTGCCAACGCTTACTCCGCCTCTTGGATAGCGTTGAGGTCCGATCTTGAGGCGACTTTGGCACGTGAGAACATTCTGCACCATCCATTGTGGCCCGAAGGATCGGTACCTAAGCAACTACAAAAAGTTTGGTCTTTGGGTCGTGCTTCGATGCAGGATAACTTTGGCTACAGTTTCTGGATTAGCTGGTATGAGGCCATCCTTGCGGGCCGCCCCCTGACCAGCGATTGGCATAGCCATTGGCAGTTGATGCAGGACATCGCCCTGATTGCGCCCGAGGATTGGGACAAGGGGGCGGAGCATTTGGCGGGGGTGATTGAAAAGCTTGAGGAAAAGCACAGCTATCGTGTTTCAACTGAGACGCAGGGCGAGGCAACCACATTGCTGCGTGCTGCGCTGGGGCAATTCGGTTTCAACGACATCCGTCACTTGATGGAGCTGCTGCCCTTCGCAGAGGACCTGAAGCATCTCAAAGATCCCGACGCGGTTTCGGATTTCGTGGCTGGCATGGACCAACAAAGGCATGAAATCGAGACATTTATGCGCGCAGTTGACCGGGAGGGGCGGTCCCTTCAAGGAGCAGGCGGCATCCTGACCTATTTTGAAGAGGTGCTGACGGAGACCTCCAAGGCACGGCAGCTCAACCAACTCAATGTGGGCTGGATTATTGATTGTGGGGAAATTTTACAGGGCTACGCGCGGAGTTCGGAAACTGTAGCGGAGCTTGGCCCGCTGAGCATCCCGTTTCAGCGGACGGTGCAAAACCTGCTGGACCTGATCCACAGTCATTTCTCGGCCACTTTGCTGCGCTTTGGTGCTCTGCGTGATATTCGATCATCGGACGAGACACGGCTTGCGGATCTGATGGAAGATCTCCGGCGCGGATTGGCGCAGATCAAGGAGGACACAGCGGGTAATCGTGTTCCCATGGCGCCGGAAGCGATTGCTGTTTTTGAAAAACTGTTGGATGATCTCGACGGTATGATCCAGCGGGAGTTTATTGCGCGAAATTCCGCGATCAAGAGCCAGATTCGCAGAGATATCGACTACCGGATGGCGCAGGTTGCGGTGTCTCTTCGACTGTATTGGGAGCAATCTGCGGCCCCGCGTATGGCTGTCGGACAGGTGATATCGGGCGTTGCGAAAAAGAAACTTAAAGACGGGATCGAAGGTCTGGTGCAATGGGCGCTTGATTGGTTGAGTTCGCCCGGACGATAGGCCGGGCAGCCCCCGCCCGCCCCCCAGGCGGGGGCTTTGCCCCCACCTCGGGCGAGCGCTGCCCTATGCTCTAGAGCGCAAAAGGGCGACCCATGGGCCGCCCTCGTTTAACTTGGAACGTCTAAGCCTCAGCCCAGTTTCTTGGCAACCAGCTCGTTCACCGCCTTGGGGTTGGCCTTGCCACCGGTGGCTTTCATCACCTGACCGACGAACCAGCCTGCGAGTTTCGGGTTCTGTTTCGCCTTCTCCACCTGTGCGGGGTTGGCGGCGATGATCTCGTCCAGGGCGGACTCGATGGCGCCGGTATCCGTCACCTGCTTCATGCCGCGCTCTTCGACGATCTGCGCCGGGTCGCCGCCTTCGGTATAGACGATCTCGAACAGATCCTTGGCGATCTTGCCGGATATGGCGTCCGAGGCGATGAGGTCGATCACACCACCGAGTTGCGCCGGGGAGACCGGGCTGTCGGTGATGTCCTTGTCATCCTTCTTCAGGCGACCGAAGAGTTCGTTGATAACCCAGTTTGCAGAGAGCTTGCCGCTGCGTCCCTCGGCCACGGCGTCGAAATAATTGGCGCTCTCCAGGTCTGCGGTCAGCACCGAGGCATCGTAGTCAGTGAGGCCGAAGTCCTTGATGAAACGCGCTTTCTTTTCGTCCGGCAGCTCGGGCAGGTTGGCTTTGATACCGTCCACCCAATCCTGTTCGATCTCCAGCGGCAGCAGGTCGGGGTCGGGGAAGTAGCGGTAGTCATGCGCCTCTTCCTTGGAGCGCATGGAACGCGTTTCGCCCTTGTCGGGATCGTAGAGGCGGGTTTCCTGATCCACAGTGCCGCCACCTTCGACGATGGCGATTTGCCGGCGGGCCTCGACCTCGATCGCCTGCTGGATGAAGCGCATGGAGTTCATGTTCTTGATCTCGCAGCGGGTGCCGAGATGGGAGAAATCCTGCGTTTCCTGATATTTCTCATACTGACCGGCGCGGCAGATGGAGACGTTCACATCGGCGCGCAGGTTGCCGTTCTGCATGTTGCCGTCGCAGGTGCCCAAGTAGCGCAGGATCTGGCGCAGCTTGACGATATAGGCGGCGGCCTCTTCCGGGCCACGAATGTCGGGGCGCGAGACGATCTCCATCAGGCAGACGCCGGTACGGTTCAGGTCCACAAAGGACATCGACGGGTCCATGTCGTGGATCGACTTGCCCGCGTCCTGTTCCATGTGGATGCGTTCAATCCGCACCATGCGCGCGGTGCCGTCGCCCAGTTCCACCAGCACTTCGCCTTCACCCACGATAGGATGATAGAGCTGCGAGATCTGATAGCCCTGCGGCAGATCGGGGTAGAAGTAGTTCTTGCGGTCAAAGGCGGACCAGAGGTTGATCTCGGCCTTCAGGCCCAACCCGGTGCGCACGGCCTGTTCGACGCAGTAGTCGTTGATGACGGGCAGCATGCCGGGCATGGCCGCATCCACAAAGGCGACGTTGGAGTTCGGCTCGGCGCCAAACTGGGTGGAGGCACCGGAAAACAGCTTCGCATTGGAGCTGACCTGGGCATGCACCTCCATGCCGATGACCAGTTCCCAGTCATGCTTGGCGCCCGCGATCACCTTGGGCTTGGGGAGTTCATATGTCAGGTCGAGCATGTGCAGCCCTTTTTTGATTGATCCATCTGTTCCCTCGCGTTCTAGGCGGGCGCGGGCAGAGGGGCAAGGGGGCAATGGCCCAAACCGTCGTCCACTGTGGCCTGCGAGGGGCCGCCGGTGGTGCAATGCCCTCTTGGCGGGCGTCGCGCGCGTCGGTATGACGGATGTCCCGGCGCGTCGTCGTGCCGCGAGAATTCTGACAGGAGGCCGTTCCTTGGACACCACGCCCGAGACCCATGTGCGCATTGCCCAGACGATTGCAGGCGAGATCAACGCCAGCGCCAAACAAGTCAGCGCCGCGGTGGCGCTGCTGGACGAAGGGGCGACCGTGCCCTTCGTTGCGCGCTACCGCAAGGAAGCCACGGGCGGGTTGGATGACACCCAGCTGCGGACGCTGAATGAACGACTGGACTATCTGCGCGAGATGGAAAAGCGCCGCGCGGCGATCCTCGAGTCGATCCGGTCGCAGGACAAGCTGAGTGATGATCTGGCGCGCGCCATCACCAAGGCGGAGACCAAGGCGCAGTTGGAAGACATCTATCTGCCCTATAAGCCCAAGCGTCGTACCAAGGCGATGATCGCGCGGGAAAACGGGCTGGAGCCGCTGTTGGAGGCCATTCTTGCGGATCGCAACGCCGATCCCGAAGCGCTCGCGGCGGGCTACCTGTCAGAGGCGGTGCCGGGCATCAAGGACGCGCTGAACGGTGCGCGTGACATCCTGACCGAGCGCTTGACGGAAAACGCCGATCTGCTGGGCCGCCTGCGTGGGTATATGCAAAGCGAGGCGGTGCTGACCGCCAAGCTGGTCGAGGGCCAAGAGCAGGCGGGGGCGAAATTCTCCGACTATTTCGATCATTCCGAGGCTTGGAAAAACGTGCCCTCGCACCGGGCGCTGGCAATGCTGCGGGGATCGAATGAAGGCGTGCTGACGCTGGATATCGCTCCGCCGGGCGAAGAGGGCGTGACCCGCGCCGAGGAAATGGTCGCCGCCGTCCTGGATGTGCGCGGCAGTGCACCGGGTGACAAATGGCTGCGCAAGGTGGCGGGCTGGTGCTGGCGGGTGAAGCTGTCGCTGTCGATGATGCTGGAGCTGATGGGCGATCTGCGGGGCCGCGCACAGGACGAGGCGATCCAGGTTTTTGCCCGTAACCTCAAGGATCTGCTGTTTGCCGCGCCGGCCGGTGCGCGACCGACTCTCGGGCTGGACCCGGGCATTCGCACCGGCGTCAAGGCGGCGGTGGTTGACGCCACCGGCAAGGTGGTGGCCACCGAGACCCTGTACCCGTTTCAGCCGAAGAACGATCTGCGCGGGGCGCAGGTCTCCATCCTGAAGCTGATTGCGGAACATGGCGTCGAGCTGATCGCCATCGGCAATGGCACCGCCAGCCGCGAGACCGAGCGCATGGTGGCGGAGGTCATCAAGAACCTGCCCGCAAAGGTGAAGACCCCGACGAAGGTGGTGGTCTCCGAAGCGGGGGCCTCGGTCTATTCGGCCTCCGAGCTGGCGGCGCGGGAGTTCCCGGATCTGGACGTCAGCTTGCGCGGGGCGGTGTCGATCGCCCGCCGCCTGCAGGATCCGCTGGCGGAACTGGTCAAGATCGAACCCAAGAGCATCGGCGTGGGGCAATACCAGCACGATGTGGACCAGCACAAACTCTCCAAATCGCTGGAGGCAGTCATCGAGGATGTGGTGAACGCGGTGGGCGTCGACCTCAACATGGCCTCGGCGCCGCTCTTGGCGCATGTCTCGGGCCTCGGCCCCGGTCTGGCTGAAGCCATTGTGGCCCATCGCGACATCAACGGGGCCTTTGCCACCCGTAAGGAGCTGCTGAAAGTCGCCCGCCTCGGTCCGAAGGCGTTTGAGCAATGCGCCGGGTTCCTGCGTATCCAGAGCGGCAAGGAGCCGCTGGACGCCTCCGCAGTGCACCCCGAAAGCTATGACGTGGCGCGCAAGATCGTCGCCGCCTGCGGGCGTGACATCCGCCAGATCATGGGCGATGACAGCGCCCTCAAGGGCGTGCGGGCAGAAGAGTTCGTCGCCGGGGATGTCGGGCTGCCGACGGTGCGCGATATCTTTGCCGAGCTGGAAAAACCGGGCCGCGACCCGCGTCCGAGTTTCGTGACAGCAAGCTTCACGGATGGGGTCGAGCAGATCACCGACCTCAAACCCGGCATGGTGCTGGAAGGCACGGTGACCAATGTCGCGGCCTTCGGGGCCTTTGTCGACGTCGGCGTGCATCAGGACGGGTTGGTGCATGTCAGCCAGCTGGCGGATAAATTCGTCAAGGATCCGCATGAGGTGGTCAAGACCGGTCAGGTGGTGAAGGTCACCGTGGTCGAGGTGGATGTGCCCAGAAAGCGCATTGGCCTGACCATGAAGAAGGACGGCGGTGCCTCGGCACGGGATGAGCGCAACGCCCGTGGCCCGGCCAAAGGCGACAGCAAGGGCAGCCCCAGGGGGCGCGGTGCGCAGGCGCCACGGGGCAAGATGTCCGCGGCACCAAAGGGCAGCAAGCCGGGCAATGACACCGGGGCGCTGGGCGCGGCCCTGATGGATGCGTTCAAGAAGAAATGAAACGACAGAGGGGGCCCGGCGCCCCCTCTTTTACATTCTGCTGAAAATCCCGGAGCTGAGGGGGCAAGGCCTCGGCCTTTTAGCCCGCCATCACCTCTGGTCCATCGGGGGTGAACACCACCCGGTGGCCAGCCTCGATCTCGTCCCGGAACAGATCGGCAATGGCGCGCAGGGCATCCTTGCGGCCCCGCTCGGCAAATTGCCGGACCGAGCGCACCTGGGCATCATTGTCGAACCCCGCCGCCGCATGAGCCCAGATCATCGGATGCAGCTCGCGCAGGTGATTGCGGATCAGCCAATGGGCGGCCTCGGCGATCTCGGCACGCACCTGTGCGGCTGCTGGCGGGGTGTCCTGTCCGGGTTTCAGCGCAATGCTGCAATAGGCCGACAGCAGGTTGATGCGCTCCTGACTGGGGGCGCGGGCCACGATATCGGCCACGCCGTCCAGAAAGAAGGCCACATCCACCCCGAGACAGGCCGCGTCGGAGCGGGCCAGCGCGTCGAAATAGACCCACGTGTAACCGGCCGCCCCCCAATGGTCCTGCACCTGGGCCGCGACACGGCGGGCCTCCAGCTCCAGCGCCGAAAGGCCGCTTGGGCCCTGTTCGGCCAGATGGGTGCCCAAGGCGCGCAGGTGGCGCGGATTGAGCGGATCGAGACGAATCAGACCGATATAATCATCAGCGATCTGGCTCAGGTCGGAGCCGGTGTCAGCGCAATAGAGCGCGCAGCGCGCGGCGGCCACGAAGGGGCGCGCGGCATCTGGTACTTGCGACAGGAGCGCGCTGGCGCGGCTCTGATGAGCCTCGGCGCGGCTGGTCAACGAGGCCCGTGCCCGGTGGTGCGGCTTGCGGGCGAGGGTGCGGCGGCAGGCCCAGGCAATGTCCAGATGCGTCAGCGCCACCATCGTCGACAACAGCGGCGCGCGGGCCTGCTCCAGCCGGACTCGTTCCAGCGACATGATACCATCCAGCGTGACCCGTTCTGTCAGGGCCAGACCTTCGTTCAGCGCGTGCTCAACAGCATTCACCACATCGGCGCGGGCGCCATAGGCGATGAGGTCCGCCATGGGCGCTCCGCCGGGGGTCGCCTCGCGCGCGGCATCGGCGGCGGCGATGCGCTGTTCCAGCGCCTCCCAGCGCTCCTGTCGGGCGAAGAACCGGCCTTCGGCGATGGCGGCATCGGCGGCCTCGTCCTCGGCATTGGTGGCAAGCACCGGGATCGACAGCACGTCCTCCAGGCTGAGGGGGGCGGCATGATCCGGCGCAGCATCGCCCTTGCGGGACAGCGGCATGGAGCGCGGCAGGGATAGCCCGCCGGACGACCGCAGCGGCGGTACGTGGTTGGAGATCAGGCGCAGCGCCTTCTTCAAGCCGTCTTTTGCCGGAAGAGCAGAGAGTGGCATCAGGTGGTCCCGGAGTTGTTCAGCAGTCTTTGGTCTGTCTCCGAGTGTCGGCAAGGTTTGGGGCGCAATCATGGCAATGAAAGGGTGTTCGGCGGATGAATTTCGACAGGTCGCCGAGGAATGGCGGCAAAAGCGCGGCATTCTGCCGAATGCGAGCGAGAACTGCGCGAAATTCGGCTGATTGATGCAGCTCAGAGAACAGTAAAATGCTGTCTTTTAACGACGATAGACCGTTTGGCCAGCGCTTCTTCCAGCGCCTGCGCCTTTGGCGTGACTTCGGCCGGAATGCGGTGATGGGTGCCGATCTTGGTATGCACGGTGGCCCGGATGGAGAAATCCCAGCGGGTGACCAGCATCACATGGTCGATCTCGTGCAGCGCAATGTCGGCGGTGCTGCGCGCGGCTTGCCAGCGCAGGTGGTCATCCGTCAGTTCCAGCCAGGCGGCAGGGTTGCGCCACAGCTCCCACAGGGCGGGCAGCACCGGCAGGGCCAGCAGTACCACGATCCAACCGCGCGCCTGAAATACCGCCCAGAGTGCGATGAGCGCACAGAGCCAGGCGGCCAGCACGAGCAGGGCGGCGACAGAGCGCGCGTCCCGTGTGAAACGGAACGCGCCGGGGGCGCCGGGATCAGGCATCGAGGATGCGGCTCACCATCTCATTGGTGTCGCGGCTGAGGCCCGAAGTCGATTTGATGCGCTCCAGCTCGGCCAGCATCAAGGCTTGCCGGGCGTCATCATAGCGCTTCCAGGTCTGGAAGGCGGTGCACATGCGCGCGGTGGTCTGCGGGTTCAGCGCATCCAGTGCGATCAACTGATCGGCCAGCAGGCGATAGCCGCTGCCATCCGCCTGATGGAAGCCTGCGTGGTTCATCGACAGCGCCCCCATCACCGCGCGGAACCGGTTGGGGTTCTTGATGGTAAACAGCCGGTGCTTGGTCAGTTCCGCCGCCACAGTGGGCGCGCGTTCGGGACGGGCCGTGGCGACCTGCAGGGCAAACCACTTGTCCATCACCAGCCGGTCGTCTTGCCATTGTTCGAAGAAGGCGCGGCTTTGGCTCTCGCCCTTCTCGGCCTTCAACAGGCAGGCCAGCGCGGTGTTCTGCACCGTCATGTTGTCGGCCTCTTCGTATTGCCGCGCCGCCGCTTCGCCGCCGTCGATGCGGGTCAAGAGGCCGAGCAGGCGACCGTTGAGGGCGCGCGAACCGGCGCCGGTGGCATCGGGCTGATAGGGGCCGTCGACCAATGTGGCGGCAAACAGGCGCGGCAGGCTGTCGGAGAGGCTTTGCGCCAGGGTCTGGGCGAAGGTTTCTGCCGCGTCGTGGATCGCATCCGGGTCCGGGGTGACGCCCTGATCCGCCAGCGCCTGGGTAATCTCGCTCTCGCTGGGCGGGGATAGCACGAGGGCGCGGAAGGCCGGATCAAGCGTGTCGTCGCGGACCAGCGTTTTCAGCGCTTCCAGATAGGCTGCATCCGGGCTGGCGCCGTCCTTTACCATGGCGATGCGCGAGGCCTTGGCCAGTTCGCGCCCCGCTTCCCAGCGGGTGAAGGGGTCGGTGTCATGGGCCAGCAAGAAGGCACGTTCCTGCGCCGAGGTTTCGCGGTCAAGGATCACCGGCGCGGAGAAGTCACGCAAGATCGACGGCACCGGCTGGGCGTCGAGCCCCTCAAAGGAGAAACTCTGCTCCGCCTGCGTCATCTCCAGCACCGTGGTCGGGACCAGCTCCGCGCCCTCGGCGCTCAGCAGGCCAACGGCGATGGGGATCACCTTGGGATCCTTGTGGTCCTGACCCGGCGTCGGCGGGGTGCTCTGGCGGAAGGTCAGCGTGTAGGTGCCATCGGCGAATGTCTCCGAGACGTGGAGGCGCGGGGTGCCGGCCTGGCTGTACCAGTTTTTGAACTGCTGCAGATCGTGGCCGGTGCTGTCCTCGAAGACCTTGATCCAGTCCTCGATGGTGCAGGCCTGACCGTCGTGACGGTCGAAGTAGAGATCCACCGCGGTGTAGTAGGCCGCATCGCCAACCAGTCGTTTCAGCATGCCGATCACCTCGGCGCCCTTCTCGTAGACGGTGGCGGTGTAGAAGTTGTTGATCTCCTGAAAGGACTCGGGCCGCACCGGGTGGGCGAGGGGGCCGTTGTCCTCGGGGAACTGACGGGCGCGCAGGTCGATGGTATCCTCGATCCGCTTCACCGGGGCGGAGCGCATGTCGGCGGTGAACTGCGCGTCGCGATAAACCGTCAGACCCTCTTTGAGGCAGAGCTGGAACCAGTCGCGGCAGGTGATCCGGTTGCCGGTCCAGTTGTGAAAATACTCATGGGCGATAATCGCCTCAATTCTCTCAAAATTGGAATCAGTTGAGGTCTCAGGGCTGGCGAGGACGCAGGAAGAGTTGAAAATGTTCAAGCCCTTGTTCTCCATCGCGCCCATGTTGAAGTCATCTACGGCGACGATATTGAACACGTCGAGGTCATATTCGCGGCCATAGACTTCCTCATCCCAGGTCATCGACTTCTTCAGCGCGTCCATGCCGAAATCGCATTTGTGCTCATCGCCCGGACGCACCCAGATGTTGAGCATAACCTCCTTGCCCGACCGGGTGGTGAAGCGGTCGGGGTGGTTGACCAGATCGCCCGCCACCAGTGCAAAAAGATAGGCCGGTTTGGGCCAGGGATCGTGCCATTCGGCAAAACCGCCACCAGTATCCACCGGGTTGCCGTTCGACAGCATCACCTTTTCGTCGCCCTCGATGCGCACGCTGAAGGTGGACATCACGTCGGGGCGGTCGGGGTAGTAGGTGATCTTGCGAAATCCCTCGGCCTCGCATTGGGTGCAATACATGCCGTTGGACATATAGAGCCCTTCGAGCGCGGTATTGGCCTGTGGGTTGATCTCCACCTCGGCTTCCCAGACGAAGGGCTGGTCCGGCACATCGCAGGTGAGGCCGCTGGCAGTAAGCTCGGGCGTGACCTCGGCGCCGTCGATGCGGGCGGAGATCAGCGACAGCTGCTCGCCATGCAGAAAGAATGTTCGATCCGCGGCATCTGGTTTCGGGGTGAAATGGATCTTTGACAGCACCCGCGTGGTGTCCGGAGCGAGGCGAAAGATCAGCTCAACGCTGTCCACGTCAAAACCGAATGGCGTGTAATCTTTCAGGTAAAAGGTCTCGGGCTGCGTGGCTGGAGCGGCATCGTTCATAAAAGCATCCTTCGAGAAATTTTGGAACCTGCGCGGCGGACGCGCGTTTGTCTACCAAGACCTATGCAAGAGAGGGCAGGCGGGCAAGCGCCCTTCGTGCTCTCGCTATGAAAGGAGAAGCTCATGGCTGAAGCTGATACACCAATGACCACCCAGCGTGAGGTCCGTGAACGCAAGCGCGGGCTATATTGGCTGATCGCGGCACTTGTTCTGCTCGTGCTCTGCTTTGCCGTCTTTGGCCTGGCTTATGACTTCGGTGAGGAGGGTGCCGCGACGCTGGGCGATGATAGCAGCGCTGTTGTTTCCGGAGAGGCCGAAGCCGTCGGTGTCGACGGGGAATAGTGCCCGGCCGAGAGGCGCTCCCGCCAAGAAATACCCTAAACGCATATACCCGGAGGTCACATGTCCGCACCTGACACCAACATCGAAAAAGAAGAGAAGCGCCACAAACCCAGCCTGATTGCCATTCGCGTCTCCATCGTCGTTGTATTGGTGATGCTTGGGGTTTTCCTGCTGTCCGTCGCCAACAACGCGTCTGATGAGGAGGTGGCCACCGATGAGGTTCCGTCGCTGACGGATGAGCAGGTGGGTGTGAGCGACTAAGGTGGAGCGCGAATATGTAGAACACGCGGTTCAGGTGCAGCCCGTCATCGACAAGGGCAGGCTGGACGTGTGCGTTCGTTGAAAGATGCAGCGGCCCTCGTCGGTGCATCGCGCTCTCGTCCCTCGGTGGTTGCTGGAAATTTTGAGCACTTTCTTGGAAAACAAGAAGATGAGTTTGCATTTCCAGTTTGCCGGTTTTGTTGCCGATGCGAAACTTTTCCCGTATCACACGGCATGCAATCGTGTACCGCCAAGAGGGGTGAACTATGAGCCGGATCGAACGGAATGGACTTCAGGTGGCCTCCACACTGGCGGCCTTTGTTGAAGAAAGCGCCCTTCCGGGCACAGGGATCAGCGCCGACGCGTTCTGGGACGGGTTGTCCGGTCTGGTGAACGGAATGGGCGATGAGAACCGCGCACTTCTGGCCAAACGTGAGTCCATTCAGGGTCAGATCGACGCCTGGCATCTTGAGCGGCGCGGTCAGCCCCATGACGCGGCGGCCTACAAGAGTTTTCTCGAAGAGATCGGCTATCTGGTACCTGAGGGCGCGGATTTTGAGGTGGACACCACCGATGTCGATCCCGAGATCGCGCATATTCCCGGCCCTCAACTGGTGGTGCCGATCACCAATGCGCGCTTTGCGCTGAACGCGGCGAATGCCCGTTGGGGCAGCCTGTACGATGCGCTCTATGGCACTGATGCCATGGGCGATCTGCCGACCGGCAAAGGCTATGACGCCGCGCGCGGTGCACGGGTGATTGCCTGGGGGCGCAGCTTCCTGGATGAGATTTTCCCGCTGGCCGAGGGATCGTGGAGTGACGTGGCCGCGCTGGCGGTCAAAGACGGACAGTTGGTGCCTGCACTGCTGGACGCTGCAAAATTCGCCGGCTTTGCCGGCGACGCGGCTGCCCCCTCACGCGTTTTCCTGAAAAACAATGGTTTGCACCTGATCCTTGAAGTGGACCGCTCCGGCAATATCGGCGCTGTGGACACTGCTGGGATCAATGACATCACGCTTGAGTCGGCGCTGTCCACGATCATGGACTGCGAAGATTCCGTGGCCTGTGTTGATGCCGAAGACAAGGTGACGGCCTATGCCAACTGGCTTGGCCTGATGAGACGTGACCTGGCCGAAGAGGTCTCCAAGGGCGGCAAGAGCTTTACCCGCGTGCTGAACGGCGATGTGGACTACACAACTCCCGCAGGCGAGGCGGCGTCCCTGAAGGGGCGCTCGCTCCTGCTGGTCCGCAACGTGGGCCACCTGATGACCAACCCGGCGGTGCTGGACAGCGAGGGCCGCGAGGCGGGCGAGGGGTTCCTTGACGCCATGATCACCGTGCTGATCGCAATGCACGACCTGAAAGCAGAGGGCGGCAACTCGCTGCATGGCTCTGTCTATGTGGTGAAGCCGAAGATGCACGGGCCGGAGGAAGTCGCCTTTGCGGTGAAGATCTTTGATCATGTCGAGGACGCGCTGGGCCTGCCGCGCAACACCGTCAAGATCGGCATCATGGACGAGGAGCGCCGCACCTCGGTGAACCTCAAGGAATGTATCCGCGCCGCAAAATCGCGTGTTGCCTTTATCAACACCGGGTTCCTTGACCGCACGGGGGATGAGATTCACACCTCGATGGAGGCCGGCCCGATGCTCATGAAGGGCGAGATGAAGGGCACCGCCTGGATCGCCTCCTACGAGGATCGCAATGTCGATATCGGGCTGGCCTGTGGTCTCAAGGGGCGCGCGCAGATCGGCAAGGGCATGTGGGCCATGCCGGATCGTATGGGCGAGATGCTGGAGGCGAAAGTCGGCCATCCGCAGTCCGGTGCGACCTGCGCCTGGGTGCCATCGCCCACCGCCGCGACCCTGCACGCAACCCACTACCACCGTGTCGATGTGCATGCCCGTCAGGACGCGCTGAAGGCGGCGGGCGCCCGTGGGACGCTGGCTGATCTGCTGACTATTCCAGTTATGGACGGCCAGAACCTGTCAGATATCGAGATCGCGCGCGAAATCGAGAACAATGCGCAAGGCATCCTTGGCTATGTCGTGCGCTGGGTCGATCAGGGCGTTGGTTGCTCCAAGGTGCCGGACATCAACGACGTGGGCCTGATGGAAGACCGCGCCACCTGCCGGATCTCCAGCCAGGCGCTGGCAAACTGGCTGCACCATGGCGTTGTGTCCGAGGAACAGGTGATGGCTGCGATGCAGAAAATGGCCGCCGTGGTTGACGGGCAGAACGCGTCTGATCCGACCTACCACGCGATGGCGCCGGGATTCGACGGTGTCGCGTTTCAGGCCGCCTGTGATCTGGTGTTCAAAGGTCGTGTTCAGCCCTCAGGCTATACCGAACCAGTGCTGCATGCGCGGCGTCTGGAGTTGAAAGCACAAGGCTGAATCGCCTGCTTGATTGATTTTGAATGTCCGGTTGAGCCGTATGGCTGACCTGAACAGAAAGCCGGGGGCGCACCCCGGCTTTTCTTTTGGGGACGCGCGCGCCGCTCTCTCGGTGCTATCTGTCGTTACGTATCTTTCACGCAGAAGTGTGCCGACTGAGGGTGTCCGATTTATCAACGATTTGCGTACACCATGCGCACAGCGCGCGCAGAATACGTCAGCGAAGACGCAGATGCGGTCATGTGCGTCAGTGAACAGAGCTTTGCGCCATTGGCGGACTTGCGCCAAAATCGAAAGGCGCTTTAGGGTGATGGGCAGCGTCTGATTTCATGAACAAACCTGAACTGGAGACCTCTATCGTGCGCCCCAAAGTCGGCATTATCGGCAATTCCTACCTGATGAATGATCAATATCCGACCCATGCGGGAGGGACGATGAACTCGGATGCGGTGGCCAATGTTTCTGGCTGTCTGCCGCTGCTGATCCCGACCGATCCGCGCTACGTGAGCGTTGAGGAGCTCCTGGAGAGTTTTGACGGTTTCCTGCTCACCGGTGGGCGCCCCAACGTGCACCCGGAGGAATACGGCGAGGATCCGACGGAGGCGCATGGGGATTTCGACCGGGCGCGGGATGCGATTACGCTGCCGCTGGTGCGAGCCTGCGTGGAGCGCGGGCAGCCGTTTCTAGGGATCTGTCGCGGCTTTCAGGAGGTGAATGTTGCGCTTGGCGGGACGCTCTATCCGGAAATTCGCGATTTGCCGGGGCGGTCCAACCACCGGATGCCTCCCGATGGCACGATCGAAGAGAAATTCGCACTGCGCCATCCGGTGACGTTGACCGAGGGCGGCCTGTTCCACCAGCTGTTCGGTGCGACCGAAGTGATGACCAATACGCTGCATGGGCAGGGCATCAAGACGGCTGGCGCGCGTATCGTCATCGACGGTCAGGCGCAGGACGGCACGCCGGAGGCGATTTACGTCAAGGACGCGCCGGGGTTCACGCTCGCGGTGCAATGGCACCCGGAGTATCGCGCTGGCGAAGACCCGGTGTCGAGGCCGCTGTTCGAGGCCTTTGGCACCGCAGCGCGATCCTGGTTGGCGGGGGTGAGACCGGCCCCCCTGCAGCTCTCGGCCTGAAGCTGCCGGGGGTGGCAGCGAGGCTCTGCCTCGCGCTCCGAGATATTTATGAAAAGATGAAAACAGGGCGGTGCGCTCTGGATCTGGCCCGGGATTATCTTCAGGATCAGGGGGTGAGGCCCAATCTCCGATGCGCTGGCGCCACTTAGATCTGCCCGCCGGCGATTTCGATGGCCTGGCCGCTGACCGACTCCGACCCTGGTCCACAGAGCCATAGGGCGGCGGCGGCGATCTCCTCCGGGGCGATCAGTCGGTTGTGGCGGTTCGACTTCACCATCATCTGCAGCGCCGCGTCGGGGTCTATCCCGGCACGGTCGGCGATGGAGGCGGTATTGCGCGCCACGATCGGGGTGTCCACATATCCCGGGCAGAGGGCGTTGAAGGTGAACGGTGTGCCAAGGTAATCCTCGCTCAGCGACCGGGTCAGACCGATCAGCCCGTGTTTGCTGGCGGCGTAGCAGGGCGCGCCCTTCAGCCCCCGGACCCCGGCGATGGAGGAAATGGTGAGCACACGTCCCCAATCCGTCTGGTGCATCGATTTCATGCATTCGCGAATGGTTAGAAAGGCGCCGTCCAGATTGGTGGCCATCATGTCGCGCCAGAACTGCAGGCTCATTTTGTGCAGCGCCTTGCCTTCGGCCACGCCGGCATTGGCGACGCAGATCTGAATCGGCCCGCGCGCCGCAACCGCAGCGGCCACCCGGGTGCGCACATCCTCTTCGTCGCGTACATCCATCGTCATTGCGTGCAGCCCTGCGGTGGCGACCTCCTCGAGCACCTGTTGGCGCCGTCCCGTGATGGTGACCTGCGCGCCTTCGGCGGCGAGCGCCCGCGCAATGGCAAGACCGATCCCGGTGCCGCCGCCGGTGACAAGCGCGTGTTTTCCAGAAATGCTCATGACGAATTCCTCCCTTGATGACTGAGCCTATCCCGAGCCTGCGCAAGGGCAAGCACGCCGTCCCGTCATAATGTTGTGCCGGATTGGACAATCTGGCAGTTTGCAGGGTGAAATTGGCGCGAACAGAGGTTGAATTGTCGCAATGGGCGAGAATTCTGAGGAGGATGCTTTTCATTCTCGCGCACATCTGTTGCTTTGAGCGCGAGCGTCCGGTGTCCAGTGACTGGTAGGTTCCATGCAAGACGCGGAACTGCCTGATATCCCATGGACTTGCCGCGACGCAGCGAAAAGCTTGCGCAATAATATTGCGCCGTGTATGTAGGGTATTTGCGAAACGTGCGCAACCGGTCGAGGTGATCGGTGCAGACAGGGGGAAGACTGGTGAAAATAGGCACACCAAAAGAGATAGCTGAGGGCGAGGCACGCGTTGCAATGACGCCTGCGTCGGCTCTGGATCTTCAGAAACTGGGGTTTGAGTGCTGTATCGAGGCCGGGGCCGGACAGGCGGCGGGCTTTACCGATGCAGCCTATTCCGAGGCTGGCGTTGAGGTGGTCAAGACCGCCGCCGCGCTGTGGAAAACAGCCGACATCATCGCCAAGGTGCGGCAGCCAAACGAGACCGAGCTGAAGCGATTGACCAAGGCAAAAACGCTGATCTCCTTCTTCAACCCGGGCGGCAATGAGGACGGGCTTGAGCTGGCCAAATCCAAGGGCGCCACGGTGATCGCCATGGAAATGGTGCCGCGGATCTCCCGCGCGCAGAAGATGGACGCGTTGAGTTCGATGGCCAATATCGCCGGCTATCGCGCGGTGATCGAGGCAGGCAACAACTTTGATCGCTTCTTCACTGGCCAGATTACCGCGGCGGGCAAGGTGCCCCCGGCCAAGGTGCTGGTGGTGGGCGCGGGCGTGGCGGGGCTGGCTGCCATCGGCACGTCCACCAGCCTCGGCGCTGTGACCTATGCCTTTGACGTGCGCCCCGAAGTGGCGGAGCAGGTCGAGTCCATGGGCGCGGAATTTGTCTACCTCGATTTCGAGGAAGAACAGCAGGATGGCGCCGCCACCGGCGGCTACGCCGCTGTGTCGAGCCCGGAGTTCCGCGAGGCCCAGCTGGCGAAGTTCCGTGAGCTGGCACCTGAGGTCGATATCGTCATCACCACCGCGCTGATCCCCAACCGCGAGGCGCCCAAGCTGTGGCTGGCCGATATGGTCGCCGCGATGAAGCGTGGTTCGGTCATTGTGGACCTTGCGGCAGAGCGCGGCGGCAATGTCGAGGGCACCGTTCGGGATGAGAAGATCATCACCGACAATGGTGTGACCATCGTCGGCTACACCGATTTCCCCAGCCGGATGGCGAGCCAGTCCTCCAGCCTCTATGCCACCAACATCCGCCACATGATGACCGACCTGACGCCTGAAAAGGACGGCCAGGTGGTGCATGACATGGAGGATGACGTGATCCGTGGCTCCACCGTGACCCACGCGGGCGAGATCACCTTCCCGCCGCCGCCGCCAAAGGTGCAGGCGATCGCGGCGCAGAAGAAACCTGAGCCGCCCAAAGAGCTGACAGCAGAGGAAAAACGCGCTCAGGAAGTCGCCGCCTTCAAACAGCAGACCAAGAACCAGGTCACGTTGCTGGCGGTGGGCGCAGCCCTGCTCCTCGGCGTTGGTCTGGTGGCGCCTGCGAGCTTCATGCAGCACTTCATCGTCTTTGTGCTGGCGGTTTTTGTCGGCTTCCAGGTGATCTGGAACGTCTCGCACTCCCTGCACACGCCTTTGATGGCTGTCACAAATGCGATCTCCTCGATCATCATCCTGGGCGCGCTGATGCAGATCGGCTCTGGCTCCTGGCTGGTGATTTTCCTTGCGGCGCTCAGCGTCTTTATGGCCGGAATTAACATCTTCGGCGGCTTCCTCGTGACACGGCGCATGCTCGCCATGTTCCAGAAATCCTGAAGGAGGAGAGATCATGGACTATGGATTCACGACGGCGGCCTATGTGGTCGCGGCGGTTCTCTTTATCCTCAGCCTCGGCGGTCTGTCGGGACAGGAAAGCGCCAAGCGCGCGGTCTGGTACGGCATTGCCGGCATGGGGCTGGCGGTCTTTGCAACCCTGATCGGGCCGGGCTCCGGCCTTTGGTTCCTGTCGTTGGTGCTGATCGGTGCCGGCGGTGTGATCGGCTATTTGCTGGCCTCGAAGGTCGAGATGACCCAGATGCCGGAGCTGGTGGCAGGCATGCATGCGCTGGTCGGTCTGGCCGCTGTTCTCGTGGGCTTCAACGCCCATATCGAACTGGGCCGGGTGCTGGCGATGGACGAAGGCACGCGCAAGACGCTGGAAGGCTTTGCCGCGCTGCTGGCCAAGAAGGACAGCGTCGAGATCAACATCCTGCGGGTCGAGGTCTTCCTCGGCGTGTTCATCGGCGCGGTGACCTTCACCGGCTCGGTGATCGCCTATGGCAAGCTGTCGGGCAAGGTGTCGTCGAAGGCGGAGAAGCTGCCGGGCGGCCATATGCTGAACCTCGGCGCAGCGGTGCTGTCGCTCCTGTGCCTGTTCTGGTATCTCGGCTCCGGTGGTTTTGTGCCGCTGGCCCTGATGACGCTGGCCGCACTGTTCATCGGCTATCACCTGATCATGGGCATCGGCGGCGCCGACATGCCGGTGGTGGTTTCCATGCTGAACAGCTACTCCGGCTGGGCGGCGGCGGCGATCGGCTTCTCCTTGGGCAATGACCTCCTGATCGTGGTCGGCGCACTGGTGGGCTCGTCCGGCGCGATCCTCAGCTACATCATGTGCAAGGCGATGAACCGGTCGTTCGTGTCGGTGATCCTGGGCGGCTTTGGCGGCACCACGGGCCCTGCAATGGAGGTCGAGGGCGAGCAGGTGGCCATCGACGCCGACGGCGTTGCCACGGCGCTGGACGAGGCCGACAGCATCGTGATCATCCCCGGCTACGGCATGGCGGTGGCGCAGGCGCAGCAGAATGTGGCGGAACTCACCCGTCGTCTGCGCGCCAAGGGCAAAAACGTGCGCTTTGCGATCCACCCGGTGGCGGGCCGTCTGCCGGGGCATATGAACGTGCTCTTGGCCGAGGCCAAAGTTCCTTACGACATCGTGCTGGAGATGGACGAGATCAACGACGACTTCCCGGAGACGGATGTGGCCATCGTGATCGGTTCCAACGACATCGTGAACCCTGCCGCACAAGAAGACCCCAACTCGCCCATCGCCGGCATGCCGGTGCTGGAGTGCTGGAAGGCGAAACAGGTGTTTGTCTCCAAACGCGGCCAGGGCACCGGATATTCCGGCATCGAGAACCCGCTGTTCTTCAAGGACAACACCCGCATGTTCTACGGTGACGCAAAACAGTCGCTCAGCACGCTGCTCAACCTGATCAGCTGATCGCGACAAGCTACAAGAGAACAGAGGGCGCCCCGTTTGGAGCGCCCTTTTTGCTTTCATCTTTTCCATAAATATCTCGGGGGAGGCCCGCCCAGGGCCGGGGGCAGCGCCCCCAGGTTCCTTCGCAGAAGAGACCGCACCCATCACAACACGCGCCAGAGCATTCATGCGGATCTTCGAAAGGCGGGGCCGCTTGATGGCCGTCTGGCTGCCGCAATCCACGATCTCGATGCCGTAAACGATGTGTTCGCGGCGAAAACGTGCTGGTCTGTATACCGTTGCATCCCGCTAACACATTGATTGGGAAGTAAAACTTTACAACACATGCCCGCTTTGGCTAGGATCTGGCAATTCATGCCGGAAGGGTGCCATGGCCGCGATAGAAGATCATCCCCTGCGCTATCAGCTTGTCAACGAGCTGCACGCGCGACCGTTTCCCACCATTGGGGTGCCCGCCACCGTGGCCTATCTGGCGGTGAAACAGCCCAAGGAGGCAGTGCATCGGGACCGGATGGCGGACCTGCAGCACCTGAAGGATCTGCTGGATCGCCATGGCGCGCCGCATCCGCAGCCGGGCGCCACACACCACACCGCGCAGCTGGGCCGCCACACCTTGAAGTGGGAGCAGCACACCGAATTTGTCTCCTACACGCTGCATGGCGATGGGGTCAGCGACCGCGTCTTTGATCCGCAGGATTTTGAGCTGTTCCCCCCGGACTGGCTGGCGCAGGCGCCGGGACAGCGCGTGACCTCGGCGCTGATCCGCATCGTGCCGCGACCGGCGCAGGAGCAGATCAAGGACAAGGTGCGCAGCTGGTTTGTGCCCGAAAGCCTCGCCATGGCCTCGGTTCTGGATGACAATGCGATGGTGGCGGGCGATTTCCGCATCGACCCGGCCGGGCATGTGCGCTTTGCGCTTTTTGTCAACGAGGACACCGGCCCGCAGCGGGTGGGGCGGGTGGTGCAGCGGCTTTGTGAGATCGAGACCTATCGCGCCATGTCCATGCTCGGGTTTTCGCGGGCGCGGGGCCTGACGCCGACGATCAGCGCCATGGATGCCTCCCTGTCCGAGATGATGGGTGAGATGACCCGCGGTCATGTGCCGGCGGAGCAGACGCTGACACAGCTCCTGACGATCTCGGCAGAGCTGGAGGCAATGGCGGCGCAATCGGCGTTCCGATTTGGGGCCACCGGCGCCTATGAGGCGCTGGTGAACCAGCGTATCGCCCTGTTGCGGGAAGAGCGGTTCGAGGGCTTCCAGACCATGGCGGAGTTCATGCTGCGCCGGTTCGAACCTGCGATGCGCACGGTGCAATCCACCGAGAAACGGCTGGCGGTGCTGGCGGACAGGGCGCGGCGCGCAGGGGAGCTGCTGCGGACACGGGTGGATGTGGAACGCTCGGCACAGAACCAGGAATTGTTGGAGAGCATGGACCGGCGGGCGGACCTGCAGCTGCGGCTGCAACACACGGTCGAGGGGCTCTCGGTGGTGGCGATCAGCTATTACGCGGTGTCGCTGGCCGCCTATGCGCTCTATCCGCTGGGCAAGGCGCTGGACCTCAGCAAGGGGATGCTGACGGCGATCATTACGCCTGTGGTGATCGGGGCGGTGTTCCTGGCGGTGCGGCGCATTCGCAAGAGCCTGCATTGATCGGCGGGGGCGTGGAGAACCAATAGAACAGCCTTGTTCGGCCGAGAGGCCGGACAGCGCCCGACCCTCCCCCCGTGAGGGCGCTTTGCATCCACCCAGGCTCGGGCGCTGCCCTCTTAAATCAAAAAGGCCGCCTCATCGGGCGGCCTTTTCTACTTGAGTTGCTGCCTCAGCGGCCCCGGATGCGTGGATCCAGCGCATCGCGCAGGCCGTCGCCGAGGTAGTTCACCGACAGCACCGTCAGTGAGATCAGGATACCGGGCCAGAGCACGCGCTCCGGGAACAGGGTCATCCGGTCCACGGCGTCATTCAGCAGGCGGCCCCAGGTCGGGAAGTCCGGCGGGAAGCCAAAGCCGAGGAACGACAGCGCCGACTCGGTGATGATCGCGGTGGCAATCCCGAGGGTGGCCGACACCATGATGGGCGACAGCACGTTGGGCAGGATGTGGCGCGAGATGATGTTGCTTGGCTTGGTGCCGATGGAGCGTGCCGCGAGCACGAACTCGCGTTCCTTGATCGCCAGCACATCACCACGCACGATCCGCGCGGTCGGCATCCAGGAGGTGATTCCGATCAGGCAGACGATAAGCACGAAGATGCCGCCTTCTGGCCCGATGGACTGCGACAGCGACTCGCGGAACAGCACCGCCGCCACCAGGATCATCGGCAGGAGGGGCAGGGCCAGGAACAGGTCGGTCAACCGCATCAGGAGACCGTCGAGCTTTTTGAAGTAGCCCGCAATCACACCGATGAAGCTGCCGAGGATCAGTGCCAAGATCATCGCGGCCATACCGACCGCAAGGGATACCCGACCCCCGAACATCAGCCGCGCCAGCGTGTCACGACCAAGGTTGTCCGTGCCCAAAGGATAGGCCCAGTCCATCTTGGCCGAGGGATCCCACAGCACGTGATAGATCGGGCGCATGTCGCGCAGGGTGATGAAATCCCGGCCCGTGGGCACGAATTTGGCATCGTTCCAGTAGACGAACGGGCCGACAACGACGCCAAGCACGATGCCGAGGAACAGGCAGCCGCCAAACAGTGCGCCACGGTGGGATTTGAACTGGTCCCAGATGTCGCGCCATTGGCTACGTGGTGGTTTGGACAGCTCGTCCTGCACGCTGGAATGCTGCAGGCTCTGGTCTTTTGCAGCGTCAGTCATAGCGGATCCTCGGGTCGAGAATGCCATAGAGCACATCGGCGATCAGGTTGAACAGCACGATGAGCACGGCAAAGATGAAGGTCAGGGTTTGCACCATGGGCAGGTCGTTGGCCTGAATGGCGCCGATCAGGAGCTGGCCGATGCCGTTCACCTTGAACACCTGTTCGGTGATGATGGCGCCGCCAAAGATCGACGGGACCCCCAGCGCGATCACGGTGACCACAGGGATCATCGAATTGCGCAGAACATGCACCATGACCACGACATATTCGCCCAGACCCTTGGCCCGCGCGGTGCGCACATAGTCCTGGTTGAGGTTGTCGAGCATCGAGGCGCGCATGAAGCGGCTGAGCTGTGCGGTGATCTGCAGCGCCAGCACCATCACCGGCATTACCATCTGCTGCAGCTGCTTCACGAAGGTCTCCCAGCTGGTGACCTCCAGCGTGGTGTCATAGATCGACGGGAACCAGCCCAGCTGGACCGAGAAGATCACGATCACCAGCACGCCGGAAAAGAACGGCGGCACGGAGAAGCCGACCATCGACACGAAGGTGCCGAGCTGGTCGAACCAGCTGTACTGGCGATAGGCCGAATAGATGCCGATCGGCAGCGCGATCAGGATCGCGACGATATAGGCGGTGCCAACGACCATCAGGGTCTGCGGCAGGCGCTGCACCACGATGTCCATCACCGGGGAACGGGTCTGCCAGGAGATCACGCGCAGATCGCCGGCGGAAAAGGAAGTGCCGAAGATATGGTCGATCAGAACCTGGGGTTCGATCCAGAAGAACTGCACGATCCATTTCCAGAACCGGATATGGACGGGCTCGCCAAGGCCGAGGGCCAGGCGCATCTTCTCTTTCACTTCGGGGGGGACGGTCAGGGGAACCTGCGCCATGGGGTCGCCGGGGGCGAGCTCCAGCAGCAGGAAGATCACGAGACTGATGAACAGCAGGGTTGGTACTGCTATGATCAGCCGTCGGATGGTAAAAGTCAGCATCAGCCAGGCGCCTTTGCAAATGGGTTGTCGACAGGTCCGCGTTTGCCTTGCCCTTGCGGGGTGGGGATCGCGTGATGCCGGGCCTCTTAAGTCATGTCCGGCGTGACGACAATGCCGGGCGTCTCAGGAGAACGGGAACGCGAATACCAGCGGGCCCCGGCATGAAAACCGGGGCCCCTGTTGATCGCGGACGAACGTTTATTCGGTGCGGTACCAGTCAGCTGCGTTCCACAGCTCGCTGTCCCACACGTTCAGGTCGACACCACCCAGTGTGTTGGACACACCGGACAGACGGCCACGGTGAACAAGCGGGATCATACCGCCTTTTTCAAACACGATGGTGTTGAGCTTCTGACCGATTTCGATGCGTTTTGCGGCATCTGCGGTCTGGCTCAGCTCTGCATGCAGCGCATCGAACTCTTCATCGCAGAAGCGGGAGATGTTCTCACCCTGCCACTGGGATGCCGGTGTCGGTGCCTTGTCGCACAGACCGTTGCCGAAGTAGGACTGCGGGTCGGTGCCGTTGAAGGTGTTGGCGTACATTTCAACGTCAGCATAGAACTTCTGGAAGGTGTCCGGGGAGCCCGGGTCGCCACCGAAGAAGACAGAGCCGTTGACGTTGCGCAGCTCGGTTTCAACACCGATCTGGTTCCACCACTGCTTGATCAGCGCCTGGAAGTCCTGACGTACGGCGTTGGTGGAGGTCTGGTAGAGGATCTCCAGCGGGACACCGTCCTTTTCACGGATGCCGTCACCGTCGGTGTCGACGATACCAGCCTGATCGAGCAGGGCATTTGCACCCTCGATGTCCTGGACGTCACAGCCTTCGGGGGTGATGCCATAGGCTTCCGGTGCCGGAACCCAGGAACAGGACACGCGGCCGGCTTTGCCGTAGCCGATCTCGACCAGCAGTTCGCGGTCGATCGCCATGGACAGCGCCTTGTAGACGGCCGGGTCAGACAGGAACGGGTGCGGGCGGATCACAGAACGCTCTTCCGGGCCGAGCTCGGGCGATGGGTTGGTGTTGTTGAGCATGATACGCTCAAGCAGCGGACCAAAGCCTGCAACGGCCTTGCCTTTGCCGCCGGCTTCCATCTGCGCGATGACATCGGGTGCCAGCTGCAGGTTCCATGCGTAGTCAAACTCGCCGGTTTCCATCACCGCACGGCCTGCCGCAGTCGCGTCGCCGCCACCTTTCAGCAGAACTTTTGCGAAGGCAGGTTTCGCCGGGTCGCGGTAGTTCGGGTTTGCCGACAGGGTGATCACGTCGTTGGGCTTGAACTCATCCACAACAAACGGGCCGGTGCCGATCGGGTTGAAGTTCGCTTCGGTACACTCGGGCGCTTTGGCACCGAGGCATTCGCCGAACTGTGCGGCCTGAATGATCGGGCTCTCACCGCCTACGAAAGGACCGTAGGGGTAGGGGGTCGCTTTTTCAAAGGACACCACAACCGTGTGATCGTCCGGGGTTTCAACACCGGTCACGCCTTCGAATTTGGTGACCTGCGCGCAGCCGCCCTCGGGGTGGGTGCAATACTCGTAGGTGAATTTAACGTCGGCAGCTGTCAGATCGGTGCCGTCGGACCACTTGATGCCGGGCTTCAGCTTCCAGGTGATCTGGGTCAGGTCTTCGCTGACGCCACCGTTGTCGACTGTCGGAATTTCCTCGACCAGCCACGGAACCATCTCGCCGGAGGCGTTGAACCGCGCCAGCGGCTCGATCACGAGCGATGCGGCTTCCACGTCCTTGGTGCCGCCGGACAGGAACGGGGTCATGATGGACGGGGCTTGCCAATAGATGATGTTGACCTGACCGTCCGAGCCACGCTCGGCAAAGGCAGCGGGCGCAAATGCGGCAGAGGCCACAGCACCCAGCAATAGGGTTTTCAATGTCATTACACTCTCCTTGTCGGAACCGACATAGTGTTTTTGTTGTAAAGGCAGCGCCTGTTTGAATGGCACAACCCGTGACCGCAAGCGCGGCCAGAAAATTGCGTCCACCTAGGACGTTAGGATGTCACGAAGATCCGCAAGCTGGTGCTGCGGATGAGCGGGTCCGTTGTGTCGGACCTGTTTTCTTAACCCCCTGTCGCCTTTGGCGTTCACTGTCGATATCGAACACAGAGTTTTGATAAAATGCAAGACCTGGCCGTCAGGAAAACGATCCGGGGTTTGACGGTCCGCGCCGCATAGGCTTAGATCGCCGCCAAACAGGCACCGCCAAGGTGCCGTCAAAATAGACAGGATGAACGGATGCTCGACCACCCCATTGCACAGATCAAAGGCCTGCGGGTTGAATTTGAAACAAAGGACGGGCCGGTTGTCGGTGTTGAGAATGTTTCGTTTGACATCGCCTCTGGTGAAACTTTGTGCATCGTGGGCGAGTCCGGATCGGGTAAATCTGTCTCGTCGCTCTCTTTGATGCGTCTGGTGGAGTATGGTGGCGGCACCATCGCGGCGGGCGAATTGCTGTTTGATCCGGGCGATGACACGCCTGTCGATCTGGCCAAGGCCGAGGGTAATCTGATGCGCCAGATTCGCGGCAATCAGATCGGAATGATTTTTCAGGAACCGATGACGGCGCTCAATCCGGTGTTCACGGTGGGCCGCCAGCTGACCGAAGGCCTGCGAATCCACAAGGGGATGAGCAAAAAAGAGGCAGAGGCCCGCGCCATCGAGATTCTGCGCGAGGTGCGCATCCCCGAAGCCGAACGGCGCATGAAACAATACCCGCATGAACTCTCTGGCGGGATGCGCCAGCGTGTGGTGATCGCCATGGCAATGGCATGCGAGCCGCGCTTGCTGATCGCGGATGAGCCGACAACGGCGCTCGACGTGACCATTCAGGCCGAAATCCTCGCCCTGATGGACCGTTTGAAGCGTGAGACCGGCACTGCGGTGATGTTCATCACCCACGATATGGCGGTGGTGGCGCAGATGGCCGACCGCGTTGTTGTCATGTTCCGCGGCAATAAGGTCGAGGAGGGCACCGTCCACGAGATCTTTGAATCGCCCAAGGAAGACTACACCAAGGCGCTGCTGGCTGCGGTGCCGAAGCTGGGCGAGATGCGTGGCAAGGACTATCCCGAGCCGATGAAGCTGATGGGCGTTGAACAGCGCGAGATCGCGCCGATCAAGGGCACCGATGAGGTGTTGCTGAACGTCGAAAACCTGGTCACGCGCTTCCCGGTCAAGGGCGGGCTGCTGCGGCGCACGGTGGCGCAGGTGCATGCGGTCGAGGATGTGTCCTTCAAGGTGTTCAAGGGACAGACCCTGAGCCTGGTGGGCGAATCCGGCTGCGGCAAATCCACCTGCGGTCGCTCGATCCTGCGGTTGGTGGAGCCGAACTCCGGCAAGGTCGAGTTCGAGGGCCGTGATGTCATCGGGCTCAACCAGCATGATCTGCACAAGGCGCGCCTTGATATGCAGATGATCTTTCAGGATCCCTTTGCCTCGCTCAATCCGCAGATGCAGCTGATGGATCAGGTCGCCGAGCCGATGAAGAACTACAAGATCGCGTCGGGGTCGGAGATCCAGGACCGGGTGGCCGCGCTTTTTGACCGGGTGCATCTGCCGCGCAGCTTCATGCGCCGCTTCCCGCACGAGATGTCCGGCGGTCAGCGCCAGCGGATCGCCATTGCCCGCGCGCTGGCGCTCAATCCCAAGCTGATCGTCGCGGACGAGGCGGTCTCGGCGCTGGATGTGTCGGTGCAGGCGCAGGTGCTGAACTTGATGATGGAGCTGCAGGCGGATCTGGAGCTGTCCTTCCTCTTCATCAGCCACGACATGGCGGTGGTAGAGCGTGTCAGTCATCAGGTCGGTGTGATGTACCTTGGTCGTCTGGTGGAGATCGGACCGCGCGCCCGCGTGTTCGAGAACCCGGCCCATGCCTATACCCAGGCGCTGATGAAGGCGGTGCCGATCGCCGATCCCAACAAGCGCAAGACCGAGCAGGATCTGAACTTCAAACCGATCCCGTCGCCGATCCATGACATGAGCTACCAGCCGGAGCCCTCCGATTATGTCGAGATCGAGCCGGGCCATTTCGTGCTGATGACCGATTCCGGGTATTGAGGCATGGTCGACCGTCTGTCCCCGCTGGAGATCATGACGCGGCTGGTCTCCTTTCCAACTGTAAGCAGTGACACCAATCTGCCGCTCGTCGAGTGGACGGCAGACTACCTCAGCTCTCACGGGATTGAACACTACATCTGGATCGACCCGGAACAGCCTGAAAAGGCTGGGCTATATGCGCATGTCGGTCCAAAGATCGACGGCGGCGTGCTGCTGTCGGGGCATACGGATGTGGTGCCGGTTGAGGGGCAGGACTGGACCTCTGATCCTTTTGTGGTGGTGGAGCGGGACGGCAAGTATTTTGGCCGTGGCTGTGTCGACATGAAGGGCTTTGACGCGCTGGCGCTCTGGGCACTGGTTGAAGGGCACTATGCGGACCTGCAGCGTCCGATCCAGCTTGCCTATACCTTTGACGAGGAAATCGGTTGCACCGGCGCGCCGCCGCTGATTGCGGAAATGCAGAAACATCTGCCCAAGGCGGAGGCCGTTGTTGTAGGCGAGCCGTCGATGCTGAAGGCCGTGACAGGTCACAAAGGTGCATTTGCCATGGCAACCCATGTGCGCGGGTTTGAGGTTCACAGCTCCCTGATGCATCAGGGCGTAAGCGCAGTTATGGAAGCTGCGCGCATCATCGACTGGGCCAATCACCGCAACACCGAGAACCGTGCCAAGCCGCAGACCGAGGTGGCGGCGATGTTCACGCCGCCCTGGACGACGGTCCATGTCGGTAAGGTGTCTGGCGGCACGGCCCACAACATTACCGCAGGAGATTGCAATTTCTGGATGGATTTCCGGGCTATTCCGGGCGAAAATCTTGAAGATTGGCAATCCCAGTATGAGGCGGAAATCGCCCGTATCGAGGCGGAGATGCAGGCCGTCAGCCCCCAATCGGGTATCAGCATCGAGAAGGTCTTCAGTGTGCCGGGACTTGTGCCGGAAACGGACGGTGCGGCGGAAACGCTGGTCCGCACACTCACCGGCGACAACGCGCGCCATGTGGTGAGTTACGGCACGGAGGCCGGTCACTATCAGGTTGCGGGCTATTCTGCCGTTGTCTGTGGCCCCGGTGATATTGCCCAGGCGCACCAGGCGGATGAGTTCATCACGGTGCAGCAGTTTGAGGCGGGCACCCAGTTCATGCGCGATCTGGTCAAGCGCCTCGCGGCCTGACGCCGCTGCCTGACACTGTGGCCTGATACGCTGAATAAATCGAATGTTGTAAACCGTCCTTCGCGCCGCACAGTGCGGTGTGTTCGGGCCGGGATGACCTGCCGTGAAGGGCACGGTTCGGCCTCCTGCTTTGAGGCGTGGCACCCTTTGGTTCAATTGTGCAACAAGCCTTGCCTTCTGATCCGCCTTGCGGCACTCATTTCGCTAACACGTTAAGGAGAGAGACCATGCCCGTCCGGAATCGCTTTGCCGAGTTGCTGCCCGAAATCACCGCGTGGCGTCATGATTTTCATGAAAATCCCGAGTTGATGTATGACGTTCATCGCACCGCAGGATTGGTGCAGGAACGGCTGACTGGTTTTGGCTGTGATGAGGTGGTGCCGGGCATTGGCAAGACTGGCGTGGTGGGGGTGATCAAGGGCAAGAGCACCGCCTCTGGCAAGGTCATCGCGCTTCGCGCCGACATGGACGCGTTGCCGATCCATGAGGAAACCGGGCTGGACTATGCCTCCAAGACACCTGGCAAGATGCACGCCTGCGGCCACGACGGCCACACCGCGATCCTGCTTGGTGCTGCAAAATACCTCTCCGAGACGCGCAATTTCGACGGCACCGTGGTGCTGTTGTTCCAACCTGCCGAGGAAGGCGGGGCCGGGGGCAAGGCCATGGTCGACGATGGCGTGATGGACCGCTGGGGCGTGCAGGAGGTCTACGGCCTGCACAATATGCCGGGCCTGCCTGTGGGCCATATCGCCACCCGTGTTGGTGGGCTCTTGGCCTCCTCAGATGAGTTCGAGATCGAAGTCACCGGCAAGGGCGGCCATGCCGCCGCGCCGCATGACGCCATCGACACCACGCTGGTGGCCTCGCAGATCGTGGTCTCGCTGCACTCCATCGTGTCGCGCACCGTGAACCCGATCCACCGTGTGGTGCTGACGGTTGGCACCTTTGAGACCGACAGCACAGCCTCCAATGTGATCGCCCATCGTGCCAAGCTGAAGGGCACCGTGCGCACGTTGGATACGGAAAACCGCACATTGGCCGAAGAGCGCGTGCGCCGCGTCGCGGAGGATACCGCGTCGGCCTTTGGGGCCACCGCGAAGGTCACATGGACGCCCGGCTACCCGGTGACAGAAAACACCGCCGAGGAGGTCGCTTACGCGGTCGAGGCTGCACATGCTGTCACCGACAGCGTTGACCCCGAAACCGCGCCCATCATGCCGTCCGAGGATTTCGCCTACATGCTAGAAGCCCGCCCCGGCGCCTATATCTTCCTCGGGAATGGCGACACTGCGATGTGCCACCACCCGGCCTATCAGTTCGACGACAGCGCCATCCCGCTTGGCTGCAGCTGGTTTGTAGAGCTTTGCGAACGCCGGATGCCTGCAAGCTGATTATTTCGGGGTCTGACGTTCAGGCCCCGGCGACCTGCCTCCCGTGCGCGGGTTGCCATATTTCGATAGACAAGGAGAAAGACCCATGCCCGTTAAGAACCGTTTTGCCGAACTGCAGGCAGAGATCACCACGTGGCGCCGTGATCTGCACGAAAACCCCGAGATCCTGTTTGAAACCCATCGCACCAGCGCGCTGGTGGAGGAAAAGCTCAAGGAATTCGGCTGCGACGAGGTGGTCACGGGCATTGGCCGCACGGGCGTCGTGGGCGTCATCAAGGGCAAATCCGACACGGCGGGCAAGGTCATCGGTCTGCGTGCCGACATGGACGCGCTGCCCATCCACGAGGAAACCGGTCTGGACTATGCTTCCAAGACCGCCAATGCCATGCATGCCTGCGGCCATGATGGTCACACAGCGATGCTCTTGGGTGCGGCGAAATACCTCTCCGAGACCCGCAACTTTGACGGCACCGTGGTGGTGATCTTCCAGCCCGCAGAAGAAGGCGGCGGCGGTGGCAAGGAAATGTGTGACGATGGCATGATGGACCGCTGGGGCATCCAGGAGGTCTACGGCATGCACAACTGGCCGGGCCGTCCGGTGGGCAGCTTTGCCATTCGTCCGGGGGCCTTCTTTGCCGCGACCGACCAGTTCGACATTACCTTCACCGGTAAGGGCGGCCATGCCGCGAAACCGCATGAGACCATCGATTCCACCGTGATGGCGGCGCAGGCGGTGCTGGCGCTGCAAACCATCGCGGCGCGGAATGCCGACCCCGTGCATCAGATCGTGGTCTCCGTGACCGCGTTTGAGACCTCGTCCAAGGCCTTCAACGTGATCCCGGAGCGCGTGCAGATCAAAGGCACCGTGCGCACCATGGCGACCGAGATGCGCGACCTTGCCGAAAAGCGGATCAAGGAGATCTGCTCTGGCATCGCGGCCACCTTTGGCGGTGAGACGGATGTAACCTATTATCGTGGCTATCCGGTGATGGTGAACCACGAGGAGCAGACTGAGTTTGCCGCCAAAGTGGCGCGCGACATCTCCGGTCAGTGCGACGAGGCCCCGCTGGTCATGGGCGGCGAAGATTTTGCCTTCATGCTGGAAGAGCGCCCCGGTGCCTATATCCTTGTGGGCAATGGCGACACAGCAGCTGTGCACCACCCGAAATACAACTTCACCGACGAGGCGATCCCGGCTGGCTGCAGCTGGTGGGCTGAAATCGTCGAGCAGCGCATGCCCGCTGCTTGATCACGCACATTGGATCAAACACAAGAAAGGGGGCCGATCTGGCCCCCTTTCACATGGAAAATACTCCTGCCTTGCGCAGACAAAGCACGTCTGCTCCATGACGGGGCAGGTTACTTGGTAAAGCTCTGGCCAATAATGGCACAGCGTTCAAAGCCGTCGGGCAGGCTTTCCTCGCACTGGCTCAGGGCTGCAACATCGGCGGCTTTCTGGTCACTAAACCCCCAGGATTGACCAGTTGGCAGCACGGCTGCGGGTTCGGCACAGTCGATTGTTGCGCTTGCAGGGTAGACCGGCACCGCATAGGACCCGTGGCCGTCGATTTTCGCGGCCCAGTCCACCATGGCTTCCTTCGCGCTGGTGCAGACGCTCGCGTCAACGCGCAGCATGCGCAGGTCCTTGTCGACCATTGGGTTTGCGGATTGAGCAAAGGCCGGGGCGGAAAGTGCGATTGCGGAGCCAAGGGTGATTACGGTGAGAGAAACCTTATTGAACATTTAAACCTCCTGCATCATGACGCGCATGACAGCTGTTACGTCTGTGTTGGCGCCTGACGCGCCGTCTGAGATGGTAACCTCCAACAGGAGCAAAAGTTCCGATAATTTTATAGACCCGGCACCCTTTGAATGCGGGCTCGTGGCGAAAACCAATCCGAAACAGTAAGTTAGAGAACAGAGATTTCTGAGTTGGTTTGGCTATTCTGACCGCAGCCTCGGAATGAAAAGCCTGCGGCCCGGGCCTGTCGATGGCGTCGCGTGACACCGCTGTGTGACCGAACAGAGCTTATAAGATGAGATTGGACGTCAGGCGGCGCATGCGCGCATCGCAAAAGGGCGGGCCGCGTGCTGCGTTGCGCCGCACAGGACGCGCCCTTGGGCGAAAGGTGATGACCTGCTCGAGGGCATGGAATGATCACTTTCCGCGCCGGTGCGGAGATCAGCAGAAATCTCGCGCATCATGTACAATCACGGCGGGTCCTGCGTGGGGCAGGCACTCCGCTCTGGTCATAGCTGTGTAAAGCTATTGCTGTAGCAACGCGCGATAGATGGAAATGAGCGTCTCGGCTTCGCGTTCCAGCGTGAAATGCGCGGCGACACGCTGACGCGATGCGGCTGCCCATTGTTCCAGACGTCCATCCGTTGTCAGAACCGCGTCGATGGCCTCTACCATCTGCGCGATATCCCCGGCCTCAATCAGCTTGCCGGTCTCGTCCTGTGCGATCAGCTCTTCAAAGGCGCCGACCCGGGTTGCGACCACGGGCACAGCGCAGGACATAGCCTCCAGTGGTGTAAGGCCGAACCCTTCCCAGCGTTGCGGAGCGACATAGAGGTCAAGTGCCTGATACCATCGTGCAACCTCCCAGACGGGCACTTCCGGCGGGAATAGAAGCCGGTCCTGCATCCCGGCAGCCGCCACGCGCGCGCGCAACTCGCGCTCAAAATCGGCGTGTTTCTCGGTGGCGCGTCCCATGACCACACCGACAGCTTTGGGATGGCTCTTCAGGATTTCGAGCATCGCATCGACAAAGACATCCGTGCCCTTCTGCGCCCGAATACGGCCGTAACAGCCGATCAAAATGGCGTCTTCCGGCAGGCCGAGGCTGCGCCGTAGTGCGGCCTTGTCAGCGGCGGGGGCAAAGTCGCGCATGTTGATGCCGTGATGGACGACCTGTGCCGGGACCTCCAGATAGGCGGCGCCCTTGGCAGAGGTGGCAATGACCTGATCCATCTTGGAAATCAGCCACTTGGTATAGCCACTGTGCTTGCGCTGCGACGCGGAGGTAAAGAGCAGCTTTAGCTTTTTGCCCAGCAGCTTCTTGAGGAGCAGCCCGCCCAGCATCTCGACGTTGCGCCGGGCATGCCAGACGCGCGCGCCGTGCGGCCCCTTGCGCGGCATGGTCAGAAGCTGGGTTGCCGACAGATGCGGTAGCTCCGCGGGCAGGCCGCTGCCTGCAGTGGCAATTGCGATCTCCTGCGCCTGAAGGGGAACAAGCCGCACGATGGTGGATGTCACACCCGACAGGCGGCGCTTGAAATTGGGTGCAATGACCTCGACCGACTTTGCATCAACCTGCGTCATCAGGTTCTCCTGTTCGAGGCGGCAGCAGCTGAACAAGCGCCGTCACGGTTTGATCCATTTGGTCCGATTGGCGCGCAAGGAACCCGCGCGCCCGGTCGCGCGCCGTGTCTAGGGCATGCGGTTCGTCGAGCCAAGTCCGCACCGCCGTCGCCAGCGTTTCGGCGCTGGTGACTTCTTTTGCGGCGCCGATCCCGATTAGCTCGGCAAAGGATTCGGCAAAGTTATACGCACCGGGCCCTGTGAGGACCGCGCCGCCCGCCTGCATCACCTCAAACGGGTTGTGACCGCCGATGTCGCGCAGCGAGCCGCCCAGAAAAACCAGCGGGCATAGCGTGTACCAGATGCCCACCTCGCCCAATGTGTCGGCCAGATAGACCTGCGTGGAGGTGCGGGGCAGGGCATCGCGGCTGCGTCGGATCGAGGTCAGGCCAGCCTCGGCAATCATTGCCTCCAGCTGATCGCCGCGGTTCGGGTGGCGCGGGGCCAGCAGCAGCAGCAGGTCGGGATGCTGTGCGAGCAATGCCTTATGCGCCGCCAGCACGCTTTCTTCTTCGCCTTCGTGGGTGGAGGAGGCAACCCAGACGGGCCGTGCGCCTATGGCCTCTTTCACCTGCGCCAAGGTGTTCTGATCCACTGGCAACGGGTCGGAGAGCGCCTTGAGATTGCTGCCTTCCTTCAGGCGGGCGGGATCAGCGCCCATGGCCCGCAGGTTGACAGCGGTCTTCGCATTCTGCGTTAGCATCAGCGTGAACTGATCGAGCAAGAACTGCGCTGTGGCGTGGCGTTTGGTCCAATTGGCGACAGACTTCGGCGACAGACGTGCGTTGAGCAACACCAGTGGCACATCAGCGGCGCGGGCTTGCACCAGCATCTGCGGCCACAGCTCGCTTTCGACAAAAATGCCGAGGTCAGGCCGCCAATGATCCAGAAACCGCGAAACAGCTGCGCCGGTATCCAGCGGCGGAAACTGGTGGCGGGTGCGCGGTGGCAGCCGTTTGGCGATCAGATCGGCGGAGGTCGGCGTGCCGGAGGTGATCAGAAACTCCAGATCCGGCGCGGCCTCGCCCAGGCGGTGGATCAGGGTCAGCACCGACAGGCTCTCTCCGACTGAGGCGGCGTGAAACCAGACCAGTCGGCCAGCGGGGCGTGGCAGCGTCGCATGGCCAAGCCGTTCGCGCACGCGCGCCTCTGCCACACCATGCTGACGCAGCTTTCCAGCCACCTTCGACCAGACAAACGGGGCCAGAAGGGTACTGGCGCCACGGTAGAGGTGATAAAGCAGAGTGGGCTGCACCTGCGATGTGTCGGACATCAGATTGTGCCTTACCCGCCGGTATGGCTCATGTGGCGGGTCATCTGACCATCCACGGTTTGGCGGGAATAGTCGAAGTCATGGCCCTTGGGCTTGAGGTTGATGGCGGCGCGGATGGCCTCTTCCAGCGGGGCTTCTGTGTCGGGGTGGTCGCGTAGTGGGCCGCGCAGGTCGGCCATGTCCTCCTGACCGAGGCACATGTACAATTCGCCGGTACAGGTCAGCCTTACCCGGTTGCAGCTTTCGCAGAAATTATGGCTGAGCGGGGTGATGAAGCCGATCTGCTGGCCGGTTTCCTCCAGCCGCACATAGCGGGCCGGGCCACCGGTGCGTTCGGCCAGATCGGTGACCTGATAGCCGCCCTCATAGGCCTTGCGCACATCTTTCAGCGACCAATATTGGCCGATGCGGTTTTCATTGCCGATATCGCCCATCGGCATCACCTCGATCCAGGTGAGGTCGATGCCGCGCTCGGCGCACCACTCTGTCATGCTGAACAGCTCGTCCTCGTTGAACCCTTTGAGGGCGACCGCGTTGATCTTGACCCGGAGGCCCGCAGCCTGCGCCGCGTCGATGCCGCGCAGCACCTGCGGCAGGCGACCCCAGCGGGTCACTTCGGCAAATTTCGTTTCATCCAGCGTGTCCAGCGAGACATTGACCCGCCGCACCCCGGCGTCAAACAGCGCTTGCGCGTGTTTCTCCAGCTGCGAGCCATTGGTGGTCAGCGTCAGCTCCTTCAGCGCGCCGCTGTCCAAGTGCCGTGTCATCGACCGGAAGAAGGTCATGATATCCCGGCGCACCAGCGGCTCGCCGCCGGTGATGCGCAGCTTTTCAACGCCAAGTGAGACGAAGGTGGAACACATGCGGTCCAGCTCTTCCAGCGTCAGAAGCTCTTTCTTGGGCAGAAAGGTCATGTTCTCGGACATGCAGTAGACGCAGCGGAAATCGCAGCGGTCGGTGACCGAGACCCGAAGGTAGGTGATCGCGCGTGCGAAAGGATCAATAAGTGGTGCTGTCATACGAACATAGGTAAGGCGGGAAAACGCTCAGGACAATAGCGCCCTGCTCTCGAATGGTGCCATTCTGTCTGGCATCCTTGTCACGGGGCGGTTAGGGTCGCGCCATGACTCGACGTGCGCTCAAATATCTTACCCTGGCCGCTCTGGCCGCCGGCGGTGTGTCCGCGTGTAACGCCCTTGGGGGCGTGCACCTGAATTCTCAAGTGATGCAAGGGCTTGGCTCCGGTGTGCAGATGGAGCCGATGACCCCGGTTTCGCCAGATGCGCCGCCAGCGGTTGAGACCGAAGCGCTGGCATCGTCGAGCGGGAAATCCTGGTCGTCGCCCGCCGCGCGTCAAGACGCTCAGAGTGTTGCGCCTGCTCAGCAGGTCGCGCCGCAAACGCAGGTGGCTGCGGTCAGCCAGCCTGCCGCGCCGGCTGCATCGGCCCAAAGCAACGTACCGGCGCCTGTGGTTGCTTCGGCGCAGTCGTTTGTCGGCCAGAAGACCACCATCGCAGGTTTGGGAGATCCCGGCCGTGACGGTTTGTGGATGGAAACACCGCTGGTCTCAGCGCGTCGCAATGCACGGGTGACGGCTCCAAACGGCAAGTCGGTCGTGGTAACGCTGGAGCCGATCTCGGGTAGCGCGGGGCAGGGCAGCAGATTGTCCATCGATGGCATGCGTGCATTGGGCCTGCCACTGACCGAACTGGTGGAAGTGCGCGTCGGACCGGCCTGAGGCGGGACCGATACCTCAGATCAGACCCTCATGTCAGGTATTTTGCCGCTTCCTTGCGGGCAAAGGCTTTCATGTCGTCGCCATGGGCGTCGAGAAAGGTGCGCGTGCGGGCCGCATCGTGCTTTGACAGATCCCTCAGCCACCAGCCGATAGATTTCTGGATGAACCAGTTGCGGTCCGGCACATATCCTGCCGCCCATGCCAGGACACGTTCGCGCGCCACCAGCTCGGCAGGCTTCGGGTTTGCAAGCTTGGCCCATGGCAAGGTGCAGACCAGCGCCGCACGCCGTGTCCACATGTGTTCGGATGATGTCCAGCCTTCGACAACGTCCAGGCGCGCCGGGTCGGCTTGCAGGCGTTTCGAGATCGCCGACGCGGCCTGATCCGCGATCGCCCAACTGTCGAACTCCGGCACCCAGCTTTGCAGCAGCGCCCAGACGGGCCCATCGGCGGCGATGCGGGCCTGTGTCAGCAGCTTGGCCGCGGTGATGCGTGCCTCGAAAATATCGCTCGCCCAAAGGGCGGAGGCAAGGTCGACCCGCTCGTCGAGGGCCATCCCCTGTCGCCATTCCCGCGACAGGGTGTTCAGGATCTCATTGCCGACGCCCAGCACCTCGCGGCTCTGTTTGTGGTAGGCAACCATCTGCGCGGCGCGCCCCGGTTCGATTTCGGCCCGCAGCGCGGCAAGCGCGGCCTCCGGCGTCATTCGACTGTCACGGATTTGGCGAGGTTGCGTGGCTGGTCCACGTCGGTGCCCTTAGCGATGGCGGTGAAATAGGCGATTTGCTGAGCCGGAATCGCATAAAGGATCGGGGCCAGCGTATCAGGAACCTTGGGGAGCGTGATCACGTCCGCCGTGCCATCAGCCGCTTCGCGCGCGCCGTCTGCATCGGTGATCAGCACGACACGTCCGCCACGGGCCATGACCTCCTGCATGTTGGAGATTGTCTTTTCAAACAGGGCATCCTTCGGAGCCATGACGATGACCGGCACGCTTTCGTCGATCAGCGCGATCGGGCCGTGCTTCAGCTCGCCCGAGGCATAGCCCTCGGCATGAATGTAGCTGAGTTCCTTGAGTTTCAGTGCGCCTTCCAGAGCCAGCGGATAGAGTGCGCCGCGGCCCAGGAAGATTATGTCGCGTGCATTGGCCAAATCGCGGCATGCGGCAGCAATCTGCGCTTCGGAGGCGAGCGACTGGTGGATCAGGCCGGGCAGGGCGTGCAGGTCGTCGGGCATGCCTTCGGGCAGCGGAAGCCCCTTCGCCTTGGCGGCCTTGATCGCCAGCAGCAGCAAGACGGTAAGCTGGCAGGTAAACGCCTTGGTGGATGCCACGGAGATTTCCGGGCCTGCGTGGATCGGCAGAACCACATCACTCTCGCGGGCGATGGAGCTTTCGGGAACATTCACCAGTCCGGCGATCACATCGGCCTTATCGCGCATGTAGCGCAGGGCTGCCAGCGTGTCGGCTGTCTCGCCAGACTGGCTGACAAACAGCGCCAATGTGCCCGGGCTGACGGGCGGCTCGCGGTAGCGGAACTCTGATGCGACATCCACCTCGACCGGCAGGCGCGCGATGGTTTCGAACCAGTATTTTGCAACCATGCAGGCATAGTATGCCGTACCACAGGCGACCAGCGAGAGGCGTTCGATCTGCGTGAAGTCCAGCCCGTCGGGCAGGGTGATCGCGTCGTTCTCATCCAGATAGGCCTTCAGGGCGGTGTCCACCGCGACGGGCTGCTCGGCGATTTCCTTGGCCATGAAATGCTTGTGGCCATCCTTGTCGACGCGGGTGTTTTCCAGCTTGATCTGGCGCATCTCGCGGTTGGTGAGGTTGCCTTTTGCATCGGTGATTTCAAGGCTTTGGCGTGTCAGAACGGCAAAGTCGCCTTCTTCCAGATAGGTGATCTGATCGGTCATCGGGGCCAGGGCAATGGCATCTGAGCCGACGTACATTTCGCCGTCGCCGTGCCCGATTGCCAGGGGCGACCCTTTGCGCGCAGCGACAAGCAGGTCCTCTTCGCCGTCAAACAGGAACGCGAGCGCGAAGGCGCCATCGAGCCGGGCGACCGTCTTGCGTGCGGCCTCGACAGGAGAAGATCCCTCGCGCATGTTGAATTCACACAGCAAGGCCACGGTTTCGGTATCGGTCTCGGTGACAAAGGTAATGCCGTGGCTCGCCAGCTCGGCGCGCAGCTCCTTGAAGTTCTCGATGATTCCGTTGTGAACCACGGCGACCTGGCCTGCGCGATGCGGGTGGGCGTTGGTGACCGTGGGGGCGCCATGCGTGGCCCACCGCGTGTGACCGATGCCGGATTTGCCGGGCAGGGGCTCGTGCACAAGCGTGTCCGACAAGTTGACGAGCTTGCCCACTGCGCGGCGCCGATCCAAGTGACCGTTATGCAACGTGGCGATGCCGGCGCTGTCATATCCGCGATACTCCAGCCGCTTCAGCGCTTCGACCAAAATGGGCGAGACTTGATGTGTGCCCAGGACTCCGACAATACCACACATACGCGTTATCCTTTAACCTTCGCGGCCTTCTTTGCGCGCAGCATGTCCATCAGCTTGCGGGCGCGGCCCGGTTTGTTTGTTTGTACGGCACGCGCGATCGCAAAATCGCCGTCCTCGACATTCTTGGTGATCACCGTGCCGGTTGCTGTCATCGCGTCGTTGCCCACCTTGACCGGGGCCACGAGGCAGGTGTTGGAGCCGATAAAGGCGCGCGCGCCGATCTCTGTGCGGTGCTTCATGACGCCGTCGTAGTTGCAGGTGATGGTGCCCGCGCCGATGTTGGTTGCCTCGCCAACCGAGGCGTCGCCGATATAGCTCAGGTGGTTGACCTTGGCGCCTGCGGCGATTTCTGCATTCTTGATTTCGACGAAATTACCGATATGCGTGTCCTCGGCAAGCTCAGCTCCGGGGCGCAGGCGGGCATAGGGACCGACCTTGGCGCCGCGCGACACATGACAGCCCTCGAGGTGCGAAAATGCCCGGATCAGGGCGCCGCTCTCGACGGTGACACCGGGGCCGAAGACCACGTTGGGCTCGATCACCGTGTCGCGGCCGACGATGGTGTCGAAGGCGAGGTACACCGTCTCTGGCGCCATCAGTGTGACGCCGAGGTCCAACAGCTCCGCCCGTGCGCGCGACTGAAATACGGCATCTGCCGTTGCCAGATCGTTGCGTGAATTGACCCCCAGCGTTTCGTCCTCGGGGCAGGAGACTGCAGTGACAGCCAGCCCCTCGTCGCGGGCAAGCTCCACCAGGTCGGTCAGATAATATTCGCCGGAGGCATTGTCGTTGCCGACCTTGTCCAGTAGTCGGAACATCACGTCGGCGTCACAGGCCATCAGGCCAGAATTACAGAAGGTGATCGCGCGTTCAGCGTCAGTCGCGTCCTTGTATTCGACAATCTTTTCAAGGCTGTCACCGTCCATCACCAGGCGACCATACCGGGCGGGGTCTGCCGCCTCAAAGCCAAGGATCACCAGGTCGGCTCGGCTGCGGGCCGAGACCATGCGTTCGAGCGTGTCCTGTGACACAAACGGGGTATCGCCATAAAGCACGACCACGTCGCCCACGAAGCCCTGCAGCGCCTCGCGCGCCTGCTGGACCGCATGCCCGGTGCCAAGCTGTTCTTCCTGCAAGACCACCTGCGCCGTCTCGTCAATCTCTGCCACGGCGGCACGGACCAGCTCGGCCTCGTGACCTGCCACCACCACTTTGCGCTCCGGGTCAAGCACGCGCCCGGCGGCCATCGCATGTTCCAGCATGGAGGCGTGGGCGATCGGGTGCAGGACCTTCGGCAGGTCGGAGTTCATCCTGGTGCCTTTGCCCGCGGCAAGAATGATGAGGGCGGTGCTCATACAGCGATTTCCCTTTGAGTTTTAGGTGTCCCCGTTCTATCCGCTAAGAGAGGATGCGCAAGGTGCGTGACCATAAACTTCAGTTGCGACTTGCAATATGCGGCGGCGAAATCGCGCCGAACGGGGGAATTCCATGCGCACAGTGATCTTTGACCTCGACGGCACGCTGGCCGACACTTCCATCGACCTGTTGGCCGCGGCTAATCACTGCTTTCGCGTGATGGGTCTGGGGGATATGCTTTCTCACCCGGATGACGCCAAGATCGCCCTGCGGGGTGGCAAGCGGATGCTGACCGAGGGGCTGACCCGCGCGGGGCAGTTCAAGGAGGCAACGGTTGAGGAATACTACCCGGTTCTTCTGGAGGCCTATCGTGAGGGGATCGACACGCATACGGTGATGTATCCCGGCGCGATGGACGCCGTCGAGGCCTTGAAGACCGCAGGCTACGGCGTCGGCATTTGCACCAACAAACCTGAAGGTCTGGCCGAGCTGTTGATGCAGCGGCTGGGCGTGCGGGATGCGTTTGCCGCCTTGGTCGGTGCTGACACCTTGTCCGTGCGCAAACCCGACCCGGCCCCCCTGTTTGAGGCCGCCCGACGGTCGGGTGGTGCGCCGGAGCATTGCGTGCTGATTGGCGACAGCGATACGGATCGCAATACCTCGGCCAATGCAGGCGTGCCCTCGGTGCTCGTCACCTTTGGACCTGCAGGCCCCGATATGGCGGCGCTGAACCCTGAGGCATTGCTGCACGACTATGCTGACCTGCCAGAGATTGTCGCCGGATTGATCGGTATCAACCCGGCGCGCTGACGGCGCCGACATCTGCGGGTTATCGCATTATGATGTCCGCGCGCTGAAATTCTGCCTCGTCGGTGCTGAGGTCGTCATAGACCAGCCTCACTTTGATCCGCTCTACGGAACCGAGCTCAAATGCGCGATAGGGCTCGCCATCGCCGCTCTTGATCGCGCCCGGAGAGCCGCCCTCGGTATAGCAATCCGGCATCTGCCAGATTTCGTAAGCGGCGTCATTGAGTGCCACTTCCATCTGCGCCAGCCCGCAACGCCACGCCCAGAGATGCGTCACATAGACCAGATCCTGGCCGTTGAATTCACGCACGGAGACCCAGTTTCCCTGAGTGGCGGACAGGACCGGCTTAACCTCGGTTGCTGTCAGGAACTTCCCGGTGATGGTTTGCGGCTCTGCCACCATGCCGGAGGTGTCCTGTGCAAAGGCGCCCGCACCAGCGCCGAGCGCCAGGACAAGCACGGCTGATCTGAGAATGAAATGCATGTCGTGATGTCCTCTTTCAACGCAATGACCATAGGCTAACACAGTTCCTAAAGACTGTATGATGGCGAGGAAACCACCAAATTGTCAGGCTTGTCGAGCCTACGGTGGCGATGGGTGCGCCACCTACAAGACAGAGCCGCAAGACGCGCCACTGCCACCTGCCGGTGCGGGGCTGTCGTGAAGCAGCAGCTCCTGACCCGATGTCACATGTGAAGTCCCGTGATGCTTTATCGCATAAGCCTGTCGGCAGCGCGCACCGGGCGGGGCTATGGGCGACACTACTGCGCGGATTCGTCCGCTCGACGCTCCGCGCTGCGGCAAAACGATCCGTCTGCAGCTCTTGACCTTGGTGGGGCGGCGGCTCATGACTTTGCCATGACAGAGCATTTTACCGGCAATTTCACCCAGCAAGAGCCCCTCCCGGAGGAGGCCATCACGGCCGCCGTGGAGGTCATGCGTCACGGGCGGATCCACCGCTACAACCTCGCAGGTGCAGAAGCCGGAGAGGTCGCACTGCTGGAGCAGGAGTTTGCCGCACAGGTGGGGGCGAAATACTGCCTTGCCGTGGCCTCGGGGGGCTACGCGCTGGCCACCGCGTTGCGGGCTGTCGGTGTCGCACATGGCGACAAGGTGCTGACCAATGCCTTCACTCTGGCGCCTGTGCCGGGGGCGATCGCCTCTGTCGGGGCGGAGCCGGTTTACGTAGGCGTGACCGAGGATCTGACCATCGACCTTGCGGATCTGGCGGCCAAGGCGGGGCAGGCGCGGGTGCTGATGCTCAGCCATATGCGCGGGCATCTGTGCGACATGGACAGGCTGATGGAGATCTGCGACGCCGCCGGCATCATCGTGATCGAGGATTGCGCCCATACCATGGGGGCGGCCTGGAACGGGGTGCCCTCGGGTCGCCACGGCGCGATCGGTTGCTATTCCTGCCAGACCTACAAGCACGTGAATTCTGGCGAAGGCGGCCTGCTGATCACCGACGACGAGGAGGTCGCAGCCCGCGCCATCATGCTGTCGGGGTCTTATATGCTCTATTCCCGGCATCTGGCTGCACCGGGGCCAGAGGCGTTCGAACGTGTGAAATACGACACCCCCAACATCTCCGGCCGGATGGACAATCTGCGCGCGGCGATTTTGCGCCCGCAGCTGCGGGACCTCGATGCGCAGGTCACACGTTGGAACGAACGGTACCGCATGCTTGAGGCAGGGCTGCGCGACACCCCGGGCCTCACGGTGGTCGAGCGGCCCGAGCAGGAGACCTATGTGGGCTCCTCGATCCAGTTTCTGCTGCTTGATTGGGCCCCTGAGGCGGTGCAAGAGGTGTTGACGCGCTGCGGCGCGCGTGGGGTTGAGTTGAAGTGGTTCGGCGTGCCGGAACCCGTCGCCTTCACCTCGCGGTATGACAGCTGGCGCTATGCCCCCGCGCAAAGCTTGCCGGACAGTGACCGCATCCTTGCGGGCATTATTGATATGCGGGTGCCGCTGACTTTCAGCCTTGAGGACTGCGCATTGATCGCCCGCATCATTCGCGCCGAGGTCAGCGCGATCTGGCAGGCGCAAGGGGCAGACAGCTGATCTGAGGTCACGCTAGACTGCGATTTGCGTGACCGACGGAGGCTCCAGCAGCGCATGTTGGTTTTTCAGCGCCCGCTCAATCAGCCGTTTCTGACGCGCGGTGCGCGGAATGGGCCGGGCAGGGGGCGTCAGAACGCGGCCCATCGCCGCCAGGTCCGGAAACAGATAGCTGATCTCTGCCCGTGCTTCCGGGGTGACTGCAGAAAGCGACCGCTCCGTGACCAGAAAGCTCTCGCTTGGTGCGCCATTGGCATAGACCACCTCATGCGCGTCAAACAGCATGTGGAAATAGGTCACTGGCCCGGCGCCATCACACAGGCTGACATCCGGATGGTCCAGCAGCCGGGCCGCGGCCACAAACACCTCTGCCTCGCCAAACATCCGCTGCGCAATCCGCGAGCGCACCAGCATGCGATGCTGACGTGAGACATAAAGCGGCTGATGCGGCACCCCGTCTCCCAGCGCGCCGCGTCCGATGCGCACCGGGCGCAATTTCGGGTTCTGCGCAACGTGCTGCCGTGACAGTGGACGCCGCCCCACCCAGCGCAAGGACCGCAGGCCGCGCGCAGTGACGATCCGGTCACCGGGACGCAGATCCTCAACGGGGCGTTGGCCGTGGTCGGTTGCAATCAGGGTCCCTGCGCAGAAACACACCATCATCTCGATGTTGTCGACTATGGCGCCAAGGCTGTCATCTGGCCCCAGTTCGGTAAAGCGCAGCGTATAGTCGCCTGCCGCAGGAAACGTGATATCCAGCGAGACCTGGTTGAAGCTGTTCGCGGTGGGCAGGACCGACATCGAAGAGACGACATTGCCCGCATCATCAAGGATCTCGACTTCAAACCCCTCTATGCCTGCATTGGCATTGGAGGCCGTGCGTAGCGCCACATCAAAGGTCAGCTGAGTGGTGATCGGATTGTCGACGCTAAAGCTCTGCTGCATCACAGTCGTCTGGCCGCGATGGCCATCAATCTCCGCCACGCGATTGTTTGATCCGCCTGCGATATAGGACGACTGATTGTACGAGGCTTCGATATCGTTGCCCGTCCAATGCGCCGCACCGGCGTCAAACGTCCCATTCAGGATCAGATTGTGAAGTGGCATCGGCTCTGCCCGCTCTCGTGGTCAATTCATGGTTAATTATCGGCAGTCAATATGTCCCAAATGAGGCGCAGTCTCGGCTTCAAGGCGGGCGTTGGCTGTTTTGGTGCCTTGAGCTGCGCTGAAACATCAGCGTTGACCGATCCGCGGCGCTGTGTCATTTATTGAACAAGTGTTCATTAAATATCGTGACTCGGGAGGAGACGCGCAGATGTTCAACGCAAGCATGACATTCGACCTTGGTGAGGACGTAAACGCGCTGCGCGACATGGTGCATCGCTGGGCGCAGGAACGCGTCAAGCCGATGGCGCAGGAGATCGACCAGACCAATGAGTTCCCCGCCGATCTCTGGAAGGAGATGGGAGAGCTGGGTCTGCTGGGGATTACCGTCGACGAGGAGTTCGGCGGCGCTGGCATGTCCTATCTCGCGCATACTGTCGCGGTAGAGGAAATCGCGCGGGCCTCGGCCTCGGTGTCGCTGTCTTACGGCGCGCACTCAAACCTCTGCGTCAATCAGATCAAGCTGAACGGCAATGCCGAGCAGAAGGCAAAATACCTGCCGCGCCTGGTTTCCGGCGAACATGTCGGCGCGCTGGCGATGTCCGAGGCGGGTGCTGGCTCTGACGTGGTGTCGATGTCCCTGCGGGCTGAAAAGCGCAACGACCGCTATGTGCTCAACGGCAACAAATACTGGATCACCAACGGCCCCGACGCCGACACGCTGGTGGTCTATGCCAAGACCGACCCGGACGCAGGCTCCAAAGGCATGACAGCCTTCCTGATTGAGAAGGAATTCAAGGGGTTTTCGACCTCCAAGCATTTCGACAAGCTCGGGATGCGTGGGTCAAACACCGCCGAGCTGGTGTTTGAGGACGTCGAAGTGCCGTTTGAAAACGTGCTGGGCGAGGAAGGCAAGGGCGTGCGCGTCCTGATGTCCGGACTGGATTACGAGCGCGTGGTGCTGGCGGGCATCGGCACCGGCATCATGGCCTCCTGCATGGATGAGATGATGCCCTATATGGCCGAGCGTAAGCAGTTCGGCCAACCGATCGGGAACTTCCAGCTGATGCAGGGCAAGATCGCCGATATGTACACCGCGATGAACTCCGCGCGCGCCTATGTCTATGAGGTCGCCAAGGCCTGCGACAAGGGCACTGTGACCCGTCAGGATGCGGCGGCCTGCTGTCTATACGCGTCCGAGGTGGCGATGACGCAGGCGCATCAGGCGGTGCAGGCTTTTGGCGGGGCGGGCTATCTGAGTGACAACCCGGTCGGTCGGATCTTCCGCGATGCCAAGCTGATGGAAATCGGCGCAGGGACTTCTGAAATCCGCCGCATGCTGATCGGGCGCGAACTGATGACGCATATGAGCTGATGCGGATCGCCTACTGGATCCCGGTCGCGCTGCTGGCGTTGATGCTGGCGGGGATCGGGTTCCGCTATGGGCTGATCCGGCAGGGGATTACCGAGACCGACGTGATCACCCTTTATGCGCAGAGATACCTCGCTGATCATGCGGCTTCGGGCGTGGCTGGCATTGCTCAAACCAGCGATTGCGCGGCGCGACCCGGGTCTGGGATCTGGACGTGGTTGGTGGTCACCTGCCGTCCCGCAAACACCGTCAGTGGCGGGGGGTATAGCTACAGGGTCAACTGGTTAGGTGGTCTTGTTGACGCCAACACGCCGAGGCAGGCGGCTCCTCTGCCGCCCGAGACCTGACAGATGCCGGGTCTCAAAGGCGTCAGGCCGGATGGGATGCCGAATAAAAAAGGCGCCGCACAGAGGCAGCGCCACTTGGACTGAAACGCCGGGCAGGCAAGGCCCACCCGGCATGTGGAAGGGATCAGAAGCGGTGCACGTAGGAGACACCCACAGTGATCGGATCAATCTCTGCGGTGCCGATGGACGCGCCGTTGAGGCTCGCATCGGTGTCGATGTCCATGTAGCGCACGTTCAGGCGCAGCGATCCGTGCTCGGAGATTTTCCAGTCCGCGCCCACGGTTGCGGCGACACCAAAGCTGTTGTCCAGGTCGAGGGTTCCCAATGCGGTCTCTTCGGAGAAGAAAGTGGTGTAGTTCACACCAAGACCCACGAAGGGCGTGATCTTGCCATTAGTCGGAATGTGGTAGACCAGCGACAGGGTCGGCGGCAGGTGTTTGGTGGAGCCGATGTTGGTGCCCCCGAGCGCGATGTCATGCTCAAACGGCGATGCGGCCAGCAGCTCGATCCCGAGGTTGTCGCGGATGAAATACTCCGCGGTGAGCGACAGCTGGGTGTCATTATCCACCGTGGCCGCAGCACCGGCGAGCGTGCCATTGTCGGATTTCGGGTTCACGTTGATGATCCCGACGCCAACGGTCCAGTCGCCCTGCGATTGGGCCATGGCAGGGGCGGCGAAGCTCGACGCGGCAACGCCCAGTGCGAGGGCGGAAACCAGAGTTTTCATGGGGGTAATCCCTTCTTCAATCAGTATGCCGCGACAATGCCATCGCTGGTGCAGGACGTCTCTGATCCAGATCAAATTGCGCCCGGCTTTCCCCTTGGAAAAACAGAGAAAAATCGCATAACCGCTATGCGCTACGTGCAGGGTGAAACATGAGTATCAAACGCATCATTCCGGGGCTGACAGCGGCGGGCGAATGGGACATTCCGGAGCGGCTCAATATGGCGGCTCAGGTGATGGATCATGCCGCCGGTAAGCTAGCGATCATCGACCTCACCTCCGGGACCCGCCGTGATGTGAGCCATGGCGATCTGGCCGCGATGGTTGACGGTCTGGCGCGCGCATTGGTGCAACGTGTCGCCCCCGGTGATCGGGTTGGTGTGCTGCTATCTCAGTCTCCGTGGTGTGCGGCGGCGCATCTGGCGATCTGGAAGATCGGCGCCATCTCGGTGCCGCTGTTCAAACTGTTCCAGCATGACGCATTGGCAAACCGCATTGAGGATGCTGGTGCAAATTACGTGCTGACCGACTCTGAGGGCGCGGCGCAGCTTGGCGATCTGGCCACACCTTTGATCGCCGCCGAGGTCGGCATTGATGGCGATCCCGTGCCTTTCGCCGACACCACGTCCGAAGACCCGGCGGTCATCATCTACACCTCCGGCACCACCGGCAAGCCCAAGGGGGCATTGCACGGGCACCGGATGCTGACAGGGCATCTGCCGGGCGTGTCGATCAGTCACGACCATCTGGGCCAGCCCGGCGATTGTCTCTGGACGCCTGCGGATTGGGCGTGGATCGGCGGGCTGTTTGACGTCGCCATGCCGGGCCTTGCGCTGGGCGTGCCGGTGGTGGCCGCGCGGTTGGATAAGTTCACGCCAGACACCTGCGCCGAGGTGATCCGCTTGGGCGAGGTCCGCAACGTCTTCTTTCCGCCCACCGCCCTGCGCATGCTGAAAGCGGCGGGGCAGGGGCTTCGGGCCTTGCGTTCCGTGGCCTCTGGTGGAGAGCCCCTGGGCGCGGAGATGCTCGCTTGGGGCCAGCGTCACCTGGGCGTGACCATCAATGAATTCTACGGCCAGACCGAATGCAATATGACGGTGTCCTCCTGTGGCGCAGATTTCCCCGTGCGCCCCGGCTGCATCGGGAAACCGGTGCCGGGGCATGTGGTCGAGGTGATCGACGCAGACGGCCAGCCCACCCGTGAGGAAGGCGATGTGGCGGTGCGCCGTGGTTCTGGGTCCATGATGCTGGAATACTGGAACCGCCCCGACGCCACCGCCGAGAAGTTTCATGGCGACTGGCTGGTGACCGGGGATCGCGGCATTTGGGAGGCGGGCTATCTGCGCTTTGTGGGGCGTGAGGATGATGTGATCACCTCTGCCGGTTACCGCATCGGCCCCTCCGAGATCGAGGATTGCCTGATGACCCACCCGGCCGTTGCCACCGTCGGTGTGGTCGGCAAGCCCGACGCCCTGCGCACCGAGATCGTCAAGGCCTATGTGGTGCTGAAGCCGGACCACGCCCCGAGCGAAAAAGAGCTGCAAGATTACGTCAAAGAGCGCCTTGCCAGCTATTCCTATCCCCGCGAGATCGCCTTTCTTGAGGCCCTGCCGATGACGGTGACGGGCAAGGTGATCCGCAAAGAACTCAAACGCCGCGCTGCGGCGGAAGTGGAGGACTGATCCAATGAAGCTCCAATCCAAGGCAATGCCTTCCTCCGAGGGCTTCAAGCAAAATACCAGGACGCATCTTGATGCTCTTGACGAGATCGACAAGGCGGCTGATGCCGCGCGCTTTGGCGGCGGCGAGAAATCCCGTGCCCGGCATGAGTCGCGGGGCAAGATGCTGCCGCGCCGCCGGGTGGCGAACCTGCTTGATCCAGGCTCGCCCTTCCTTGAGGTCGGCGCGACGGCCGCCCATGGCATGTATGATGGCGCAGCCCCGGCGGCAGGGGTCATAGCGGGGATCGGACGCGTCCATGGCCAGGAGGTCATGGTGGTCTGCAATGACGCCACCGTGAAGGGCGGCACCTATTTCCCGATGACGGTGAAAAAACACCTGCGCGCCCAAGAGATTGCCGAGGAAAACAACCTGCCTTGCGTCTATCTTGTGGACAGTGGCGGCGCCAACCTGCCGCAGCAGGATGAGGTCTTTCCCGACCGCGATCACTTTGGCCGCATCTTCTACAATCAGGCGCGGATGTCGGCCAAGGGCATCCCGCAGATCGCTGTGGTCATGGGGTCCTGTACCGCAGGTGGCGCTTACGTTCCGGCGATGTCCGATGTCACTATCATCGTCAAGGAACAGGGCACCATCTTCCTTGCGGGCCCGCCGCTGGTGAAGGCCGCCACGGGCGAGGTCGTCTCTGCCGAGGATCTGGGTGGCGGTGATGTGCATACGCGGCTTTCGGGCGTGGCGGATTACCTGGCTGAGGATGACGCCCATGCGCTGGCTTTGGCACGGCGTGCGGTCAGCCATCTGAACCGAACCAAACCCCAAGGCGTGAACTGGCAGAGCCCGGAAGAGCCCGCCTATGACCCCGAGGAAATCCTTGGCGTGGTGCCCGGCGATCTGCGCACGCCCTATGACATCCGCGAGGTGATCGCGCGGCTGGTTGATGGCTCCCGCTTTGATGAATTCAAACCGCGCTTTGGCGAAACGCTGGTCACCGGCTTTGCCCACCTCAAGGGCTGCCCCATCGGCATCATCGCCAACAATGGCGTGCTGTTCTCGGAAGCCGCACAAAAGGGCGCGCATTTCGTCGAACTCTGCAGCCAGCGCAAGATCCCGCTGGTCTTCCTGCAAAACATCACTGGTTTCATGGTGGGCCGCAGGTATGAGAACGAAGGCATCGCCCGCCACGGGGCCAAGATGGTAACGGCGGTGGCCAGTACCAACGTGCCCAAGATCACCATGCTGGTGGGCGGCTCCTTTGGCGCGGGCAACTACGGCATGGCAGGACGGGCCTATTCGCCCCGGTTCCTTTGGACATGGCCCAATTCGCGCATCTCCGTGATGGGCGGCGAGCAGGCGGCGGGCGTGTTGGCGACTGTGAAACGCGATGCCATCGAACGTCAGGGCGGCAGCTGGAGCGCCGAGGAAGAGGCGCAATTCAAGCAGCCCACCATCGACATGTTCGCGGAACAGAGCCACCCGCTCTATGCCTCTGCCCGGCTCTGGGACGATGGTATAATCGATCCGCGCAAATCTCGCGATGTGCTGTCGCTTTCGCTCAGCGCCGCCCTGAATGCCCCAATTGAAGACACGCGCTTTGGCGTGTTCCGGATGTGAGGACGAGCAATGTTTGATAAGATTCTGATCGCAAACCGGGGCGAAATTGCCTGCCGTGTTATGGAAACTGCCCGCGCCTTGGGGGTGAAAACTGTTGCAGTCTATTCGGACGCGGACCGCGAAGCGAAGCATGTGGCCATGGCCGACGAGGCCTCCCACATTGGCTATGGACCGGCCCCCGCCGACAGCTATCTGCTGGGCGATGAGATCATCGCCACTGCCGTATCTGACGGCGCGCAGGCGATCCATCCCGGCTATGGGTTCTTGTCGGAAAATCCCGACTTCGTCGACGCGGTCGAGGCGGCGGGCCTTGTGTTCATCGGCCCTTCGGCGGATGCGATCCGCAAGATGGGTCTGAAAGATGCCGCCAAGGCGCTGATGGAGGAGGCAGGTGTGCCCGTCGTGCCGGGCTATCACGGCAAGAACCAGGACCCCGAGCATCTTGCGGGCGCGGCAGAGACCATCGGTTATCCGGTGCTGATCAAGGCGGTCGCAGGCGGTGGCGGCAAGGGCATGCGGTTGGTCGAGACCCCCGCTGATTTTGCCGAGGCGCTGAAAAGCGCGCAGAGCGAGGCAACCACCGCGTTCGGCAACCCGGATGTCTTGATTGAGAAATACATCCAGCAACCGCGCCATATCGAAGTGCAGGTCTTTGGCGACGGCACCAAGGCAGTGCATCTGTTTGAGCGCGACTGTTCGCTTCAGCGTCGCCACCAGAAGGTGATCGAGGAAGCCCCAGCCCCCGGCATGACCGAAGACATGCGCGAAGCCATGGGGCAGGCGGCGGTGCGCGCGGCAGAGGCGATCGGCTACAAGGGTGCGGGCACGGTGGAATTCATCGTCGATGGCTCAGACGGGCTGCGCACCGATAGGTTCTGGTTCATGGAGATGAACACCCGCTTGCAGGTGGAGCACCCTGTGACCGAGGCCATCACCGGCGTTGATCTGGTGGAATGGCAGCTGCGCGTCGCAGCAGGGGAGGCTTTGCCAAAGCAACAGCACGAGCTGAGCATCACCGGCCACGCCTTTGAGGCACGCCTTTATGCCGAGGACGTGCCAAAGGGATTTCTGCCCGCGACCGGCGCGCTCACGCATCTGAAATTTCCCGACAACTGCCGCGCCGACAGCGGCGTGCGTGCGGGCGACACCATCAGCCCCTGGTATGATCCGATGATTGCCAAGGTGATCGTATACGGGCCGACCCGCGCTGTGGCACTCTCGCGCCTGTCGCAGGCGCTGGAGCAAACGCAGGTGGCGGGCACGGTGACCAACCTGGCCTTTCTGGGCGCGCTGGCCGCGCATGAAGGCTTCGCCGCTGGCGAGGTGGACACGGGCCTGATCGCGCGGGATCTGGATCAATTGGTCAGGGCGCCAGAAGTCAAGTTCGAACACAAGGCCGCCGCAGGGATGCAGGCGCTTGGTCTGATTGATCCCAATTGGGACGCGGGGTTTGCTCTCTGGTACGATTACTCCGACCTGCGCCGCTCGGTTTCCCTCAGCTATCAGGGCGAGGTCTTTGAGGCGCTGGTCATAGTGGACGGGCCGGACGATCAAATTTGGGAGTTCCCGGGCCACCCCGAGGTTCAGATCTGCGCTTGCAAAATCGCGGGCCACTGGGTCCTCAGTAGCGACCGCCTGCCGTCCATGGCGCAGTCGGGAAATACCATCACTGTGTTCGATGGCTACGGTCATCAGTTCGAGGTCATTGATCCCCTGGACCGCGCCTCGGCTGCCGGAGGCGACATGAACGTGATCGAAGCCCCCATGCCGGGCCTTGTGAAGGCAGTTCTTGTCGAAACAGGTCAGACAGTGAAAGAAGGCGACCGTCTCGCCGTCCTCGAAGCGATGAAGATGGAGCACTCTCTGCTCGCCGCCCGCGACGGTGTTGTTGCGGAAGTTCTTGCGAAATCAGGCGATCAGGTGGAGGCTGGAGCAGCGCTGGTCCGACTGGAGGAGGCAGACGAAGCCTGAGCCGGACCAGGCCCCAAACCGGAGGACTAAATGCCATGAAAGACCGCGTCGAAATCTTCGAGGTGGGCCCGCGCGACGGGCTGCAGAACGAAACCCGCGACATCTCTGTCGCGGACAAGGTGGCGCTGGTCGACTGCCTCAGCCGTGCCGGGTTTTCCCGCATCGAGGTGGCGAGCTTTGTCTCTCCGAAATGGGTGCCGCAGATGGCCGGCAGCGCCGAGGTGCTGGCCGGAATTACCAAGGCAAAGGGCATGCGCTATGCTGCGCTGACCCCGAACATGCGCGGCTACGAGGATGCGCTGGCCGCCCGGGTTGATGAGATCGCGATCTTTGCGTCTGCCTCGGAAGGCTTCTCCAAGGCCAATATCAATGCCTCCATCGCCGAGAGCATCGACCGGTTTGCACCCATTCTGGAGGCCGCGCGCCATATCGACCTGCCGGTGCGGGGCTATGTCTCCTGCGTGACCGACTGCCCCTATGATGGCGCCACCGCGCCGGAAAAGGTGGCCGAGGTGGCCGACAGGCTGTTTTCCATGGGCTGCTATGAGATCTCGCTGGGCGACACCATTGGCAAGGCCACCCCGGACAGCATCGCGCGGATGCTGATCGCGGTGAAGGACGTGGTGCCGGTGACCCGACTGGCCGGGCATTACCATGATACCGGGGGGCGGGCAGTGGACAATATCGACGCCTCGCTCGCGCTGGGCGTGCGCGTGTTCGACGCCGCCGTCGGTGGTCTGGGCGGCTGCCCCTATGCGCCCGGTGCGGCCGGGAATGTCGCCACCGAACTGGTGCACGACCACCTGACCCGGCTGGGCTATGACACCGGGCTCGACAGTGATGTGCTGCAGGAGGCCGCCGCCATGGCGCACGCCCTGCGACCCGTTGCCGCCGACGCCTGACATTCACTCCGCAACACACAAGGACCCATAGGCATGTATGACACGCTGGAGCTAAGCTGCGACGACCGCGGTGTGGCGACTTTGACCCTGAACCGCCCAGACAAACACAATGCCATGTCCGGCCAGATGCTGCAGGAATTGCAGGCGGCGGCGCGCGCACTTGCGGCGGACAGGGATGTGCGTGTCGTAGTTCTGACCGGCGCGGGCAAGAGCTTTTGCGCCGGCGGCGACCTTGGGTGGATGCAGGCGCAGATGGATGCAGATGCCGAGACCCGCGCCCGCGAGGCCCGGGTGCTGGCGGAAATGCTCAACCTTCTGAACACCTTGCCGCAGCCGCTGATCGGGCGGCTGCAGGGCAATGCCTTTGGCGGCGGGGTGGGCATGGCCTCGGTCTGTGACGTTGCCATCGGAGCGGACCATTTGAAGATGGGGCTGACGGAAACCAAACTTGGCCTGATCCCCGCCACCATCGGCCCCTATGTGATTGCCCGTATGGGCGAGGCCCGCGCGCGGCGTGTGTTCATGTCGGCACGGTTGTTTGATGCTGCGGAAGCAGTCGAGCTTGGCCTTCTGGCAAAGTCGGTGCCTGCCGACTCACTCGATGCCGCGGTTGAGGCGGAGGTGGTTCCATACCTCAATTGTGCCCCCGGTGCGGTCGCCGAAGCCAAGGCACTGGCCCGCGCCTTGGGTCCAAAGATCGATGAAAGCGTTATTGATTTTACCATTTCCGCCCTCGTGACCCGCTGGGAAAGTCCGGAAGCTCAGGAGGGGATCGGAGCGTTCTTTGAAAAACGCCGCCCCGCCTGGCATGAGAAATAAGGGGTTTCAGCCTCTGGGGCGCAGAAAATTTACGCCTGTTTTCTGCGCCCCGAATAGAAAACTAAAACCATAAGCTTTTGCGAGGTTGTTGCCCGTCTGCGAGACTGGTCAATAAAGCTTTTCACATTAACTTCCCCTTGGTTGACGGTGTTCGGGGACGGGAGTAGTAACGGCCCAAGTCAACACGCCAATTGACGGTTCACGTGCAGAAACTGCCGTGTGCGCGGAAAGGAGCCACTCGTGGAAGAGATGTTGCGGGAATACCTCCCCATACTGGTGTTTTTGGCCGTGGCCATTGGTCTTGGTCTCGTGCTTGTTCTTGCCGCCGTTGTTGTTGCGGTGCGCAATCCTGATCCGGAAAAAGTCAGCGCCTACGAATGCGGCTTCAACGCATTTGATGACGCGCGGATGAAATTCGACGTGCGCTTCTACCTCGTGTCGATCTTGTTCATCATCTTCGATCTGGAGATTGCATTCCTGTTTCCCTGGGCCGTTGGGTTCAAGGACGTCAGTGACGCCGGGTTCTGGTCGATGATCGTGTTCCTGGGCGTTTTGACCATCGGCTTTGCCTATGAGTGGAAGAAGGGGGCCCTGGAATGGGAGTGATGACTGGAGCGAACACCGCTGGTGTCGACAAGGAAATGGTCACCCAGGCCCTCAATACGGAACTGCAGGACAAGGGCTTCCTGCTGACCTCCGCAGAAGATATCATCAATTGGGCCCGCACCGGCAGCCTGCACTGGATGACCTTTGGTCTGGCCTGCTGCGCGGTCGAAATGATGCATACCTCGATGCCGCGCTATGACGCCGAACGCTTTGGCATCGCGCCGCGCGCCTCGCCGCGCCAGTCGGATGTGATGATCGTTGCAGGCACACTCACCAACAAGATGGCCCCTGCGCTGCGCAAGGTTTACGACCAGATGCCGGAGCCACGCTACGTGATCTCCATGGGCTCCTGCGCCAATGGCGGCGGCTATTACCACTACAGCTATTCCGTCGTGCGCGGCTGTGACCGCATCGTGCCGGTCGATATCTATGTGCCCGGGTGCCCGCCGACCGCCGAGGCGCTGCTTTATGGTCTGATGCAGCTGCAGCGCAAGATCCGCCGCACCGGCACGCTGGTACGCTAAGGGCAGGAGAGACAGATGATCGAAGCACTGCAAGAACTTGGGCACCAGATCGAAGCCAAGCGCCCGGACTGTGTCCTGTCGTGGGACATTTCCCATGGCGAGCTGAACATCGATGTGAAGCCCAGCAATATCACCGGTCTTGTCGAGTTCCTGCGTGTCGACAGCGCCTGCAAGTTCTCCACTTTGGTAGATATCACCGCCGTGGACTACCCCGAGCGGACCAAACGGTTCGACGTGGTCTACCACCTGCTGTCGATGTACCAGAACCAACGCATCCGCCTGCGGGTCGCGATGCTTGAAGAGGACATGTTGCCCTCGATCGTCAATGTGCACCCGTCGGCCAATTGGTTCGAGCGCGAAGTCTTTGACATGTTCGGCATCCTGTTCACCGGTCACCCGGACCTGCGCCGCCTGCTGACGGACTACGGTTTTCGCGGCCATCCGCTGCGCAAGGATTTCCCGACAACCGGCTACACCGAGGTCCGCTATGACGAGGCCCAGAAACGGGTGGTCTACGAGCCTGTGAACCTGGTGCAGGAATACCGCCAGTTTGACTTCATGAGCCCATGGGAGGGTGCCGACTACATCCTGCCCGGCGATGAGAAGGAGGGGGCGAAGTGATGGACGGCTCCAAAGGTTTCGACGACGCCCAGACCGGCGAACAGAAAATCCGCAATTTCAACATCAACTTCGGCCCGCAACACCCGGCCGCGCACGGCGTGTTGCGTCTGGTGCTGGAGTTGGACGGCGAGATCGTGGAACGCTGCGATCCCCACATCGGCCTGTTGCACCGCGGCACCGAAAAGCTGATGGAGAGCCGCACCTATCTGCAGAACCTGCCGTATTTCGACCGCCTCGACTATGTGGCGCCGATGAACCAGGAACACGCATGGTGTCTGGCGATCGAAAAGCTCTGCGGCGTCGAGGTGCCGCGTCGTGCGTCGCTGATCCGGGTGCTCTATTCCGAGATCGGCCGTATCCTGAACCACCTGCTGAACGTGACCACGCAGGCCATGGACGTGGGTGCGCTGACGCCGCCGCTCTGGGGCTTCGAGGAACGCGAAAAGCTGATGATCTTCTACGAGCGGGCCTGTGGCGCGCGTCTGCACGCGGCCTATTTCCGCCCCGGCGGTGTGCATCAGGACCTGCCGGACGATCTGCTGGATGATATCGACCTTTGGGCGATGGAATTCCCCAAGGTGATGGACGACATCGACGGGCTGCTGACCGAGAACCGGATTTTCAAGCAGCGCAACTGCGACATTGGCGTGGTGACTGAAGAAGAAATCCAGCAATATGGCTTCTCCGGCGTGATGGTGCGCGGCTCCGGCCTCGCCTGGGACCTCCGCCGGGCGCAGCCCTATGAATGCTACGACGAGTTCGACTTCCAGATCCCGGTCGGCAAGAACGGCGATTGCTACGACCGCTACCTGGTCCGCATGGAAGAGATGCGCCAGTCGCTGTCGATCATCCGTCAGGCCATCCAGAAACTGCGCGAAGCCACCGGCGACGTGATGGCGCGCGGCAAGCTGAGCCCGCCCAAGCGGACCGACATGAAGACCTCGATGGAGAGCCTGATCCACCACTTCAAGCTCTATACCGAAGGCTTCCACGTGCCCGCGGGCGAGGTCTATGCCGCCGTCGAGGCGCCCAAGGGCGAATTTGGCGTGTATCTGGTGGCGGACGGCACCAACAAACCCTACCGTGCCAAGCTGCGCGCACCCGGGTTCCTGCATCTGCAGGCGATGGACCACGTCGCCAAGGGCCACCAGCTGGCGGATGTTGCCGCCATCATCGGCACCATGGATGTCGTCTTCGGGGAGATTGACCGCTAATGGTTGAGCAAGTTGACAACACCTACCTTGGCAATCTCCTCGAAGACGGATGGGTGGTTGTCGGGTACGATGTAAGCCAAGACGAAGCAGTGCGCCGGCACCACGTTCTAGTCCAAAAAGGGGCGCGTTTGCGGTCCTATTCTTTTGATCGAGATATGACGGATAAAATCAACCCAGACGCAGGCGTGCGCTGCTACAACCTAACTGAGAGCGTGATCGCTTTCGCCGCTGGAGAAGAGTGATGCTCCGTCGTCTGCATTCCGAACAACCCGATAGTTTTGCCTTCACCCCGGCCAACCAGGCCTGGGCAGAGGCGCAAATGACCAAATACCCCGAGGGCCGTCAGGCCTCGGCGGTAATCCCGCTGCTGTGGCGTGCTCAGGAACAGGATGGCTGGATCTCCAAACCGGCCATCGAATATGTCGCCGACATGCTCGGCATGGCTTATATCCGCGTGCTGGAGGTGGCTTCCTTTTACTTCATGTTCCAGCTGCAACCGACGGGATCCGTTGCGCATATCCAGGTCTGCGGCACCACGTCCTGCATGATCTGCGGCGCCGAGGATCTGATCGCAGTCTGCAAGGACAAGATCTCGCCCAAGGCGCATACCATCTCCGAGGATGGCAAGTTCTCCTGGGAAGAGGTGGAGTGCCTTGGGTCCTGCACCAATGCGCCGATGGCGCAGATCGGCAAGGATTACTACGAGGATTTGACCGCCGCGAGTTTCACCAAGCTGCTGGATGACCTTGCCGCAGGCAAGGACGTGGTGCCCGGCCCGCAGAACGGTCGCTACGCTGCAGAGCCGAAATCCGGTCTGACCTCGCTGACCGAATATGAGGCTGGCAAGCCGCAGTATAACGCCTCCGCCGAACTGGCGACCGAGCTTGGCGACGGTGTAAAGCGCATTCAGGGCGACGAGGTGCCGTTGCTGACCCCTTGGGTGGGCAAGGATGGCGTGGTCGCTGGTCGCGCTGCGGCAGAGCCCACTCCGGCAGCGCCCGAGCGTCCAAAGCCGGCGGCAAAGCAGGCCGAGGCAGCCAAGAAAGAGGCTGCTCCGAAGAAGAAGGCTCCGGTCAAGAAATCCGATGCCGCGATCCCGGCACAGCCCGAGGCCGCCGCCGCAAAGGTGACAGAGCCCAAGGCGGAAACGGCAGATGCGGTCGAGGAAAAAGCGCCCGAGACGCTGACAACTGCCCGCGAGGGCGGGGCGGACGACCTCAAACTCCTCAAAGGCGTGGGGCCGAAGCTTGAACAGACGCTGAATGAGCTGGGCTTTTTCCACTTCGACCAGATCGCCAAATGGACTGAGGCCGAGGTGGCCTGGGTCGATGCGCGGCTTAAATTCAAGGGCCGCATCGAGCGTGATGGCTGGATCGAACAAGCCAAGCAACTGGCAGCCGGTGAAGAGACCGAGTTTGCCAAATCGGCCAAGACCGACGGCCGTTACAAAGACAAATCATAATCGCAGATCGCGGCCATGGGGCCGTGCGCTGTGGTCAAGGATGACTGGACCGGATGACGCAGGACGAACAGGACAAGGCCATTGCAGCCAAGGGGCGGCACATCTCGCTGGTGATCGCCGGCACGATGGTGGCCTGGCTGATCCTGTCGCTTCTCATTGGTCCCGCGATTGGCCTGCCGGGCCGGTTTGCGCTGCTGTTCGATTTCGCCGCTCTGGCCGCGATGATCTATGCGGGCGTCAACATCATTCAACTCTGGCGCATGCGTCAGAACAGTCAAAGGTAGGCACACATGCTGAAGGATCAGGACCGGATCTTTACCAACCTTTACGGGATGCACGAACGCACGTTGGCGGGCGCACAAAAGCGTGGCCACTGGGACGGTACGGCGGGCCTCATTGAAAAAGGGCGCGACTGGATCATCCAGACCATGAAGGATTCCGGCCTGCGCGGGCGCGGCGGTGCGGGCTTCCCCACCGGCCTCAAATGGTCCTTCATGCCGAAGGAAAGCGACGGGCGTCCGGCCTATCTGGTGATCAACGCCGATGAATCCGAACCCGGCACCTGCAAAGACCGCGAAATCATGCGTCACGATCCGCATACGCTGATCGAGGGCGCGCTGATCGCATCCTTCGCGATGAACGCGCACACCTGCTACATCTACCTGCGCGGTGAATACATCCGCGAGCGCGAGGCGCTGCAGGCGGCGATTGACGAATGCTATGACAATGGGCTTCTGGGCAAAGACGCCGCAGGATCTGGCTGGGACTTCGACGTCTTCCTGCACCACGGGGCAGGGGCCTATATCTGCGGCGAGGAAACCGCCCTGATCGAGAGCCTTGAGGGCAAGAAGGGCATGCCGCGCATGAAGCCGCCGTTCCCGGCGGGCGCAGGCCTTTATGGCTGCCCGACCACTGTGAACAACGTCGAATCCATCGCCGTGGTGCCGACCATCCTGCGCCGTGGTGCGGAGTGGTTTGCAGGCTTTGGCCGTCAGAACAACGCGGGCACCAAGCTCTTTGCGATCTCCGGTCACGTCAACAACCCCTGCGTCGTCGAAGAGGCGATGAGCATCTCCTTCGAGGAGCTGATCGAAAAACATTGCGGCGGCATCCGGGGCGGTTGGGACAACCTTCTGGCTGTGATCCCCGGCGGTTCCTCGGTGCCTTGCGTGCGCGGCGAGAAAATGAAAGACGCCATCATGGATTTCGACTACCTGCGTGGCGAGCTGGGCTCCGGCCTTGGCACCGCGGCGGTGATCGTGATGGACAAGCAGACCGACATCGTGAAGGCGATCTGGCGGCTGTCGAAATTCTACAAACACGAGAGCTGCGGCCAGTGTACCCCTTGCCGTGAGGGCACCGGCTGGATGATGCGCGTCATGGACCGTCTGGTGCGTGGCGAGGCGGAACTCGAAGAAATCGACATGCTCTGGGATGTCACAAAACAAGTTGAAGGCCACACCATCTGTGCTTTGGGTGATGCAGCTGCCTGGCCCATTCAGGGCCTCATTCGCAACTTCCGCGAAGAAATCGAAGATCGCATCAAGGCGCAGAAGACCGGCCGCCGCGGTGCGTTGGCAGCGGAATAACCTGAAGAGATGACTATGACCTCACGTTTCACTCTGACGTTGATACTGGCCGCGTCGGTCGGGCTTGCGGCCTGTGGCGGCAAAACCGGCGAGGATAAGCGCATGCGTTATGACGGCATCGCGTTCCGCACCAGCGCCAAGGCGATCAACAAAAGAGAGACCCTCGCCAATTTCCGCATTGAGGTGCGTGACGCGCTGCAATCCCAGCGTGGCGCGCTTGCTGCGGCTGATCACGAGGCGAAACGCTACTGCATCGAGAATTACGGCACTTCGCGGTTCGATTGGACCAACATCGCGCTGGACGCTGAGGGCAACTACAAGATCCAGCTCGACAAAAGCGATGCGATCTACACGGGAAGCTGCGAGTCTTGATGCGCAGATCGGCATATCATGGCCGGTTCGGCGGGGCGTTATTGAATAACAGCGCGTCTCACTCCTGTGGTTCTGACAGAACCACAACGGAGTTTGACATGTCTGAAACAATTGCGATTTTGCCTGCGCGCAGGACTGTGATAGCCACCTCTCTTGCGGCGTTGGCGGCCCTGCTGTTGGCCTTTGGTGCCAGCGCGGGCGAGGCGAAACCCTCCTTGCGCGATGTGCAGGAAATCGAGGATCCGCTTTTTGCCGTGGCCGTGGCCAGCGAAGTGTCCGATCAATGTGATCGCCTTGCGCCACGCACGCTCAAGGGGCTCAACCAGCTTTATCAGATCCGCAGCCGCGCCAATGCGCTTGGCTACAGCGATGATGAGATCAAGTCCTACATCAAGTCGGACCAGGAAAAATCCCGAATGCGCGCCAAGGGCGAGCGCCTGCTGCGGCAGGAAGGGGTCAAACTGGACCAGCCAGAAACATTCTGCAGCTACGGGCTGGCGGAAATTGAGAAAAACAGCGCGATCGGCGTGTTACTGAGGGCGAAATAGACCATGTCTGACCTCCGCAAGATCAACATTGACGGAACCGAGATCGAAGTCGAAGGGGCGATGACCCTGATTCAGGCCTGTGAGCAGGCCGGGATCGAGATCCCGCGCTTCTGCTACCACGAGCGCCTGTCGATTGCGGGCAACTGTCGTATGTGCCTTGTGGAGGTCGTCGGCGGCCCGCCCAAGCCCGCCGCCTCTTGTGCGATGCAGGTGCGCGATCTGCGCCCGGGTCCCGAAGGCCAGGCGCCGCAGGTGAAGACCAATTCACCCATGGTGAAAAAGGCGCGTGAAGGGGTGATGGAGTTCCTGCTGATCAACCACCCGCTCGATTGTCCGATCTGCGATCAGGGCGGCGAATGCGATCTGCAGGATCAGGCGATGGCCTATGGCGTCGACTTCTCCCGCTTCCGCGAGCCGAAGCGCGCGGTGGATGATCTCGACCTCGGCCCGCTGGTCGGCACCGCGATGACCCGCTGCATCTCCTGCACCCGCTGCGTGCGCTTCACCTCCGAGGTGGCCGGCATCAATCAGATGGGCCAGACCGGGCGCGGTGAGGATGCGGAGATCACCTCCTATCTGAACGAGACGCTGGATTCGAACCTGCAGGGCAACATCATTGACCTCTGCCCGGTGGGGGCGCTGACCTCGAAACCTTATGCGTTTACCGCGCGTCCGTGGGAGCTGACCAAGACCGAGACCATCGACGTGATGGACGCGCTGGGATCAAACATCCGCGTGGACACCAAAGGCCGCGAAGTGATGCGTATCCTGCCGCGTAACCACGATGGCGTGAATGAGGAATGGATCTCCGACAAGACCCGTTTTGTCTGGGACGGCCTGCGTCGCCAACGTCTGGACCGCCCTTACGTGCGTGTCGACGGCAAGCTGAAGCCCGCCACCTGGCCCGAAGCGCTGTCGGCTGTCGCCACCGCGATGAAGGGCAAGAAGGTCGCAGGTCTGATCGGTGATCTGGTGCCGGTTGAGGCGGCCTATGCGCTGAAAAACCTGATCGAGAGCCTTGATGGCAAGGTGGAATGCCGCACCGATAATGCGCGTCTGCCCATCGGCAACCGCGCCGCATATGTCGGCACCGCCACCATCGAAGACATTGATAACGCCAAGTTTATCCAGCTGATCGGCACCGATCCCCGCAATGAGGCACCGGTGCTGAATGCCCGCATCCGCAAGGCATGGCTGAAGGGCGCGCAAGTGGGGCTTGTCGGCCCTGCGGTGGATCTGACCTATGATTATGCCCATGTGGGCACTGATCGTGCCGCGCTCGAGGGGCTCTTGAACAAAGACTACGGTGCCGTGCTGGATGCGCCTTCTGTGGTGATCGTGGGGCAGGGTGCCCTGCGTGAGGCTGATGGTCTGGCGGTTCTGGCCGCCGCGCAGAAACTCGCGGCAGATACCGGCTCCAAGCTGATGATCCTGCACAGCGCAGCAGCACGCGTGGGTGCTATGGACATCGGGGCTGTCACCGAAGGCGGCGTAGCTGCCGCGATTGACGGTGCAGAGGTGATCTACAACCTTGGGGCAGATGAGGTCGAAATCGATGCAGGCGCGTTTGTGATCTATCAGGGCAGCCATGGCGACCGTGGCGCGCACCGCGCCGACGTGATCCTGCCGGGTGCAGCCTATACCGAGGAAAACGGTCTCTTTGTGAACACCGAAGGCCGTCCGCAGCTGTCTATGCGTGCCGGTTTTGCACCGGGGGAGGCCAAGGAAAACTGGGCCATCCTGCGGGCTCTGTCGGCGGAGCTGGATGCAAAACTGCCGTATGACAGCCTCGCGCAACTGCGCAAGGCGCTGATCAAGGACGTCCCGCATCTGGCCAAGGTTGATCGCGTTGTCGACAACGAAGGCGAGGCGCTGCCGGTTGAAAAACTTGGCAAGGCGGATTTCCTGCCCGCGATTCAGGACTTCTACCTGACCAACCCGATTGCGCGCGCGTCGCAGCTGATGGCGGAGCTTTCCGCCCAGGCCAAGGCGCGTCGCGAGACGCAGATTGCGGCAGAGTGATCCGCGCGGCGATCATATCGCTTACGGGGCTTGCCCTCATGGCCTGCACGGATGTGTCGGGCGATGAGGTGAGCCGCGCCGCGCCTGATTATCTCGGCGTGGACACCAGCCTCCTCGATGGGGATCTGGTGCAGTTCCATGTGACCATGGATCAACTCGGCGCGCTTGAGGATCTGAACGACTATGCCGATTGCGCGGCCGCACAATATGCGCTGATCCGCGGATATGGCTTTGCGCGTCATGTGCGCACAAAAACGAAACAAGAGTCTGGTATTTGGAAGGCGGATGCTGTCTACACCATCTCGCCAGCCTTACCGCGCGGTTTGCGCACCCTCGACGCTCAGGTCGTGGTGCAGGACTGCAAGGCAAACGGAATACCTACGGTGTGAGGACCCATGGCTGAATTCTTTAACACCCCTGTCGGCATTGCCGTCATCATACTGGCGCAGACCCTTGCGGTCGTCGCCTTCGTTATGATTTCGCTCCTGTTCCTCGTTTACGGGGATCGCAAGATCTGGGCTGCGGTCCAGATGCGGCGCGGCCCCAATGTGGTGGGGGTCTTTGGCCTGCTGCAGACCGTGGCGGATGCGTTGAAATACGTGGTCAAGGAGGTGGTCATCCCGGCCGGCTCCGACCGGGCCGTCTTTATCATGGCGCCAATCACCTCCTTTGTTCTGGCGATGATCGCCTGGGCGGTGATCCCCTTCAGTGACACTTGGGTGCTGTCTGACATCAATGTCGCCATCCTCTATGTCTTCGCGGTCTCCTCGCTCGAGGTTTACGGCGTCATCATGGGCGGCTGGGCATCGAACTCCAAATACCCGTTCCTTGGCAGTTTGCGGTCGGCGGCACAGATGATTTCCTACGAGGTCTCCATCGGCCTCATCATCATTGGCGTGATCCTGTCGACCGGCAGTATGAACTTTGGCGATATCGTCCGCGCGCAGGACGGCTCGGCCGGGTTGTTCAACTGGTACTGGCTGCCGCATTTCCCGATGGTGTTCCTGTTCTTCATCTCCTGCCTTGCGGAAACCAACCGCCCACCGTTCGACCTGCCCGAAGCAGAATCCGAACTGGTTGCGGGCTATCAGGTGGAATACTCCTCGACGCCGTTCCTCTTGTTCATGGCTGGGGAATATATCGCCATCTTCCTGATGTGCGCGCTCACCTCGCTGCTGTTCTTCGGTGGCTGGCTCTCGCCCATTCCGTTCATCCCCGACAGCCCGTTGTGGATGGTCGCGAAGATGGCGTTCTTCTTCTTCCTCTTCGCAATGGTCAAAGCCATCACCCCGCGTTACCGCTACGACCAGCTGATGCGCCTGGGCTGGAAAGTCTTCCTGCCGTTCTCGCTGGTCTGGGTGGTCTTCGTGGCCTTTGCTGCACGTTTCGATTGGTTCTGGGGGGCATTCGCCCGCTGGAGCACAGGAGGCTGATATGACCCAGATGGATTACACCCGCGCCGCCAAATACTTCTTGCTGCAGGACGTCTGGCAGGGGTTCAAGCTGGGGTTGAAGTATTTCTTCGCCCCCAAGGCGACCCTGAACTACCCGCATGAGAAAGGCCCGCTCAGCCCGCGCTTTCGCGGTGAGCACGCGCTGCGTCGCTACCCGAATGGCGAGGAACGCTGCATTGCCTGCAAGCTCTGCGAGGCGATCTGCCCGGCGCAGGCCATCACCATTGATGCCGAACCGCGCGAGGACGGCAGCCGCCGCACCACGCGCTACGACATCGACATGACCAAATGCATCTACTGCGGTTTCTGTCAGGAAGCCTGCCCGGTGGACGCCATCGTTGAGGGGCCGAACTTCGAGTTCGCAACCGAGACCCGTGAGGAGCTGTTCTACAACAAGGACAAGCTTCTTGCCAATGGCGAGCGCTGGGAAGCAGAGATCGCCCGCAACCTTGAACTGGACGCGCCGTACAGATGACCGAGACGCCGAAAAACCCTTTCGAGGCCATGATGGCCCAGGCGCAGGAGATGGCGAAGGCCCTCAATCCCGCACTTGAGAGTTTCTCTCCCAAAGGGTTTGAGGCGCTCTGGCCGACCATGCCCAAAGAGGTCATGGACATGATGTTCGGCAACACCGTCAACAAGGACGGGCTTGATGCCAAGACCCGGCTGCTGCTGACGCTGGCGGGGTTGACCATGCAGGGCGCGCAGGCGGATACCGCCGTGCGTCAGACCGTGCGCCACGCTCTTGCTGCGGGCGCGAAGAAACAAGAGATCGTTGAAACGATCGGACAGATGTCGGTGTTTGCCGGCATTCCGGCCATGACCCGCGCAATGGATTTGGCGCAGGAGGTCATGGACGACAAAGGGGACGATGAGACATGAGCGTGTTTGCCTTTTACCTCTTCGCCATCAGCGCCATCACCGGCGGGCTGTTCACCGTGGTGAGCCGCCAGCCCGTGCATTCGGTGCTGTGGCTGATCCTGGCGTTTATTTCCTCGGCCGGGCTGTTCGTGCTGCTGGGGGCGGAATTTGTCGCCATGCTGCTGGTCATCGTCTACGTGGGCGCGGTCGCCGTATTGTTCCTGTTTGTTGTCATGATGCTCGACGTGGATTTCGCCGAGCTGAAGGCCGAGATGGCCCGCTACATGCCGCTGGCGCTGCTGATCGGGCTGGTGATCCTGATGCAATTCGTGATCGCCTTCGGCTCCTGGGAGAGCGCGCAGGACGTGGCCGCGAACATCAGCCAGCCGATGCCGGACGGGCGCCACAACACCGAGGCGCTTGGCCTCATCATCTACGACCAATATTTCCTTCTGTTCCAGCTGTCGGGTCTGATCCTGCTGGTCGCCATGATCGGCGCCATCGTTCTGACCCTGCGCCATCGCAAGGATGTGAAACGTCAGGACGTTCTCGCCCAGATGTATCGCGATCCGGCCAAGGCCATGGAACTCAAGGACATCAAACCGGGGCAGGGGCTTTGATCAATGATCGGACTTGAACATTATCTCACCGTGGCGGCGACGCTGTTCGTCATCGGTATCTTCGGGCTCTTCCTGAACCGCAAGAACGTGATCATCCTCTTGATGAGCATCGAACTCATGCTGCTGGCCGTAAACATCAACCTTGTCGCCTTCTCGTCGTTCCTTGGCGATCTGGTGGGGCAGGTGTTCACGCTGTTCGTGCTGACCGTCGCCGCCGCCGAGGCCGCGATCGGTCTTGCGATCCTCGTCTGCTTCTTCCGCAACCGCGGCACCATCGCTGTCGAAGACATCAACGTGATGAAGGGCTAATCCAGATGGAAACCATTCTCCTCTTTGCCCCGCTGGTGGGGGCGGTGATCTGCGGCTTCGGCCACAAGATCATCGGCGAAAAAGCTGCCATGTGGACCGCCACCGGCCTGTTGTTCCTGACGGCGCTGTTGTCGTGGGTCGTCTTCCTGTCGTTTGACGGTGAAACCCGCATCATCGAGATCTTCCGCTGGATCGAGAGCGGCAGCCTGTCGACCTCTTGGGCGATCCGTCTGGATCGGCTGACCGCGATCATGCTGATCGTGATCTCCACCGTGTCGGCGCTCGTGCACCTCTATTCCTTCGGCTACATGGATCACGATCCGCAGTTCAAAGAAGGCGAGAGCTACAAGCCGCGCTTCTTCGCCTATCTGTCGTTCTTCACCTTCGCCATGCTGATGCTGGTGACCTCCAACAACCTTGTGCAGATGTTCTTCGGCTGGGAAGGCGTGGGCGTTGCGTCCTACCTTCTGATCGGTTTCTACTACCGCAAGCCCTCTGCCGGTGCGGCAGCGATGAAGGCCTTCATCGTCAACCGTGTGGGGGACTTCGGCTTTTCGCTGGGGATCTTCGCGCTGTTCTTCCTGACCGACAGCATCAACCTCGGCACCATCTTCGCGGCGACGCCGGATCTGGCGGAAACCACCGTGTCGTTCCTGTGGAGCGACTGGAACGCGGCCAACCTGATTGCCTTCCTGCTGTTTGTCGGCGCCATGGGCAAATCGGCGCAATTGATCCTGCACACCTGGCTGCCGGACGCGATGGAAGGCCCGACCCCGGTGTCGGCACTCATTCACGCCGCGACCATGGTGACCGCAGGTGTCTTCCTCGTGTGCCGCATGTCGCCGCTGATGGAAGTTGCCCCCGAAGCGACCGCCTTTATCACCGTGCTGGGTGCCACCACGGCGTTCTTTGCCGCGACCGTGGGTCTGGTTCAGACCGACATCAAGCGCGTGATCGCCTATTCGACCTGTTCGCAGCTCGGCTACATGTTCGTGGCTGCGGGCGTGGGCATGTATTCGGCGGCGATGTTCCACCTGTTCACCCACGCCTTCTTCAAGGCGATGCTGTTTCTTGGAGCGGGCTCGGTCATTCATGCGATGCACCACGAGCAGGACATGATGAACTACGGCGGTTTGCGTAAAAAGATCCCTTATACATTTGCCGCGATGATGATCGGCACGCTGGCCATCACCGGCGTTGGCATTCCGCTGACCCACATCGGGTTTGCCGGCTTCCTGTCCAAGGATGCCATCATCGAGAGCGCCTATGCGGGCGGCTCCATGTATGGCTTCTGGCTGCTGGTGATCGCCGCTGCGATGACCTCCTTCTACAGCTGGCGCCTGATCTTCCTGACCTTCTACGGCAAGCCGCGCGGCGACAAGCACACCCATGACCACGCGCATGAAAGCCCGATGGTCATGCTGATCCCGCTGGGCGTGCTGGCTCTGGGCGCAGTGTTCTCGGGCATGCTGTGGTACAACTCCTTCTTCGGTCACGCCGACAAGGTTGGCAAATTCTACGGCATTCCGGTGGCAGAAGCCTCTGCCGAGGGGCATGCCGCCGAAGGTGAGGCTGCCACGCATGGCGCTGATGCAACCGAAGGTCACGGCGAAGAGGCCGCAGCCGTTGGCGAGCATCATTATGTGTTTGCAGGCGAGCCGGGCGAAGGCGCGCTTTATATGGCGCCGGACAACCATGTGCTCGATGACGCCCATGCTGCACCCAAATGGGTGAAGGTCTCGCCCTTCATCGCCATGCTGGGTGGTCTGCTGCTGGCGATCCTGTTCTATATCGTGAACCCGGAACTGCCCAAGCGCCTCGCGCAGCAGCAGCGTCCGCTCTACCTGTTCCTCAAGAACAAGTGGTACTTTGACGAACTCTACAATGTGGTCTTCGTCAAACCTGCACTGGCGATCGGCAAGTTCTTCTGGAAGAAGGGCGACGGCAAGACCATTGATGGCTTCCTCAACGGGATCGCTATTGGGATCGTGCCCTTCTTCACCCGTCTCGCTGGCCGGGCGCAGTCCGGTTACATCTTTACTTATGCCTTCTATATGGTGCTGGGCATTGCCGCCCTTGTCACCTGGATGTCGATCGGCGGAGGATCGCACTGATGGATAATATTCTCTCCATCGTAACCTTCATTCCCGCGCTGGCGGCTGCCGTCATGGGGCTGCTGATGCGTGGGGACGACGAAGCCGCGCGGCGGAACGCGAAATATGTCGCGCTGATCGCCACCTCGATGACCTTCTTCGTGAGCTTGTTCATCTACTTCGGCTTTGATGCCTCCGACACCGGCTTCCAGTTCGTGGAAGAGCGGGAGTGGATCTTTGGCTTGCAGTACAAGATGGGCGTCGATGGCATTTCGGTGCTTTTCGTTCTGCTGACGACCTTTGTGATGCCGCTGACCATTCTGGCGAGCTGGAATGTCTCCACCCGGGTCAAGGAATACATGATCGCCTTCCTGGTGCTGGAAACGCTGATGCTCGGCGTGTTCATGGCGCTGGACCTGGTGCTGTTCTACATGTTCTTTGAGGCCGGGCTCATCCCGATGTTCCTGATCATCGGCATCTGGGGGGGCAAGGACCGCATCTACGCGTCGTTCAAGTTCTTCCTCTATACTTTCTTCGGCTCGGTGCTGATGCTGGTGGCAATGGTGGCGATGTATTTCGACGCAGGCACCACTGATATCGTGAAACTGCTGGCGCATGAGTTCTCCTACAGCAGCTTTGATGTGATGGGCGTTCAGGTTCTGGGCGGCATGCAGACATTGCTGTTCTTGGCCTTCTTTGCCTCCTTTGCGGTGAAGATGCCGATGTGGCCGGTACACACCTGGTTGCCGGATGCGCACGTGCAGGCGCCGACTGCGGGCTCCGTGGTGCTGGCGGCGATCCTGTTGAAGATGGGCGGCTACGGCTTCCTGCGCTTCTCGCTGCCGATGTTCCCGGTGGGCTCCGAGGTGATGACCGATGTCGTCCTGTGGATGTCCGCAATCGCTATCGTCTACACCTCGCTGGTTGCGATGGTGCAGGAGGATATGAAGAAGCTGATCGCCTATTCCTCGGTGGCGCATATGGGCTTTGTGACCATGGGCATCTTTACTGCCAACCAGCAGGGGGTCGATGGTGCGATCTTCCAGATGCTCAGCCACGGGTTCATCTCGGCTGCGCTCTTCCTCTGTGTAGGTGTGATCTACGACCGCATGCACACCCGCGACATCGACGCCTATGGCGGTCTGGTGATCCGCATGCCGGCCTTTGCGCTGGTGTTCATGTTCTTCACCATGGGCAACGTTGGCCTGCCGGGCACATCCGGTTTCATCGGCGAGTTCCTGACCCTTGTGGGCGCCTTCCAGGAGAACACCTGGGTGGCCTTTGTCGCCACCACCGGCGTGATCTTCTCGGCCTGCTATGCGCTCTGGCTTTATCGCCGGGTGGTCTTTGGCGATCTGATCAAGGAGAGCCTGAAAGCCATTAAGGATATGTCCGCCCGTGAGAAATGGATCTTTGCGCCGCTCATCGCCATGACCCTGCTGCTCGGCGTCTATCCTGCCGTTGTTACCGACGTGATCGGTCCTTCGACCGAAGCGCTCGTTCAATCCGTCAATACGGCCGTCGCCGACGCGGGGGTCCTGTCGGACACCGCCGAAGTCGATGTCGCCGCCACAAATTCCCACTAAGGAGCTGATGAGATGCAAGCTGATCTCTCCGTGATCCTGCCCGAGATCATCCTCGCCGTCTTCTCGATGGCGGCGTTGCTCGTGGCTGTCTACACCGTCAAGGACAAGCTGGCGCCGATGCTCGTGTGGGTAACCGCCGCGCTGATGGTGGTGCTGGGGATCTGGATCGGAACCTCCGGCTCTGGCGCGACCGAGGCCTTTGGCGGCATGTTCGTCGATGATGCCTTCTCGCGCTTTGCCAAGGTAGCGATCCTGTTCTCTGCCGCCGCCGTGATGGTGATGGGGCAGGATTATATGTCAAAACGCGGCATGCTGCGGTTTGAATATCCGATCCTGATCGCGCTCTCGGCCATCGGCATGATGGTCATGGTCTCCGCAGGTGACCTGATGGCGCTTTATATGGGGCTGGAACTGCAATCTCTGGCGCTGTATGTGGTTGCCGCCCTGCGCCGGGACAGCGTGAAGTCCACCGAGGCCGGTCTAAAGTATTTCGTGCTTGGCGCGCTGTCCTCCGGTCTGCTGCTTTACGGCGCGTCGCTGGTCTATGGGTTTGCTGGCACCACGTTGTTCTCCGGCATTATCGAGGTCGCCCAGCATGGCGAGGTCACGGTTGGCCTGTTGTTCGGCATTGTCTTCCTGATCTCCGGCATGGCGTTCAAGGTCTCTGCGGTGCCCTTCCACATGTGGACGCCGGACGTTTATGAAGGCGCGCCGACGCCGGTGACAGCCTTCTTTGCTTCGGCTCCGAAGGTTGCAGCGATGGCGCTGTTTGCCCGTGTGCTGCACGATGCCTTTGGATATGCGGTCGAAGACTGGAGCCAAATCATCGCGCTGTTGTCGGTGCTGTCGATGTTCCTCGGCGCGGTTGCGGCGATCGGCCAGACAGACCTGAAACGCCTGATGGCCTATTCCTCGATTGCGCATATGGGATATGCGCTGATCGGCTTGGCAGCGGGCACCGCGCTCGGCATTCAGGCGCTGCTGATCTACATGTCGATCTATGTGGCGATGAACATTGGCACGTTTGCCTTCATCATGATGCTGCATCGCGATGGAAAAGCGGTCACTGATATCAGCGCGTTGAACCAATACGCCAAGCGTGAACCCGGCCGTGCGCTGGGGATGCTGGTGCTGCTGTTCTCGTTGGCCGGTGTGCCGCCGATGCTGGGCTTCTTTGGCAAATTCTTCGTGCTGCGCGCCGCGGTTGAGGCCAACATGACCTGGCTTGCAATCGCGGGTGTGATCGCGTCGGTGATCGGGGCCTACTACTATTTGCGCATCGTGTTCCTGATGTATTTCGGCGCTGACGCCGATGATGTGGAGACCTCGCGCTCTCCGGTGTTGCTGGCCTTTTTCACCGCCGGTGCGGCACTGATGCTGATCGGTGTGATCACCACCTTCGGTGTCGAGGGCGCGGCGGCTGCGGCGGCCGCGATGCTGGTCCGCTGAAGACGACAGGCAATAATTCGTCAAAAGGCCCGGTCCGGTGCGACCGGGCCTTTTGCCTTTTGCTGATGCCAGTGCTAAAGGGGCGCGCATGACAGATTGGCCAATCGGATACGGGCGCCGCGTGCTGGCGGATGTTGACAGCACCCTGGATGAGGCCGCCCGCCTTGCGCCGGAGCTTACCGGCCCGGAATGGATCCTCGCGCTGCGCCAGACCAAGGGGCGCGGACGGCGGGGGCGTGCCTGGACCGACCCCGAGGGAAATTTCGCCGGCACATTGGTCTATCGTCCCGCGGGCAGCCCGGATCAGATCGCCCTGCGCAGCTTTGTTGCCGCGCTGGCGCTTTATGATGCGGTGGAGACGGTCACTGGCCGCACCGCTGGTCTGGCGCTCAAATGGCCCAATGACGTGCTGCTGAATGGTGGCAAGCTGGCCGGCATCCTGTTGGAAAGCTCCGGCGCCGGGGCAGGGGTGGACTATCTCTCTGTGGGGATTGGCGTGAACCTGGCGCAGACCCCGATGAAGGAATGGCTGGAACCGGGCGCGGTCTGGCCGGTGTCGCTGCAATCCGAAACCGGCGTTCGGGTTGACCCGGAGACCTTCCTGTCGGCTTTGGCCCTTGCCTTTGCCTGCCATGAGGAGCAGTTCACTACCTACGGCTTTGCTCCGATCCGCGAGCTGTGGCTGTCACGCGCTGCCAAGCTGGGCGAGGTCATCACCGCACGCACTGCGCGCGAGGAGACATCGGGCACGTTCGAGACCATAGACGACGCGGGCAACCTCGTTCTCACCACCGCCAAGGGGAAGGTCACCATCCCCGCTGCGGATATCTTTTTCTGACGGAGGCGGGGCACATGCTTCTCGCGGTTGACTGCGGCAACACCAACACGGTCTTTGCACTTTGGGATGGCGATCAGATGATCGGCCATTGGCGCACCTCGACCGAATGGCAGCGCACGGCGGATCAGTATTACGTCTGGCTTTCCACGTTGATGTCCCTGCAGGGGGTGAAGGCCAAGATCACCGATGTGATCATTTCCTCCACCGTGCCGCGCGTGGTGTTCAACCTGCGTGTCCTTGCGGATCGGTATTTCAACACCCGCCCGCTGGTGGTGGGCAAGCCCGAATGCGCACTGCCGGTCGGCACGCGCGTGGATGCCGGCACTACCGTGGGACCGGATCGGTTGGTGAACACGGTGGCGGGGTACAAGAAATACGGTGGCGACCTGATTGTCGTCGACTTCGGCACCGCCACGACGTTTGATGTCGTGGCTCGCGACGGTGCTTATGTGGGCGGTGTGATCGCCCCGGGTGTCAACCTCAGCCTAGAGGCGCTGCACCACGCGGCGGCGGCGCTGCCGCATGTGGACATTTCAAAGCCGCAGAAGGTGATCGGCACCAATACCGTGACCTGCATGCAGTCGGGCGTGTTCTGGGGCTATGTCGGACTGGTGCGCGAGATCTGCACCCAGATCCGCGCCGAGGCTGCCGTGCCGATGAAAGTCATATCTACCGGCGGGCTGGCGCCGCTCTTCCAGCAGACAGCAGATCTATTTGACGCATATGAGGATGACCTGACCATGCAAGGCCTGAGGCTCATCCACGAACACAACAAGGATATCGGTACTCACGTATGAGCAGTGAACGTTTGATCTATCTGCCCCTTGGCGGGGCGGGTGAAATTGGCATGAACGCCTATGTCTACGGCTACGGCGCTCCGGGCAAGGAACGCCTGATTCTCGTCGATCTGGGCGTGGCCTTTCCCGACATGGACACCACCCCCGGCGTGGATCTGATCATGCCCGACATCACCTGGCTGGCCGATCGCGCCGACCAGTTGGAGGGCATCTTCATCACCCACGCCCACGAGGACCACATCGGGGCGGTGGCGCATCTTTATAGCCGTCTGAACAACGTGCCGGTTTACGCCCGCGCCTTCACGGCCAATATCGCGCGTCGCAAGATGGAAGAGCAGGGCCACGACCCCGAGAAGGTGGTGACGATCTCGCCCTGGCCGGATGTGGTCAAGCTTGGTCCTTTCTCCATCAGCGCGGTGCCGATCTCCCACTCGATCCCAGAATCCGGTGGTCTGGTCATCGACAGCCCGGCGGGCCGTGTGGTGCATACCGGCGATTTCAAGCTGGACGAGAAGCCGATCGTCGGCGAGGCCTTTGATCCCGACCTCTGGGCCGAGATTTCCAAGGATGGGGTGCAGGCGCTGATCTGCGATTCCACCAATGTGTTCACCCAGCATGCGGGTCGGTCAGAGAGCGATCTGGGCGACAACATCACCCAGCTGGTTGCCGGGGCCTCCGGCATGGTGGCGGCGACCACCTTTGCCTCCAACGTGGCGCGGGTGAAGACTCTGGCGGAGGCTGGCGTCCGCGCGGGCCGCTCCATCGTGCTGTTGGGCCGGGCCATGAACCGGATGATCGAGGCCTCGATCCAGACCGGCGTTCTGACCGATTTTCCGGCCGTGGTGCAGCCGGAAGAAGCCGGGGACATCCCGCGCGAAAACCTGATGCTGATCATCACCGGGTCTCAGGGGGAGCGCCGTGCGGCGTCCGCGCAGCTGGCGCGCGGCAAGTATCGCGGCCTGGAGCTGAAAGAGGGCGATCTGTTCCTGTTCTCCTCCAAGACCATTCCCGGTAACGAGAAGGGTGTGATCTGGGTTATGAACCAGTTCTCCGAGCGCGGTGTGGATGTGGTGGATGATTCCTCCGGTCTTTATCACGTGTCGGGTCACGCCAACCGGCCGGATCTGGAGCGCATGCATGACATCGTGAAGCCCAAGATCCTGATCCCGATGCACGGCGAGCACCGCCACCTGCGTCAGCACGCCCGTCTGGGCGAGGAGAAGGGCATCGCCTCGACCATCGCTGTCAACGGCATGATGGTGGATCTGACCGGTGATGCGCCCAAGGTGGCGGAATATATCGACACCGGTCGCACCTATCTGGATGGCTCGGTCAAGATTGGCGCCATGGATGGCATCGTGCGGGATCGTATCCGTATGGCGCTGAATGGCCTTGTGGTGGTGACCGCGATCCTCGACGAGGATGACGAGCCGCTCGGGGAACCTTGGGTGGATCTGAAGGGTCTGGCCGAGACCGGCCAGTCCAATGCCGCGCTTGCGGAGGTCATGGAAGAGGACCTGAACCAGTTCCTGATGCGCGCCGGCAAGAAGACCCTGAAGGACGACGACAAGCTGGAACAGGAGCTGAAGCGCGTGGCGCGTCAGACGGCCCAATCGGAAATCGGCAAGAAACCTGAGGTCACGGTGGTCGTCAGCCGCATGCGCTGATCTGGGAGGAGGGGGCGCTGCCCCCTCGTGCCCCTGCGGGGCACTTCACCCCCGAGATATTTTTGAAAAGATGAAGGAGGTATAGGCCTCTGGAACAGAAAACGCCCGGACCGATCAGGTCCGGGCGTTTTTCGTCAGTCGGGCGCGGTGGTGCGCGCCACGTCTGGTCAAGTTGAACTCAGGCTGCGCGGGGGCGGCTGAAGATCAGGGCAGGGGCCTTGATCGAGCGGACCAATGCGGAGCCGATTGCGGAAAACATCGCCGCAAAAGCTTCTGCACGCATACGGCGGGCGCGGAGTTCAATTTCTTTCAAGTCGTCGCTCAAGAGCGGGGCAGTTGATCGCAGGTCCATAACATCACCTTGGGTATTCATTTGATGCCCGGTATTTAGTCCATCATCGGCCTGTGCACATCGCATAGCTTGGCAATCCCGCTATGCCGCTGCTGCAACGCGGCATCGGGGTGATCGGCATAGAAAAACCGCCCGTGCCAAGGGCAGGGCGGTTTTCAGATCAAGGTGTTTGGTCGGATCAGCCGGCGCGACGCTCGTCAAAGCTCAGCGCAATGAAGCTGGGCATATGGTCGCCCATGCCCACGACCTTCTCGTCGCGGCGATCATCCCGACGCCCACGGGAGGATCGGGATTTATTGGGCTTGCTTCCGGTGCCGGCATCCTGCTGTGGCCGATCTTGCGACCTTGCAGGTTTTTCTTGGACCGCTTGCACAGGCGCCTGCTGTGGTTGTTCGACCTCTACAACAGGATTGGCTTCGGCGGGGCTGGCGCTGGTGTCGGGCTTTTGGGCGGCAGGCTTGCTGCGGCTGCGACGGGTCGGTTTTGGCTTCGGCGTGTCAGCGGAGTCCTCTGCCGGGGCCGCAGCTTTACGCGCTGCTGGCTTCACTGGGTTCTCCAGGCGGGTGATCTGCTTTTGCACCAGGCCTTCGACCGCATCCAGTGCCTTCTCGTCGCGCGGAGTGCAGATGGTGATCGCCTTGCCGTCACGTCCGGCGCGGCCGGTGCGGCCGATGCGGTGAACGTAGTCCTCGGCGTGGCCGGGCACGTCAAAGTTGATCACATGGCTCACAGAGGGCACATCCAAACCACGCGCGGCCACATCAGAGGCGATGAGGAACTTCAGCGCGCCTTCGCGGAACCCGTCGAGGGTGCGTGTGCGCTGGCTCTGGTCCAGATCGCCGTGGATCGGGGCTGCGTCATAGCCGTATTTCTTCAGCGACTTGGCCACCATATCGACGTCGGTCTTGCGGTTGCAGAAGATGATGGCGTTCTTGATGCCTTCGCCTTCCTGATCGATCAGCTCGCGCAGGACCCTACGTTTCTCGGTCGCTTCGCGGTCCTTGCGGGACGCTTTGAACATCACCACGGCCTGTTCGATGGTCTCCGAGGTGGTCGCTTGCCGCGCGATTTCCACCCGCTCTGGGCCAGAGAGGAAGGTGTTGGTGATGCGCTCGATCTCCGGCGCCATGGTGGCGGAGAAGAACAGTGTCTGGCGGGTGAAGGGGGTCAGCGAGAAGATGCGTTCGATGTCCGGGATGAAACCCATGTCGAGCATCCGGTCGGCCTCGTCCACCACCATGATTTCGATTCCGGTCAGCAGTAGCTTGCCGCGTTCGAAATGGTCCAGCAGGCGACCCGGAGTGGCGATCAGCACGTCGACGCCACGGTCAATCGCCGCGTCCTGCTCCTTGAAGGACACGCCGCCGATCAGTAGCGCCTTCGTCAGTTTCACGTGCTTGGCGTAGGTGTCGAAGTTCTCGGCAACCTGTGCGGCCAGCTCCCGTGTGGGGCACAGCACCAGCGACCGTGGCATCCGCGCCCGCGCGCGCCCGCGCGCCAGACGGGTGATCATCGGCAGGGTGAAGGAGGCTGTCTTGCCGGTGCCGGTCTGAGCGATCCCGAGGACATCGCGCCCTTCCAGTGCGGCTGGAATGGCGCCCGACTGAATCGGGGTCGGATTTTCGTATCCTGCTTCCTCAATCGCTTTGAGGACCTTTGGATTCAGGTTCAGATCGGTGAATTTTGTCATATGCGTCCGTTTTTGCGGACACTGACCTGGCCCGCGCGTGTGTCTCTATGCCGGTATCAGTCGGACCCTTGCCCATGCAGGAGTCCCCGGATGCAGGGCACATAGCAAAATTGCGAGATACGGTCAAATGATCGCGATACCGCGGCGCAGATCTGTGAATGGCCCGAGGGATTTGCAGTATTTCGGGAACATTTCAGCTAAATCGTGTGAAATGTTTCCGGCGGAGCTGTGTCAACGGCAGGTCACGCCGCCGCAACAGCCCTTCTGCGTCCAATTTAGCGCGCAACTCCGGACTGTCGGCGCAGATCTCGTCGAAGAAAGCGCGCAGGCCGGCCTCGCCCCGATCTGATTCGATCTGCGACAGAAGCTGATGCAGGGTGACGCCAGCCGCGGCGCGGGCGCCGGAGGGGCGCAGCTCCGACCGGTAGGAGCCCTTCTGCAGCCGATAGCGATAGTGCTGCAGCCAGTGGGTCCAATCCGTGGCATGCAGATGACAGAGATCGACGTCCGCCAGCTCTGTCGCGGCGGGGTTTTCCTGCGCGTCCACATAGACATTGTGGATGCGCAGGTCGACGTCGTCGAGGCCGGTGCGGACAAACAGCTTTCCCTGCACATGGCTGATGAATCCCCCCCGCAGGTAGGGCCCGAATTGCGGATAGAGCCGCGCTGCCACCGTGTCCTGCTCGGGGGATTGGGGGATGCGCGCCTTGAAGACGTCCTGGCCACCCGCCAGTGATTCCAGTGGCCGCACGCGGGCGCAGAGCACGTCCGGCGGCAGCGCCCCAAGGTGTGAATGGATTGGGGTTTGCGACCATAGAAACTCGTCCACATCAACATGGATCAGCCAGTCCAGGTCGCCCGCCTGCCGGCGATAGGCGCGGGTGGCGTTGAGGCTCTGGCGGACCTGATGTTTCTGAGGCACCCGGCCTCGGCGTTTTTGCCAATGGGCGGCATCCGTCTCGATCACCCGGATCTTGGGGTGGGCCTTCAGATGCGGCAGCACCTCGGGGCAGGGCGCATCCAGGTAGAGAAACAGCCGATGCGCGCCCTGTTCCAGATGCCAGGCGCAAAAGTCCAGTATCGCGGGGGCCTCAGCCTTGAGCGTGGCGACGAGGCCCCATTTTGCGGTCGCCGATGGGTCCTGCATGTACCTGCGCCTGTGTTATTGCCTTGTCCAACCAAAACGGGCGCCCGGTGAGGGGCGCCCGCGGTCTCAGACCATCATTTCCTTGGTCGAGGAGAGTTTCAAGTCGGGATAGTCCCGCTCCACCCGGTCGATGTCCCATTGCAGCCGCGTCATATATACGACGTCACCGTCATTGTCGTGGGCGATGTGCTGCTTGTTGGCAGTGGCGAATTTCTCCACCGCCGCCTTGTCGCCATGCACCCAGCGGGCCGAGGTGAACTGGCTGGCCTCGAAACGCACCGGCAGGCCGTATTCCATCTCGATCCGGCTGGCGAGCACTTCAAACTGCAGCTGGCCAACAACGCCGACGATGAAGCCCGACCCGATCGAGGGTTTGAACACTTTGGCAGCGCCTTCCTCCGCAAACTGCATCAGCGCCTTTTCCAGGTGCTTGGCCTTCATCGGATCGCCCGCGCGGACGCCCTGCAGCAGCTCCGGCGCGAAGGAGGGGATGCCGGTCACCCGCAGCGCCTCGCCCTCGGTCAGCGTATCGCCGATGCGCAATTGGCCATGATTGGGAATGCCGATGATGTCGCCGCCCCAGGCCTCTTCCGCCAGTTCGCGGTCGGAGGCGAGGAACAGCACCGGGTTGGAGATCGCCATCGGCTTCTTGCTGCGCACATGGGTCAGCTTCATGCCGCGTTTGAAATGCCCCGAGGCGAGGCGCACGAAGGCCACCCGGTCGCGGTGCTTGGGGTCCATATTGGCCTGCACTTTGAAGACAAAACCCGCGACCTTCTTTTCCTCCGGTGCGATCTTGCGCGGCTCGGCGGACTGGATCTGCGGCTCGGGGCCATAGGCGCCGATACCGTCCATCAGTTCGCGCACCCCGAAGGAGTTGATCGCGGAGCCGAACCAGATCGGAGTCATATGCCCTTCGAGCACCGCCTGCGGGTCCAGCGCCGGCATCAGCTCACGCGCCATTTCGACCTCTTCCAGCAGCTTTTCCAGAAGATGCGCGGGCACATGCTCGGCCAGTTTCGGGTCGTCCAGACCGTTGATGGAGATGCTCTCGCCGACCTTGTTGCGGTCAGCGCGGTCCATCAGCTCCAGCCGGTCGCGCAGAAGATCATAGCAGCCGACGAAATCGCGCCCGACGCCGATCGGCCAGCTGGCCGGGGTGACGTCAATGGCGAGGTTTTCCTGAATCTCGTCGATGATTTCAAAGGTGTCGCGGCTCTCGCGGTCCATCTTGTTACAGAAGGTCAGGATCGGCAGGTCGCGCAGGCGGCAGACCTCGAACAGCTTCTGTGTCTGGCTTTCCACACCCTTGGCGCCGTCGATCACCATCACCGCCGCATCCACCGCTGTGAGCGTGCGATAGGTGTCCTCGGAGAAATCCGAGTGGCCGGGGGTGTCGACAAGATTGTATCGGAAGTTGCCGTAATCAAACGACATCGCCGAGGCCGAGACGGAGATGCCGCGGTCCTTTTCCATCTGCATGAAGTCGGACCGCGTGCGCCGGGCCTCGCCCTTGGCGCGCACCTGACCGGCCATCTGGATGGCGCCACCATACAGGAGAAACTTCTCGGTCAGCGTGGTCTTGCCCGCATCCGGGTGCGAAATGATCGCAAAGGTGCGGCGCCGCGCGATTTCCGGCGGCAGGTCTGGGCGGTTTTGAGCGGTGTCCAACATGGGGCTGGCCTTAGCCACAAAGCTGGAGCGAGGCAAGGAAAAGCGGTGTTCGGCCGTCCTGAAAGCGCGCGGTGATTAAGCCACTGACCCGGAGGATTATGCGCAGCCTGCGTAATTTGTCGGAACAAATCCTGTGTGCGCACGTTGTCTGCTCGAACACGGAATGAAACGAGAAAGGAGCATCCTCATGCCCAAGGACCAGACCGCCCCCTCGACCGATGATATTGCAGCTCAGATGGAAGTCTTGCGTTCGGACGTCTCCGCACTTACGCGCTCAGTGTCCGATCTTACCAAGGATCGCGCAGGCAAGGCCCGCGACGCTGCGCAGGATACAGTCCGTGAGCAGACGCAAGCGATGTCTGATGGTGCTGCCCAGATGACGCGTCAGGCCGAAGACGCCGTGCGTGCCCAGCCGCTTGCGGCCACCGCCGTCGCTGCGGGGCTTGGGTTTGCGCTGGGTTACCTGAGCAACCGTCGCTGATCTGATGTTGAGGCTTCTTAGAACCAAGGCCCGGCGCGGTGCGCGCCGGGTTCTGTTCGCAACCTTGTGCGCGATCAGTGCGGCCGTGGGCGCGGGCTTTGCCTCCGCCGCCCTCTACTCTGCGCTCTTGGACTCGGGCCAGACGCATGCCATCGCCGGGCTGATCCTCGCCTGCCTGTGGTTCGGCTTTTCGGGCGTCTTTCTTCTGCTCAAAGCCGCTGTCGGTGACGAGGCGCATTATCCGCCTGAAACAGCGCAATCCGGGTCTCCGCACGTGGCGCACCCGAATGGACATGCCGCCACCGCACCAACCGTGGCGGATGCGTTTATGGCAGGCATGAGTGAAGGGGCAGGGTTTGCCCGTTCTCAGACGCGCGGCACCGGCTGAAATTGTCGGGCTGCGCGCGCCCGCTTCTGCCTCAGCCCTGTACCTGCCTCAACGCTGCGAGGCGCGTCTCAGCAAGGCCACGGCATCCGGCCGGGTTAGCATTTCGCGTTTGACGTCCAGTCCGTAGTTCGCGCGCGATGCGTGAGGCCTGGACAGCCGAACGTGTCGCTGCCGCACATCCTCCGGCAGCACCGGCTTAGTCACGGCGTCCACAAACAGGGATTCTGCCGCGATTCCCTCGGCATAGATGATATAGTGGCGATCAAAGAGGATCTGGAAATACTCGACATATCCGCCATCCTGCACCACGACCGTCTCGCCATTGACCAGATCCCGCGCGCGCAGCAGGAGTTCCGCCCTGCCTGTCCCAAGTTGATCTGACCGCTGATAGACCATCAAGCGGTGATCCGGGCTGACGATCAGGTCGCGCGCATTGTTCAGCGCGCCCTTGCGGATCAGAATCGGAGCCATTTCGCCTACAGCCCGAACTGTTGTGCGTCCAATCCAGGTGATGGTCTGCGCGCCGCTGTCTCGTGTCAGGATCTGGTCCCCGGGGGTCAGCTCTTCGATCAGGCGCTGTTCACCGGTGCTCATGCTGATCCGGGTGCCACGGGTGAAGGCGACGCAGGTCATTTGCGCCAGACGTTGCCGCACATTGTGTCGGCTTGCATTGACCAGACGATAACCGGTGCAGGGGATGAGCGGGGCCTGCGGTACCAGATAAATCTGCGAAATCAGCCCTTCGTTGTCGACCTCGACCAGAATGAGCGCATCTGTTGCAGCACCACGATCCGGCATCAGTGTCACGACACAATCGAGGAACAATGCCGCATCGGGCGTGCCAAGCGCAGAGCTCCCATGTACTGAAAAGCCGCCATCCACATGCGCTGCGAGCTCAAGCCGATCTGTCGTGGCGCGGGCCCCCAGCTCATAGATGTCATCCATGACCAGTTCATCAAGCACGCTGATCGGATCACCGGCGTTTGCTCCGATGTCCACGCAGAACTGCTCGGCTTGATAGGCCGGTAGGGACTGTATCGAGATGGCGTCGCGGTTCACGTCGAACCCCCTCTTTGGTTTGCTCCGCTACGCGGATTGCACTTTGGTGCGGCCTCACTCTGCGCTTGTTTGAGTGAACACTAGGTTCACACTTGGGCGAGAGGCGGGCAGCTATGAGAAAAAAACGCGGTCCTGACGCCGTTGTCGTCTGGCAATGGGGCGCTCCGACTGGCAGTGTCCGGGCAATTCGCTGCAATACTGGAGAAGACTGTCATGGATCTCGGCATTCACGGAAAGCGCGCATTGGTATGCGCATCGAGCAAAGGGTTAGGTCTGGGCTGTGCAGAAGCATTGGCCGAGGCAGGTGTCGATCTGGTGATGAACGCGCGCGGCACGGAGGCGCTGGAGGCATCGGCCCAGCACATCCGTGATCGCTACGGCGTCAAGGTGGAGACCCAGGCAGGCGACGTGAGCAATGCTGATGATCGCGCCGAGTTGATCGCCCGCGCCGCTGGTGTCGATATCCTGGTGACCAATGCGGGCGGCCCGCCGCCGGGTGTCTGGAGCGATTGGGAGCGTGACGACTTCATCCGCGCTCTTGATGCCAATATGCTCAGCCCCATCGCGCTGATGAAGGCGCTGATGCCGACGATGATCGAAGCGGGCTGGGGCCGTGTGGTCAACATCACCTCGCAATCGGTCAAGGCGCCGATCCCGGCTCTGGGCCTTTCGAATGCGGCGCGCACCGGCCTCACCGGCTATGTGGCGGGCACGTCGCGCCAGGTTGCCGCAAAAGGCGTGACCATCAACAACCTGCTGCCCGGTATCCACGCCACCGACCGCGCGGTATCTCTCGACACCGGCGTGGCCGAGGCCAAGGGCATCTCCATGGAGGAGGCGCAGGCGCAGCGCGCGGCCAGCATTCCCACGGGCCGCTATGGCACCCGGCAGGAGTTCGGTGCCGCCTGCGCCTTCCTCTGCTCGCAGCATGCAGGTTTCATTGTCGGCCAGAACATCCTGTTGGATGGCGGCGCCACCAACATGACGATCTGATCGCATGGCCGAGGCGTTTTCGCTGAAGGATCAGCTGTTTAATCTGGAAAAGACCCGCTATCTGGCGGGGCTTTTTTCCGCCGCCGACCCGGCGTTCGATGCCGCCGGTTTCGAGAGTGCCGTGATGGCGCGGTTGCTGGATCTGGAACTCAAGGAGCGGATCAACTGGCTCGCCGCGCAGCTCTCGGCGCATGTGCCGGGCGGATTGGCGCAGGTGGCGCCGGTGATTATGGCGGCGTTGCCACCGCCGTTGGACCCGAGCCTGCGGGATGATGATTTTGGTGACTTCATCTTTGCCCCGATCGGCGAATGGGTGACGGCCCTGACCAAGGAGGAGGCGGATTTGCCCCTGGCGCTCGACCTGCTGGAGGCGATCACGCAGCGATTCTCGATGGAATATGCCATTCGCCCGCTGTTGAAACGCTGGCCGGAACCAGTGCTGGCCCGCGTCACCAAATGGGCCGCGCACGACAGCTATCACGTCCGCCGTCTCGCCAGCGAGGGCACCCGGCCGCGTCTGCCCTGGGGGCTGGCTGTGAACCTGCCGCTGGCGGCGCCGCTGCCGATCCTAGACCAGCTGCACAGCGACCCGACACGTTTTGTCACCCGCTCCGTGGCCAATCACCTCAACGATATCGCCAAAAAGGACCCGCAGCTCGTCATCGACCGGCTGACCGATTGGCAAGGGCAGGGGGTGCAGGCGCAGAAAGAGCTGGACTGGATCACCTCGCACGCGCTGCGCGGGTTGGTGAAGGCGGGCGATCCACGGGCCTTGCGACTGTTGGGCTATGACCCGGATCTGGAGCTAACCGCGCGATTACAACTGCCCGCCAGCGTGCGCATCGGTGACAAGCTCGCGCTGGGGGCTGACCTGCAGGGCGCACAAGGGGCACGGGTGCTTGTGGACTATGCGCTGACCTTTCAGCGCGCCGGTGGCAAGACCTCAACCAAGGTCTTCAAGTGGAAGACCGGCAGCCTTGGCGCGGGCGGCCTCAGCCTGCAGAAATCGCATCCGCTGAAGGCGCAGGCCTCCACCTTCACCCTGCTGCCCGGCGCGCATCAGGTGACGCTGATGGTCAATGGGGTGCCGCGCGCCGAGGGCGAGGTGGAGCTCCTTGCCTGAGGCAAGCCGCCTTGATATCAGCGCCCGACGCCCGATGTTGTCACGGGACACAGGAATAAAGGCCCCGCAATGCCCCAGCAGATGACCCAATCCGCGCTGCCGCCCGCTCAGGCCGACGGCCATGAGGTGACGCCCCGGCTGGAGATCCGCAACATCCGCCGCTTCTTCGAGGGGCGCGCGGTGGTGGATGATGTCTCGCTGCGGGTGCTGCCGGGGCAGGTGACCTGTCTGCTCGGCCCTTCCGGCTGCGGCAAATCCACCACCCTGCGCATGGTCGCCGGGGTGGAGATGCAGGACGAGGGCGAGATCTATGTCGATGGTAAGCTGATCTGCGACACGGTGTTTCGCGTGCCGCCGGAGCGGCGCGAGATCGGCCTGATGTTTCAGGACTTTGCCCTGTTTCCGCACCTCAGCGTCGGTGACAACGTGGCCTTTGGCCTGAAAGGACCCAAGGAGCAGAAACGTGCACGGGCGCGCGAGCTTCTGGACCGGGTGGCGCTGGCGCAATACATCGACGATTATCCGCATCAGCTCTCGGGCGGTGAGCAACAGCGGGTGGCCTTGGCACGCGCCTTGGCGCCCAGCCCCAAGATCATGCTGATGGACGAGCCGTTCTCCGGCCTCGACAACCGCCTGCGCGACGGCATCCGTGACGAGACGCTGAGCCTGTTGAAAGAAGAGGACACCGCTGTCCTGCTGGTCACCCATGAACCCGAAGAAGCCATGCGCATGGCGGATGAGATCGCGTTGATGCGCGACGGGCGCATCGTGCAGCAAGGCGCGCCCTATAACGTCTATACTCGCCCGGTGGACAAGGCGGCGGTGGCATTTTTCTCCGACGTCAACATCCTGCCAGCGCAGGTCAATGGTGCGCTGGCGGAAACCGCCTTCGGCCAGTTTCTCGCCCCCGGCGTGCCGGATGGGACGGATGTTGAAATCGTCTTTCGCCCACAGCACATCCGCATTGATTTCGACCGCAATGGCCGCGGTCCGGAAGCCACCAACAAGGAGGGCGTACCCGCCCGTGGCGTGGTCCAGCGTGCGCGCTTTCTCGGCAACGAGAGTCTGGTGGAGTTCCGCATGGACTTTGACGGCTCGGTGCTGAAGGCGACGGTGCCCAATGTCTTCCTGCCGGCGGAGGGACGCGCGATGTGGCTGACCGTGCCGCGTGATCGGTGTTTCGTCTTTCCACGGTGATCTTCCTCCGTCATGGTGACCTCGAAAATGACGGAGGTCGCGATGCTAGAGAACTATGAGATCCGCCCCCTGACACGGGATGAAATCGACACCGCTGTGGCCTGGGCCGCGGGCGAAGGCTGGAACCCCGGACTGCAGGACGCGGGCTGTTTCGCGGCGCAGGACCCGCAGGGCTTTTGGGGCGGCTTACTTGCCGGCGAGATGATCGCCTGCATCTCTGTCGTGACCTATGGCGATGCCTTTGCGTTTCTTGGCTTCTACATCGTTGCGCCGGAGTATCGCGGGCAGGGCTATGGCCGTGCGCTGTGGACAAAGGCGCTGGAACATGCGGGCAATCGCACGGTGGGGCTTGATGGGGTGGTGGATCAGCAGGAGAACTACCGCCGTTCTGGCTTTGCCTTTGCATGGCGCAACATCCGCTTTGGCGGCGTGCCGCGCGGACGGCTGAGAGTATCGGACGCCTATACGCTGACCTGGCTTGATACGCCCTCGGCAGAGGTCACTGCGCTGGATGCGCGTGTCTTCCCGGCGCGACGGCCTGAGTTCTGGAAGGCGTGGTTCACCACGCCGGGTCATGTCAGCATTGCGGTGCATTCCGACGGAGAAATGCAGGGGTTCGGCACTCTGCGGCGCTGCCGGAGTGGTGCCAAGATCGGCCCGCTGGTGGCCACCTCCCGCGCGGCAGCCCTGTCTGTGCTGGCGGGCCTGTTGAAGGACTGGCCCGAAGACGAAGAGGTCTTTCTGGACGTGCCGGAGCCGAATGGCTCGGCAATGGCGCTGGCCCGCGATTTGGGGCTGGAGCCGGTGTTCGAGACCGCGCGGATGTATCGGGGCAAGGCCCCGGAAGTGGCGCAAGACATGATCTACGGCGTGACCAGTTTCGAACTTGGGTAGGGTCTCGCCAGTATAAGTGATCCGGGGCGAGGCCAACGGCGCGGGTTATGCGCCCTCCGGTCCCGTCTCGTAGGGGGAGTAGTCCTGCAGCCGCTTGCCCGGTTCATCCACGAACAATTCGGGCAATGCCTCGGCGGCCTCGATCAGATCAACCCGGAACACCCGGAAATCGCCACGCGTCTCGCACCAGGCGGTGAGGGTCCAGACCCGGCCCCAGTATTCCATATGCAGGGGGCGGATCACCCGCTCGGTCAGGGTTCCGTCGATGCGGCGATAGCGCAGCGCCAGTTTCTGGCGCGCCTTGATTGCGGCGCGCAGGGTCGGCATCTGGGCAAAGCCCCGCGCCACGTCGGCAAAGGGGTAGACCGCAAATTTCCACGCATCGGCCTCGGCCACGGTTTCCAGCGGCAGCACCGCATCGACCTTCGCAGCAAGGCTCTCGGCGGCGGCCTTCAGCTCCGCATCGGCGGCTTCGGCGACGATCGCCATGCCGAGGTTCAGCGCCTCCAGCTCTGCCGGGGTCAGGGTCAGCGGGGGCAGGGTGATCGCCTCGCGCACCATGTAGCCGACGCCGCGTTCGCCCTCCACCGGCACGCCCGAGGCCACCAGCGTGTCCATGTCGCGATAGATGGTGCGGGTGGAGACCTCGAGCCGCGCGGCCATGTCCTGAGCGCGGTGCAGCTTGCCATCGCGCAGGATCTGGATCAGTTCGAACAGGCGGTCTGTGCGGCGCATGGGTGGTCAGGCTCTCCGATGAGTTCCCCTGCATCGCCCGCAGCCCCGCCTGCGGTCAAGAGGCGACGGATGTCGGCTTCTAGGGTTCAAACACATGACCGGCGGCCTCAAGCTGTGCGCGTGCCCGCTGTTCCTGTGCCGATGGCAGCAACAGATGTTCACCGTCGAACGTGCAGCAGACAAAGACGCCGATGCCATTGTCCGACAGCGGCGTGACCAGATCGCGAACAATCCCGGCCGCGTCAAAGGCAAAGGGGCCGACACTGCGCAAGCAACTCCAGCCCCGTTCGGCGGTGATATTATCGGGCACGCGGTCCTCCAGACAGATAAGCGTCAGCTCGTCCTCAGCCCGTGCCATGGCCGTAAAGCCTGGCCCGTCAAACCAGTCCGGCAGGGGCGCATCCGGTGCCAGCTGCGCCACCGCATAGCGCCCGGGCAACATGCGCAGGCGTATCTGGTTGGTCCGGCTCTGATCCTTTTGATCTCTATGGCCTGTCATCCGTGGTTCTCCTGTGATGGGGCACGCCGCCTGTGCTGCGGCGTGCCCCTCTGTCGCTAGCAGAGCCCGCGCTCGTTCCTATGGAGTGAATGTGTCGCAGGCCAATGGAACGGGTCATGAGATCACGCCGAGTGGAGGTGGCAAAGCCTCGGGCAGGGTGTCAGGCCGCTGCCATCATCCACAGGCGGGTTTCGTGCCGCAGCGCCACTGTCGCCGGGTCGATCATCCGCATCATGTCGGCGGTGCAGTCTGCTTGCGAGAACTTGGCTGCGGCCTCTCTGGCTGCCGTCATGTCGGACCAGATCACATAGTCCATCCAGCTGCCATCCTCGCCTTTTGAGAGGCTGCGCGCCACGAACCCCGGCAGTCCGCGCACAAAATCCTCGGTCATTTGGCTTGCGGCCACATAGTCGGCATCGCTGACACCGGGGTTCAGCTTGAAAGTTACCACTTCGATCACGGCATTGCTCATCTGTCGTCTTCCTTGTCTTGACGGTTGCAATGCGCCTGTCCTAAAGCAGGGCAACTGACATAAACCTGTCAGTTGGGTGATCGGCCACGCTAAATAATACGATCAGGTCGGGTTTGGCGGTGCGGATTGCCTATGCCGCGCTTTGCACCGCAGCGCGCAGGGCCTATCACTCGGGACAGGACAACGTATTCTGGCGCCGCCCGCGAACCTCCGCGCGGCGCCCCGCTAAACGAAAGGCACTCCCCATGCTCAACAATATCGGCCTTCCCGGCATCCTCCTCATCGCCGTCGTGGTTCTGGTTCTCTTTGGTCGCGGCAAGATTTCCTCGTTGATGGGTGAGGTCGGCAAGGGCATCACCTCCTTCAAGAAAGGCATCAGCGAAGGCTCCAAGGAGCTGGAAGACGACGCCGCGGAAGATGCCAAGGATGTCACCCCGGCAGACGCCGAAAAAGACAAGGTATAATCCTCTATGTTCGATCTTGGCTGGACCGAGCTTCTGATCATCGGCGTTGTGGCCCTGATCGTGGTCGGGCCCAAGGATCTGCCCATGTTGTTCCGCAACGTGGGCCGGTTTGTGGGCAAGGCGCGCGGCATGGCCCGTGAATTCAGCCGCGCGATGGAAGACGCGGCCGAGGAAAGCGGCGTCAGTGACATCAAGAAGAGCTTCAAGACCGCGACCAACCCGATGGGCTCGGCGATGGACAGCGTCAAACAGGCCACCCGTGACCTGACCGACAGCATCGACCCGACGAAATTCGACGCCGACAGCGAGACCGGCAAACTGGCCGCCGAGCGGGCCGATAGCGCCAAGAAGATCCAGGCCGCAACCGCGCGGGCCGCAGCAGAACGCAAGGCCAAAGAGGCCGCAGAGGCCATGGCTAAGGCGGAAGAGGCTGAAGCCGCGCTGACACCTGCCGCCGATACCGCCGCCGCGCCCTCGGCGTCCGACAGTGAGACCAAGGCATGAGCCAGACAGACGATCTTGACGATTCCGCAGCGCCGCTGATCGAGCATCTGGCGGAGCTGCGCACCCGGTTGATCCGGGCGGTGATGGCCTTTGCAGTGGGCATCATCCTCGCTTTCATCGTGGCAGAGCCGATCCTGCAGTTCCTGGTGCAGCCGATCGAGGCCACCCTGCGCGAGCTGGGCGACCCCTCGCCGACGCTGCAATATACCTCGCCGCAGGAATATCTGTTCACCCTGTTCCGCATCTCCATGGTGTTCGGCTTTGCGCTGTCCTTCCCGGTGATCGGCTATCAGCTTTGGCGGTTTGTGGCGCCGGGGCTCTACAAGAACGAAAAGGGCGCCTTTCTGCCGTTCCTGATCGCCTCGCCCTTCATGTTCCTGCTGGGCGCGAGCTTTGCGCAATTTGTGGTGACACCGCTGGCGATGCAGTTCTTCCTCGGGTTTGCCGATGTCAGCTCTATCTTTGCCGGGCTGCTGTCGCAGGCCACCGGCGGCGATGTGCCCGGTGATGTGGCCGTGGTGCCGGAGACCTCCGAAGGGGTGAAGATCACCTTCTTCGGCAAGGTCAACGAGAGCCTTGATATCACGCTGAAATTCATCATGGCCTTTGGCCTGTGCTTCCAGCTGCCTGTGCTGTTGACCCTGATGGGCAAGGCCGGGCTGGTCAGCGCCGAAGGTCTCGGCGCGATGCGCAAATACGCGGTGGTGGCGATTCTGGTGCTGGCCGCCTTGGTGACCCCGCCGGATGTGATCACCCAGATCATCCTGTTTACCGTTGTGTATGGGCTCTATGAGGTGTCGATCTTCCTGGTGCGTCGGGTGGAACGCAAACGCGAGGCGCAATTGCGCGCTGAGGGCTTCTACGATGATGAGGTCGACGGCGAGTGATCATTGCCGCTCTCCTCCGACCCTGAGATAAGAAAAGGCGCGCCCCACGGGGCGCGCTTTTGCGTTGCGGAGGCTGCAGGTCGCGCCCCTTGCCGCTTGGGTCGGAACATGGTTTGTCATCGCTCAACTCGCGAAGGAAGGACCACAGAGATGGCACAGGATTTGGATCAGGACGCATTGAGCCGCATTGCAGAGGCGTTGGAGCGCATGGCGCCGGCGCCACTGGCCACCCCGGATTTCGCCGCCGCGTCCGGCTTTGTGTGGCATGTGGGCCCGGACCGGCTGGAGCCGGTGCCGCAAATCAACCGGGTGGAGCTGGACCTCTTGGTGGGGATCGAGCGTTCGCGCGACACATTGCTTGAGAACACCCGCCGCTTTGCCGCCGGGCACGCGGCCAACAATGCGCTGCTGTGGGGCGCACGCGGCATGGGGAAATCCTCGCTGGTGAAGGCGATCCACGGCACGCTGGCGTCCGAGTTTGGCGATCTCAAGCTGGTGGAGCTGCAACGCGAGGATCTGCCCTCGGTGGCGCGGCTGCTGAACCATCTGCGCGATGCGCCGCATCGGTTCATCCTTTACTGTGACGACCTGTCGTTCAGCCATGATGACCAGCATTACAAGAGCCTGAAGGCGGTGCTGGATGGTGGCATCGAGGGCCGGCCGGAGAATGTGGTGTTCTACGCCACCTCCAACCGCCGCCACCTGATGCCCCGCGATATGATCGAGAACGAGCGGTCCTCGGCGATCAACCCGTCCGAGGCGGTGGAGGAGAAGGTCTCGCTGTCGGATCGCTTTGGTCTGTGGCTGGGCTTCCACCCCTGCAACCAGGACGCCTATCTGGCGATGATCGGCGGCTATTGCGCCGCCTATGGCGTCGAGGTGGACCCCGAGACCCTGCGCGCCGAGGCGATCGAATGGCAGGCCACTCGCGGTGCCCGTTCGGGCCGGGTGGCATGGCAGTTCTTCACCGATCTGGCCGGACGGCACGGCGTCACCCTGCGTTGATGGTGAGCTGACCGTGCGGTCAGGCGCACGCCGCAGCCCGACAGGGCTGCGGCGCTTGGCCCAACGGGTTTGGTCGTCGCGGCAGCGGCGGCGGAACCGGGCGGGAGCGCTACGGGAGGGCTTACTGATCGGTGATTTGCGGACTGATGGGAAGGAGCGGGTCGCGACATACTCAGGCCCCGCGTTGCGGCTAGACTCAGAGCTTGTGGCCCACCGGTGAGACGTGAGACATCCCCAACGCGAGGCTCCCGCGTTCATCGTCGAGATTGGAGAGGCGGGGGGAGCTCCCGCCCGTCGCCCACGCGCTTGCGCGCCCGGCTCCCGTTGGGCCGGGCGCCGGACCTTGCGGTCCGGCGCGGCGCCTGTCGCCAGCGGCGGATTTACTGCAGGTAGGGCAGAGGGTCGACGCTTTCGAAACCGTCACGCACCTCAAAGTGGACATAGGCCTCGTCTGCGCTGCCACGGAGCTGGGCGATGGATTGACCGCGATTGACGCGGTCGCCCTTCTTGACCTTGATGCCATCCACATTGGCGTAAACCGACAGGAGGTTGCGATCGTGGCGGATCACGATGATCGGGACCTTGTTTGAATCCTCCGTGATGGCGGCAACGGTGCCCGCTTCTGCCGCCTTTACAGGGCTGCCCGGCGCGGCTGAAATGTCGATGCCGTCGTTCTTGCCCTTCGAATAGGCGCGGACGATCTTGCCCGTCACCGGGTACGCCATGGCCGCCTGGGAGGCGCGCGTCGGCTGTTCGACCTTGACCGTCGGCTTGGGATCCGTGCGGGCATCGGCGGCAGGTTTCACCTTTTCATCGGGCAGCGGTTGGGTGGCGCTGGGAGGCGTCGGCGTGCTGCTGCCCTGTCCGGGGGCGGTGACCGAGGTTTCGGTCTCTACGGCCGCGGGAACCGGCGCGTTTGGATCTTTCAGAGGGATCAGCAGGTACTGCCCTTCGCGGATCGCGAAATCGCTGCCAAGGCCATTCCATTCCGCCAGAGACTTCACCGGGATCTGGTAGAGGCGGGCGATGGTATAGGCGGTCTCCCCACGCGTGACCTTGTGGCGTACGGGCTCGGGGCCACCCTGGACGCGCGTCGGCGCCGGTTTGGCCGGTGTGGTCTGCAGCGTGGTGGTGGTGACGGAGCCCGGATTGGGCGAACTTTCCGGCGCATTGTCGATGGCACTGCCAGCCAGCGAGGCAATATCGACTCCACCAGGGGAGCGGTTGCCACCGCGTGCCGAAGTTTCGGGCGCACGGCGCGGCATCACCAGAACCTCACCGCGGCGCAGCTGATCGGCTGTCTCAACGCCATTGAACCGTGCCACTTCCACTGCGGGAAGGCCAACACGTCTCGCCAGATCGGCAACCGTGTCGCCATTGCGCGCCACGGCAACCTGATAGGAGGGGTAGGTGATCAGACCGCGGGTGTCCGGCGCCGGGCGGGTCTCGGTCGCGGTCTGTGCGGCCTTGGTGGTGTTGAACGCGCCGATCTGACCACGCAGGTCATAATCCAGCGGCGCCGTACAGGCGGCGGCCACCAATGTCAGCGGCAGCAGCGCTGCCGGACGCAGGGATCTGGGGCGGAAGACCTTGCTGGGGCGGGTCATGTCTCTTGCTCTCCTCGAATGGTGTCCCCGTTCTGGCGGAGACTTGGACGGCAGCGTTCTGTTTTCATGCCCGGGACTGTCCGGAAGACCGCTACAGCGCAACGGGGCTGCTGAGGGAATAGGACAGCTCAGGTGTCTTTTCCAAGCCCTTCCAGCAGAGGAACAAAGCGGACCGGGCGCAATTCATCATATTCCAGCCCATTTTCCATCTTACGCACACGAATGAGCGTTTGCACGGCATCAGATTGCCCAACCGGCACCACCATGATGCCGCCGACCTTCAATTGCGCCAGGAGCGGACCGGGCGGGTCTTCGGCAGCGGCGGTCACGATGATTCGATCAAAGGGTGCCTGATCCGGCATGCCATGGCTGCCATCGCCGACCATCGAGGTGATATTGGCAAGCCCGAGCCGCTGGAACACCTGCCGCGCCTCCTGCACCAGCCGGCCATGGCGATCCACGGTATAGACCCGGCGCGCAAGCTTGGCGAGCACGGCGGCCTGATAGCCTGACCCGGTGCCGACTTCGAGCACGGTGTCGCGGGCGTTGACCTGCAGGGCCTGGGTCATCAGCCCCACCACGGAGGGCTGAGAAATGGTCTGACCACAGGCGATTGGCAGCGGCACGTCCTCATAGGCCCGTTCGGAAAAGAAGCCGCGCAGGAACAATCCGCGATCTATCGCTTCCATCGCTTCGAGCACCGTCGACTCCGTCACCCCGCGTGAGCGCAGGGCGAATAGAAACTGCATCTTGGTTTCAGCGTCCAGGCCACTCATTCGATCGCCTTCAGGGCCTCCAGCGTGTCATGCGCCGTAAGATCCGCCCGCATCGGTGTGACAGAGATGAAGCCCGCAAGGTTTGCCGCCGCATCGGTGCCGGGTGCGGTGGTGACCTGCTGGTCGCCACCCTTGACCCAGATGAAGCGCTTGCCGTTGGGCGAGAACTGCTCTTGCGCCGAGAACCGCTTGCCCTCGCGGCAGCCCTGCGTGGTGACGCGGGTGCCTTTGACATCAGAGGCGGCAACTGGGGGGAAGTTGATGTTGTAGAACAGGCCGTAGGGCTGATCGTTTGCAGGCTGTGCAGCCAGCAGCTTGCGGACCACATCGGCACCATGCTGACGCGCGGCTTCGAACGGATTGTCCAGATCGCGGTTCTCACTGCCGAAATACTGCGACAGCGCCATCGCAGGCACGCCTTGCAACGCGCCTTCCATGGCTCCGCCGAGGGTGCCGGAATAAAGCGCGTTTTCGGCGGAGTTGTTACCGCGGTTCACGCCCGACAGCACCAGATCGGGGCGATGGTCCTTCATGACCACATGCAGGGCCGCCAGTACGCAGTCCGCCGGCGATCCTTCGGCGGCGAAACGGCGCGGGCCCAGTTCCGACAGGATGGAGGGATGCGTGTAGCTGATGCAATGGCCAACGCCGGATTGCTCGAAGGCGGGCGCGACGGTCCAGACCTCGCCGTCAGATCCGGCAAGATCGGCGGCGATCGCTTCCAGCACGGCCAGTCCGGGTGCGCTGATGCCGTCGTCGTTGGTGACCAGAATGCGCATTGTGACCCCTTGCGTATATTTTGTATTTTCTGCGGCGTTTTTGTCCGTTTTGGGCTGCTCGCACAGCCCTTCGGGCTGGCCCCTGAATAGGCGGCAGGGGGCGGCAGGGCAAGGTTTTTGCCCGGATTTTCAGCTGGGGAGAGGGGACTGTGTGACCAAATCGCCCGTTTTGTCGCGATCAGGGCATGGGGCCGGGGCGTGGCCCCGCACCCCCAAATGTTCTGAGCCGGAAAATCCGACCCCCGGTGACCTCAGTCCGCGAGGATCTGCGGCAGCAGCTCTGCTGCTGCCTCCGTCGGCGAGGTCAGCGCATCACGATCTTCACCGGGGAAGAAACGGGCGCGCAGGGCGGTTGGCATCGGCGGCGGTGTCAGCAGGCGCACGGAGGGGCCGGTGCGCGCCGTCTCCGCCTGCCAGCTGCGGGCAAGCGCGATCTGAGCCGCCTTGGTCGCGCCATATGCGCCAAAGAATTTCTCGCCCGCGCGTGCATCGTCAAAGAACACGGCGCGACCGGATTGACCCAGAAGCGGGGCGATATAGGGGATCAGCACCGACGGGGCGCTGGCATTGATGTCGACCGATTTCTTCCAGTCCTTGGCTGCAACGTGATGCGCAGGGCTGAGAGGGGCGGCATGAATGGCGCAGTGGAGCCAGAGATCCAGCTTGCCCCAGCGATCAAAGATGCCACGACAGAGGGTCGCCATCGCCTCGGGTACGGTGATGTCCATCGGCGCAAGGGTGGCAGAGCCGCCAGACGCCTTGATGCGGTCGTCCAGCTCTTCGAGCGCGCCCGTGGTCCGGGCGACGGCAATGATGTGATGAGTGGGCGCAAGCGCCTCGGCCAGAGCGGCGCCAAGGCCCCGCGAGGCCCCGGTGATAAGGGCGAGTTTTTCGGTCATGGGCGCCTACATGCTGCGCGGTTGCGCCGGGGTCAAGCCCCGCAACATCTGCGGGGGATCGCTGCGACGAGATGCGCACTCAGTTGGTGAAGATCGGCAACCGTCCGACTTCGCCGCCGCGTTCGATCAATAGCCCTTCGACATCAATGCCGACGATACGCCCGATCGGCAGCCGTTCACCGGTCTTGACCGTTTTGATGCGACCTGAGGCCAGGCGCACCATGCCCTGCATGTCGTTTGGTGTCCCGAACAGGCCGATCAGAGAGAGGTTACGGTCGGGCAGCGCGTTCTTCTCGGTGGCGAGGGCTTCTGCGGTTGCAGTTTGAGAGTTGGCCATGTCGGCTCCAGCACCCGTGCCCGGACTGGCGAACCGGTGACCGAACAGGCGGGAATGTCATATGTGAGTGGTGTGTCGCGTGAGTGTGCGGCGCTGGTATCAGCACCTATGGACCGGCGGAAGCGGGGGCAGGGGCGCCCCGGCGGTGCGCAGCCGACGCCAGGCGGCTCAATGCGCAGAACAACGCCTGTTCTCAGGCGTCATACACCAGAGAGGCAAGATCGTGCCCATAGGCGTGCAGGAAGACCAGCAGTTCTTCGAGATCGAGACCCAGCTCCTGCATCCGGGCGAGATCATGATTGACCTCGGACACCTGCAGCTCCGGATATTGCCCCTCGGGGCGCATGTGCAGCATGCAGGCCAGCGGGCCGCCGCTCTCGGGCGGGATCTGGTTCGACAGCCACGCGGGTTGGCTGCCCATGCTCTCGCCCTCACGCAGCTCAAACAGGTCAAGATATTCGTCAAAGACGTCCTCGCTGACACCGGCCCAGGTGCCGAGGATGAACTCCTCGCCGCGCGAATCCGCAAGCGGAATGGCCAGTACCGCACGCAGGAACCGCAGGCTTCCGAAGCGGCAGAAATCCTCGGTCAGCACATCGCCTTCTGAGACAAAGATGGCGGTGTTGTCCTGCACCTGCAGATCCGCCGGCACGATGTCGGGCCGGTCGCAGGAGAGGCTGAGGAGCTGAGCAAAGGTCCCGCCGCAGCAGCGGCACTGACGCGAAGAACTCAGCATACGGGCAAGATGCGCGTCCAAGAAGGCGCCCCTTTCGAAAATCAAATAGAGAAAGGCGCTGACCTGTGCGGGTCAGCGCCATTGGCGGTGTTTGCGCCGCTCCATTACGCCTGTTGAGCGCAAAGTGCAATCGCTGAGCATGGTGCGCCGCGAAGGTCGCAGGCCCTGATTGGGCTATGACCCGCGATCTGCCCGATCAGCTGGCCAGCGTGGCGCCGTTCCAGGATTTGCCCGCATCGGGCATGTCCTTGATTTTCTTGCTGACGCGGCTGCTGCCCTCAAGCGTGTTCAGGTAGTCCTCGCTGACCGATCCGGTGACATACTGTCCGTCAAAGCAGGAGCAATCGAACTGCTCGATCTCTGAATTGCCTTCCTTTGCGGCCCAGACCAGATCCTCAAGTTTCTGGTAGAACAGGGCATCGGCGCCCAGTTCTTCGCGAATCTCCTCGAGGTTCAGCCCATTGGCAATCAGCTCGTGTTTCGTCGGCATGTCGATGCCATAGACATTGGGGTGTTTCACCGGCGGGGAGGCGGACGCGATGTAGACCTTCTTGGCACCAGCCTCGCGGCACATCTGTACGATCTTCTTGATCGTGTTGCCGCGTACGATCGAGTCATCGATCAGCAGGATATTGCGATCCTTCATCTCCAGCGGAATGGCGTTCAGCTTGCGCCGGACCGATTTTTGCCGCTCTTCCTGACCGGGCATGATGAAGGTCCGGCCGACGTAGCGGTTCTTCACCAGCGCCTCGCGGTAACGGATGCCGAGCGAGTTGGAGACCTCCAGCGCAACGGGGCGGGCACTGTCGGGCACCGGGATGACGGCGTCGATATCGAGACCGGAGTCGGCGATCTGCTTTGCCAGCGCTTCGCCCATGCGGATCTGTGTCTTGTAGACTGAAATACCATCCAGCATGGAATCGGGACGTGCCAGGTAGACATATTCGAAAATACAGGGCGTCAGCTTGCCTTCGACCGCCTGGAACTCATGCTTGTTGCCCTCCAGATCCACCAGAATCGCTTCGCCGGGTTTCAGGTCACGCAGTTTCTTGAACCCGTTGATGCCAAAAGCCACGTCTTCGGAGGCAAAGGCAAAATCATCCCCGTCGCCTTCTGCGTCGCGTTGGGCCACCGACAGCGGGCGGATGCCGTGCGGGTCGCGGAAGGCGAGCATGCCAACGCCGGCAATCAGGCAGATCACGGAATAGGCGCCTTGCACGCGCTCCATCGTCATCTTCACCCCGGCAAAGATGTTGCGGATCGGATCGGCGTTGCCGTTGACCTTGATCGCGTCTGCCACCTTGTCGGCCAGCACGTTCAGCAGGATCTCGGAATCCGAGGTGGTGCGCAGGTGGCGGCTGTATTTGCCGGTGACCTTGGCGCGCTGTTGCTCGGTATTGGTGATATTGCCGTTGTGCACCAGATAGATGCCATAAGGCGCGTTCACAAAGAACGGCTGCGCTTCGGCTGCAGAGAGCGACCCGGCAGTGGGGTAGCGCACATGGCCCATGCCAACACGACCCTGCAGGGTCTCGGCATCCTTTGCGCCGAACACATCCTTGACCAGACCGTTGGCTTTGCGTTCGCGGAAGAACCCGTCGCCGTAGGTGACGATGCCTGACGCATCCTGGCCACGGTGCTGAAGCATCAGCAACCCGTCATAGAGTTCCGCAAACACTTGTTCGGTTCTGCTTGCGATGCCCAAGATACCGCACATGGCGAGGCTCCAATATAATCGTTCGTTTTGCTTACAGCCCGGAGGCTGTGGCGACAGAGGCCGCGACGGGAACGTCACAGGCCAGGACCGCGGTGCGATGCGCCGGGTCATGATGTAGAAGGTTTCTCGTGAACGGGAAGGCGGAGCCAGTGGGGCGCAGCGCGGCGCTAACGCGGGCTGCACTGCGGCTGTTGGGTGCCAGAAGGGCAGATCCTGCAACACGCGAGGGGCGGCGCAGGTCAGCTGAGTACCGGGTCAACACAGCGGGTTTGGCTCCGAATCCTGTCGAACAGTGACGGCCCTCACATAGGCTGTCTCGCGGGCAATGTCATCAAAGGATCACAAAGTCGCGCAGATCCGGGCAGGATTTCCGACCTGAGGCGGCCCTTGGCGCGTTGGCGCGCAATCAGGACGTGAAGGGAGGTGTCCGTGGCGGCTGTCCGATCACGCGGCGTAGCGGCCAAACAGCAGGTCGATGGGGTCAAAGGCGGGCAGCGGCGCCGCATCAAGGCCGAGGAATGCGGCATCATCGCCGTCCTCGTCCGAGGTCACTTCGGCAGCGATCTCGCTTGCGCTGTGATCTTCGCGACCCGCAGCCACGATCCGGCGCGCCTCGGTGAACGACAGCAGGCTGTAGAACCCGTCGTCTTCTGGCTCTCCGGCGTTCAGCACCAGGCCACCTTCGGTCCAAAGCAGTTCTTCTTCGGCGCATCCGATGTGGATCCGGGCGAGGCGCTGGGGCAGGGCGGTGCTGATGCCATTGTGGCCGATCAGGGCCACCAGTTTCACGGTCACAACCGGAAGGTCAAAGAGATCAAGAGCAAGATCGCCCGAAACCGCCACAACCGCATCAGAGGGCAGCTCAAGGGCTGCGTCATTGCCAAGCGCGCCGACAGGGACATGCACCATCGCGGTGAGACGCGGCACGGAATGACGAATGGTCACCACCTCGCGCTGGCCGCCGTCAAAGGTTTGCACCATGTCACCGGGTCGCAGGGCACGGGCCTGTTTAAAGCCGCATTCGGTCTCGATCAGGGTGCCGGGCAGCACACCGCCCTGTTGTGGACGGGAGCGGGCGGCGGCCTGATCCTCTGCGTCGTGCAAACGCAGGTCCAGAAGCAGGTCAACCGGCTGATAGTCTGTAAACGCGGTGGTGTGATCCAGCAGCATGTCCAAATGTCCCTTCTGAGAGCGGCGAGGCTTTTTGCCTTCGTTGATCTCAATTGGCCCCCGAATTGGGACAAGAATGGGGCAGGCTTGGGACAGTTTCGGTACCGAAGCGGGTTTGAGGTGCGAAAAACACAGTCATTCCCAAAGGTTAACGGCCTGACTGGTGCAAATTAAGGAGTTGTTAAGGATATTTGCAAGTTTTTCACACAGCCACGGCGGGAGGCAGAATCGATTCTTCAAGGGGGAGCAATCGGGCAGTTTCTGCAAAACTCTGTGAATATCCGGGCTCGGGCCCGGGATCGCTCTGCGGATACGCGCTGGCATCGCGCCGCACGAAAAAGGGCGCCCGATGAGGGCGCCCCGTTTTAATCTCGTATGTGTGTGACCGTCAGCCTTCGCAGGACGAGATCAGGTCTTCGTATTTCTGAGTAACCCAGCCAAGCGCTTGCTCGGGGTTCTGTTCCTCGACCTTGCCGATCACCTGGTTGAACACTGCGGCAGAGCGGCTCTCGTCCACCATGGTGAAGCTCTGACCGGTCATCACCACGTTATAGACGAAGAAGGCGATCACCACGAGGAGGATGCCGCGCAGGACGCCGAAGAAGAACCCGGCCCCCTGATCAAGCCCCCCCAGTGCCGAGCGCTGGATCAGACCCGCCAGCAGTGGCGTGAAGAAAGAGACGATGATCAATGCGATCGCGAAGACCGCAAAGAACGCCGCGATCAGCGACAATTCGCAACTGTCGGCGATGAACTCACCCACCACCGGGATCTCCGCCATGAGCGGTTCTGCCTGGGGGGCGAACATATAAGCCAGCACACCTGCCGCAACCCATCCGATGATGGCCATGACTTCGCGTACAAAGCCGCGCGCATAGGCGAGTAGTGCCGAAACTACGATGACCAGCGCTACCGCGCCGTCGATAATGGTGAAACCTTCCATGTCCCTCGCCTGTTTGCCCGCGAAAAATACCTTGAGTGGCCTTTTAGCCTGCTCCGAAATATTCGCCAACAAATCCTGTGAGGTCAGAGGCCGGGCGCAGGGTCAGGCCGGGGACGGATACGGATTTGCCGCCACTCGGAGCGATCGACGCCGTGAAACCAAGTTTTTGCGCTTCTTTCAACCGGTTTTCCGTCTGAGGGGCCGGTCTGAGGGCACCGGACAGAGATATTTCGCCAAAAATCACCGTATCGGAGGGAAGTGCGGTGTCCTCACGCGCGCTCAACAGTGCGGCGGCCACTGCAAGGTCGGCTGCGGGTTCGGTGATTTTCATGCCACCGGCGACGTTGAGATAGACGTCGAGCCCGGCAAAGGGAATGCCGCAGCGCGCCTCCAGCACCGCCAGGATCATCGCAAGGCGCGAACTGTCCCAGCCCACCACGGCGCGACGCGGTTGTGAATGTGGCGAGGGCGCCACCAGCGCCTGCATCTCCACCAGTACCGGGCGGGTGCCCTCTATGCCGGCAAAAACCACCGACCCGGGCGAGGGCTGACCGCGTTCCGACAGAAACAGCGCCGAGGGGTTGAGCACCTGCGCCAGCCCGGCGCCGGTCATCTCGAACACGCCGATCTCATCGGCGGGACCAAAGCGGTTCTTCACTGCCCGCAGGATGCGGAACTGATGGCCGCGCTCACCCTCGAAGTAGAGCACCGTGTCGACCATATGCTCCACCACGCGGGGACCGGCGATCTGGCCCTCCTTGGTGACGTGACCGACCATGACGATGGACACCCCATTTGCCTTGGCGAATGTGGTCAGCTCATGCGCGGCGGCACGCACCTGGCTGACGGAGCCCGGCGCGCTGTCGACATTGTCGGCCCACATGGTCTGGATCGAGTCGATGATTGCCAGCTGCGGCTTTTCCGCCTCCAGCGTGGTCAGGATATCGCGCAGATTGGTTTCCGCCGCCAGTTTCACCGGCGCGTCGGCCAGCCCCAGCCGTTGCGCCCGCATGCGCACCTGGGCGGAGGCTTCCTCGCCCGAGACATAGATGGTTTTCAGCCCCGCATGGGCAAACTGCGCCGCCGCCTGCAGCAGCAGCGTTGACTTGCCGATGCCGGGATCACCGCCGACGAGGATTGCCGAGGCCTCCACCAGCCCGCCGCCCAGCACCCGGTCCAGCTCCGCGACGCCACAATGGGTGCGCGGAGGCGGGGTTTCCTGGGTGGCCAGATCAGTAAGCGGCACCCGCTTGCCCCGCATTGCGCCGAGAGATTTCTTGGCAGGCCCTGCGGAGGTGAGGCCCTTGTCCTCGGAGATCGAGTTCCATTCGCCACAGCCCTCGCAGCGACCGGACCATTTCGAATAAGAGGCCCCACATGCGGAGCAGGAGAAAGATGTCTTTGCCATGGGGTGAGATGTGGCAGATGTTTCCGATTTGTTCAAGTGGGTGTTGGATGCGTTTTCTGACCGGACATATCCCGAGCGCGGTCTGGGGAGGGCCGGGGGCGAGGCCCCTCCGTCGCATCCGCAAGGGGGCGCTCCCGCCAGTTGGGCGATCATCCAGAGATGATCTGCTCCTGTTGGGCCCGGCGCAGCTGCGCTGCGCGGTGACACCAGCAGCGTGTCGGTTGGCGATGGGCAAGGAAAGGATCTGCTGAGAAGCGGTTCAGGGGCAGGTCTGCCCTGAACGCGCCATCACCAGTGCTAGGGCGCGTCGCCCGCGCCTCAATGATCTGCGACCGCGCGTGCGCGCGGCGGCCGATGGGCCGTCATTGACCCGCCGGCGACGTGCGGCGGATCTGGCGCTCGGTCAGGATCGACAGGATGATGGACGCGAGAATACAGGCGGTGAAAAGATAGAGCCCCCAGGCGGTTTCGATGGTCGCGTAGCCGATGCCCTTTGCCAGAGTGATATAGAGCGCGATGAGGAAGACATCTGCCATGGCGAGTTTTCCGAGGACGGAGAGCACCGGCAGACTGCGCGCATCCAGCAGGCGGAACTGCACCAGCGCGAGGCCGATGGTTTTGAGGTAGGGTGCGAAGAGCGCAAATGCGGTGACCACCAGCGCCAGCACGATGTCACTGCCCCAGAGGCTCTGAAGGCCGGTGAGGACGGAGATTTCCGACAGGCCGAAGATCGGCAGGAGGCCTGCCCGTAACAGAGGTGCAAACCACGCGACGGGATAGAGGATTAGCAGGGAAAGGTTGGCGAGGCGGAGGATCATTGACTATTTTCTGAGGGGTATGTCAGACACGCGCACTTTACTTGGAGCATTTGCCACGCCAGCTTCGGTTAGTTCATGAACCAAAGCGTCGTAAATGGGATATGGAAATTGGGTTGGACCAATAATTATTTCCTCTAGCACTTCGGGCAAGGAAGCCCCTGTGAAACCTTCATTCGGGAAGTTTTCCAAGGAAATCTTGTAGACTTTCTGTGGGACGCCGGAGATTGATACGACATCAAACTTGATCCGTTCAGACGGCCAGAGAGAAGGGGAATGGAGTATTCGCCATTCTTTCTCTTCAGCAAAACCCGGGTGTTTCGTCGATAGAACTGCCATGTGAAGAGCAAAGAATAGCTCAGATACAAGCTGGTTTGGGTCTGTGTTTTGTACGACCGCAAAGTTCTCCTCTAGGCCAGTAACCACCTGACTGAAGTGATCTGCAAACTCGGCGACTGTTGCATATAGTACTGGACTGGAGAAAGCGGGAAGAGCCGCGCTTTCAGAGAACAACGGGGAGGTATTGAAAACAAATGCCACATTAGTATGGCCACCATACGCGCGCCACATAGAGAGTTTTCCCAACCGATCATCATCTGGATGATGTTCTGAAATGGACATCAAGTATGTGTCGGTGTGACGATCTGTTAGGTATTTGTTAAATGTAGCCTCAAGCTGTTTTGAAAGGCCGTCTTGCCTTCTGTTCATGACGGCTTGCAGGCGTTGCCCGAAAGATGTGTTCTTCCACGCATGCACTAGGCAGTTTTGCCCGTGAGCTATTTCGGAAAAATCATTCATCACGTTCGCACTTCGCAGCCAGATTTCTCTGTTGCGAATAATGCTCAACGCGGCGTCTGCGCTCGTGTAATGGGAAAAGCAAATTTTCTCAGCTTTAGCAGCTTCCAAACGGCGGGAAGCATACGGCTGCAAGAGTTGGTGGAGTTGTCTCGATGGCATGTATGCCTCCTACCGCACCGCTTCTATCGGCCCCTCCGCACTGCCGGAGATGAATTGCTCCACGTAAGGGTCGCCCGAGTGATCCATCTCCGCAACCGGGCCGGTCCAGCGGATCTTGCCGCCGTGCAGCATGGCGACATTGTCGGCGATGGCGCGCACGGAGGTCATGTCGTGGGTGATGGTCATGGCGGTGGCGCCCATCTCCACGACGATCTCACGGATCAGGTCGTTGATGACGCCGGACATGATCGGGTCCAGCCCGGTGGTGGGCTCGTCGAAAAAGATGATTTCCGGCTCGGCGGCGATGGCGCGGGCAAGGCCGACACGTTTTTGCATGCCGCCGGACAGTTCGGCGGGCAGGCGGTCGGCGACATCGGCCTTAAGACCGACACGGCGCAGTTTCTCAATGGCGATCTCGCGGGCCTCGTCCTTGGGGCGCGCGAGGCTACCACGCAGCAGGCGAAAGGCGACATTCTGCCAAACCGGCAGTGAGTCAAACAGCGCGCCGCCTTGGAACAACATGCCGAAGCGAGACAGGAAGGCATCACGATCCCCCTGGCCAACGGGCTTGCCATCCACCCGGATCTCGCCCGTGTCCGGCTCGATCAGGCCAAGGATGCATTTCAGCGCCACTGATTTGCCGGTGCCGGAGCCACCGATGATCACCGTTGAGGACCCCTTTGCCACATCGAGGTCAACACCACGCAGCACCGCGTTGGAGCCAAAGGCCTTGGCGACCTGGCGCATTTCAATCATCGGTTGGGTCATAGCGAGAAAAACACCCCGGTCAGCACGAAGTTGGCGGCGAGGATCAACACGGCGGCGGCCTCGACCGAGCTTTTGGTGGCCTGTCCCACGCCTTGCGCGCCGCGGCCCGACTGCATGCCGTAGTAGCAGCCCATGAGGGCGGCGATGGTGCCGAAGGCCGCGCCTTTGACCAAGCTTGAGACGATATCGCGCAGCTCAAGGAAATCGACAGTGTTCTTGAGGTAGGCGGCTGCGTTGAAATCAAGCGTCTCGGTGGCCACCACATAGCCGCCCATGATGCCGATGATATCGCCGACACCCACCAGCACCGGCACGGTGATCAGGGCCGCCAGCACACGCGGCGCGACGAGGTATTTCATGGGGTTGGTGGAGAGCGTCACCAGCGCGTCGATCTGCTCGGTCACCTTCATGGTGGCGATTTCGGCGGCAATCGACGAGGTCACCCGCGCCGCGATCATCAGGCCCACCAGCACCGGGCCGAGTTCACGCACCATGCCGATGGCGACGATCTGCGGCACCACGGCCTCGGCGTTGAAACGTGCGCCACCTGCATAGATTTGCAGCGCCAGCGCGCCGCCAGTGAAGATCGCGGTCAGCGCCACGACGGGCAGGGACAGCCACCCGACCTGCAGCAGAGCCAGCAGGAACTCGCGCGGATAAAACGGCGGGCGCATCATGTGGCTGAAGGTCGAGGCGGCAAAGCGGGTGATCCGCCCGAGGGCGGCGAGGCGGCCAAGCGACGTGCGGCCGATCATCCCAAGGGCGGAGGCAGGGGTCATGCGCTGTAGGTCCTCGCATAGCGGTTGCCAAGCGAGGTCAGCACCTCGTAGCCGATGGTATCGGCGGCGTTGGCGAGCACATCTACCGTTTGCGCCTCATTCATCAGGCTCAGGTAAGGCGGCACCTCGTTGAGCTCGGTGACGTCGACGGTGATCAGATCCATGGAGATACGGCCCACCACGGGACAGGGGGTGGAGCCCGCATAGGCCATGATGCCCTGTCGCTGAAAGGCGCGGTGCAACCCGTCGGCGTATCCGGCGGCCAGCGTGGCGATGCGGGTGTCGCGCTGTGCGATCCAGGTGTTGCCGTAGCCGACGCTTTCGCCGGGGGCGAGGTCGCGGGTCTGGATCACCGGCACCTCCAGCTCGACCACCGGCAGCGCGTCACTATAGGGCGCACCGCCATAAAGGCCGATACCCGGGCGGCAGAGGTCAAAGTGATAGTCGCGGCCCAAGAGCAGCCCGCCGGTGGCAGCGAGAGAGCGGGGCAGGTTCAGCCCCTCGGTCATCTCGATGAAGTTCTTCAGCTGATAGGGGTTCATGCCGTGGCCGGGCTCGTCCGAACAGGCCAGATGCGACATCAAGAGGACCGGGTTTTGATCCAGCGCGATATCGCGCACCGCCATCCATTCAGCGGCCTCCATACCCAGCCGGTTCATGCCGCTGTCGAGCTGCACGCCAAAGGGATGACCCGGAAGCGCCTCGAAATGGCGTAGCATCTGGTCCAGCGAGTTGAGCATCGGCGTCAGCTGAAAGTCGCGCAGCAGCTTGGCGTCGCCCTCCATATGGCCGGAAAACACCGAGATCCCCGGACCGGGGCCGATCGCGCGGCGCAGGGCGATGCCTTCCTCCGCGATGGCGACAAAGAAGTTGCGGGCCCCAGCCTGTGCCAGCGCCTTGCCGACGCGGCCTGCTTCGAGACCATAGCCATTCGCCTTGACCACCGCTGCGGTCTCGCAGCCGGTCTTGGCATCCAGATTGCGCCAGTTGATCGCAAGCGCATCCAGGTTGATTTTCAAACGTGCCGTACTCATGCGTCGTTCATGACATGGAGGCCACCGGGGTCAAGGGGGAAACCGCAGCGCAGCACGCTTTGGGCGGGCTGTTGCGCTGTGTTTGCGGGCGCGGAGGGGGCGCTGCCCCCGGCCCGATGGGCCTCCCCCGAGATATTTTTGAAAAGATGAAGGGGAGGGCAGAGGCCCCGGAGCGGCCTTGCGCTCAGTAGCCGTCGGGCTGCTGTTGCCAGGATTTGGCAAGGTTGCCGAAGCGGGTGAACTGCGCCTCGAACGACAACTCCACCGTGCCGATGGGGCCGTGACGCTGTTTGCCGACGATGACTTCGGCCTTGGCGTGTAGACGCTCCATCGCTTGTTTCCACTCTTCCATCTTGTCGAGTTCGTGATCGCCGGGCTTTTCGCGTTCCTTGTAGTATTCCTCGCGGAACACGAACATCACCACGTCCGCATCCTGTTCGATCGAGCCGGATTCCCGCAGGTCCGAAAGCTGCGGGCGTTTGTCGTCGCGGCTTTCCACCTGACGCGACAGCTGCGAGAGGGCGACCACGGGGATGTTCAGCTCCTTGGCGATGGCTTTCATGCCCATGGAGATCTCGGCAATCTCGTTCACCCGGTTTTCGGCCATGCCGCGGCAGAGCTGCAGATAGTCGATCACCAGAAGGTCAAGCCCATGGGTCCGCTTCAGGCGCCGGGCGCGGGCGGCCAACTGCGAGATCGGGATCGCCGGCGTGTCGTCGATGAAGAGCGGGCAGCTTTCGAGGTCCTTGGCGGCCTGCACGAAGCGGCGGAACTCCTCTTCGGTCATGTCACCCTGACGGATCTTGTGGCTGGAGATCTCCGAGGCTTCGGCGAGAATCCGGCCTGCCAGCTGCTCGGCCGACATCTCCAGGCTGAAGAAGCCGACGACGCCGCCATCGAGTGCGCCTTCGCTGCCATCCGGTTTCAGCCCGCGCTTATAAGCCTTGGCGACATTGAAGGCGATGTTGGTCGCCAGCGAGGTTTTCCCCATCGAGGGACGTCCGGCAAGGATCAGCAGGTCCGAGGGGTGCAGGCCACCAAGCTGCTTGTCGAGATCATCCAGCCCGGTAGAGATCCCGGCCATGCCGCCGCCGCGCTGATAGGCCTCGTTGGTGACATTCACCGCCTCGGTCACCGCGCGCAAGAAGGATTTGAAGCCCTGCTCGGTCTGGCCCTGTTCGGCCAGCGAATAGAGCTGCTGTTCCGCCTCGACGATCTGTTCCTTGGGTTCCGAGGCGACATCGACCCGGCGTGCCTTGTCGGCGATGGTCTGGCCGAGGGCAATCAGCTCGCGCCGGATCGCCAGATCATAGATCATCTGCGCATAGTCGCGCACCGCAAAGGCCGAGATCGAGGCCGAGGCCAGTTTGGCCAGATAGGCCGGCCCACCCAGTTCGCGCAGCCCTTGGTCGTCCTCCATGAAGGCCTTGAGCGTCACCGGCGAGGCCAGCGCGTTCTTGGAAATCCGCGCCGCCGCCACCTCGTAGATCCGGGCGTGCACGGGATCGTAGAAATGCGAGGAATTGATGATCGAGGCGACCTTGTCGTAGACGTCATTGTTGGTGAGAATTGCCCCCAGCAACTGCTGTTCCGCCTCGACGGAGTGGGGCAATTCCGATGCCTGTGCTTCACCTGCCGCGCCGCTGGAGTCTGGTGACGCGGGCGGCTGTGGATCGCCGTTAAAGGAGGTGATCTCGTTCATGTCTGCTCTCTTGTGATAGGCTCGTGTTCTACGCTGGAACCGGACCTGATTTCCATCTGGAAATCCCTGTGGATGAATTGAGGATAACCGCAGAGACGGATGTGGGCAATTTTTCGAAACGTCGGATTATGCCTCAACAGCTTCTTCATATGGTGTGCGGTTGGGGTGGCAGCCACATGATATGGAAAAGGCCGCTCCGATTCGGGGCGGCCTTTTCCACAGAAATCCGTAGCCTTGGGGGTGAAGTTTTCCTCAGGCTTTCTTGTTTGCGTCCTGCCAACCGCGCGGATCGTGCAGGAATTTCTCTACTTCATCAAGGGTTTGTGTGCTGAAGCTCGCTTGTGCGCGGGCCTCTGCCAACACGTCCCACCAGGTGCACAGGTGGTGCAGCTCGACGCCGTGATCGCCCAGCGTCTTGGTGGTTTCGGGGAAGATGTCATAGTAGAAGATCACCGCCGTGTGGCCGCAGGTCGCGCCAGTCTCGCGGATTGCATCCACGAAGGACAGTTTGGAGCCGCCGTCCGTGGTCAGGTCCTCCACCAGCAGCACCCGTTCGCCCTCGTTCATTGCGCCTTCGATGCGGGCATTCTTGCCGTAGCCCTTTGGCTTCTTGCGCACATAGGTCATCGGCAGGGCGAGACGTTCGGCTACCAAGGCGGCAAAGGGGATGCCTGCGGTCTCGCCGCCGGCGATATTGTCAAACGCCTCGAAACCGGCGTTGCGCATCACTGTGACGGCCATGAAATCCATCAATGTGGAGCGGATGCGCGGGAAGGAGATCAGCTTGCGACAGTCGATGTAGCTCGGCGAGGGCAGGCCGGAGGCCAGCGTGTAGGGCTCATCGGTGTTGAAGTTCACCGCGCCGATTTCCAGCAGCATCCGGGCGGAGAGGCGGGCGATTTCTTCGGGTGACGGGTAGGAGGAGGGGATCATGGCGTATCCTTCGAGAGCAGAGTGCCAGAGGCGCGGGCGGGAGCCTCCGGCGGGGATATTTATCAAGAAGATGAAATCAGGCGACGGTCCAATGCACCGCAAAGCCGGGATCAAAGACGGTGACCGGGCCGTCCGGCGTGTCGATCTGTTCCGGGAAAGCGACGGGGGCGTCCTGTTTCATCAGGGTGATCTGGCTGTCGTTTTCCGGCAGGCGATAGAAGGCGGGGCCGTTCTTTGAGGCAAACCCTTCGAGCTGCTCTAGCGCGCCGTCTTCTTCGAACACATGGGCCAGCAGCGCCATGGTGTTGGTGGCGGTGAAACAGCCCGCGCAGCCGCAGGTCTGCAGCTTATTGGCATCCGTGTGCGGCGCCGAGTCGGTGCCCAGGAAGAACCGTGCATCGCCGGAGGTGGCGGCCTGGCGCAGGGCGATGCGGTGCTCTTCGCGCTTGGCGACGGGCAGGCAGTAGTAATGCGGCTTGATCCCGCCCACCAGGATATGGTTGCGGTTGATGATCAGGTGATGCGTGGTGATCGTTGCGCCGAGGTCGGTCTCCTGCGAGTGGACGTAATCAACGGCATTCTTGGTGGTGATATGCTCCATCACCACGCGCAGGCCCGGGGTGGCGCGGCGGACCGGGTCCAGAACCCGGTCGATGAACACCGCCTCACGGTCAAAGATGTCGATGTCGTGGTCGGTGACCTCACCGTGGGTGCAAAGCGGCAGGCCGATCTCTGCCATCTTCTCCAGCACTGGGCGCACCTTGTCGAAATCGGTGACACCGGAGGCGGAGTTGGTGGTGGCCCCGGCCGGGTAGAGCTTCACGGCCTTGACCAGACCGGAAGCATGGGCGGCGGCCACATCCTGCGGGTCGGTGTCCTCGGTAAGGTAGAGCGTCATCAGGGGCTCAAACGTCATGCCTTCGGGCAATGCCGCGAGGATACGGTCGCGGTAGGCGGCGGCCTGCGCGCCGGTGACAACCGGCGGCACGAGGTTGGGCATGATGATGGCGCGGCCAAAATGGCGGGCTGTTTCCGGCAGCACCGCGCGCAGCATGTCGCCATCGCGCAGGTGCAGGTGCCAGTCGTCGGGGCGGGTGATCGTCAGGCTCTGGGTCATGGCGCAGGCGTTAGCACAGCGCCATGAGCTTGGGAAGGCGGGTTAATGCCCGCTGTCGGTCTGGGACTTGTCCTGAGGCAGTACCGTGCCGGGGGGCAGGCGGAACTCGCCCTCCGCGCCGCGGCGTTCCAGATCGCGCAGGCGGCGGCGAAAGCGCGGCATTCGGCGGCGATCATTGACGTTTCGACACAGAAGCACGTTCAGATAGGGGCGTTCGAGGTAGTCGAGCCTGTTCAGCACATTGCGCAGATAGACATTATTGTCGCGCCGCGCGCGTGCCAGCCGGTGGAAGGACTGGGCCGTCAGACGTCCGCTGCCCGCCAGGGACATGATCCGATAGAGGATCTCCATCTCAATCAGCCGGGTCTGGATCGCATCGCCCATGCAGGGCATGCGCAGGCGGGTCACGTTGGGACGCGCAAACAATGCGGCATGCATCGCGTCCAGTGACTGATAGGGGTCAAAGAGCACAAAGGCCTGATCGGCGGCATCCAGCATATCCGGGGCATAGCCGTAACGGTCCGTGAAGGAGGTGCGGCGCATCTCGACAAAGCGGTCGTCCCATTCGGTCATACGTGGGTCCAGCGTGGCCTGCGGCTGAATGGCCACCACCGTGGCACCGGGGGCGGCAACGGAAAACGCCGCCGCCGCGTAGCCACAGGGGCCCGCGCCGTAGAAGACCACATTGTCGAATTCTTCAAAGAAGCCATCGTCGATCAATTGATCGAAGAAGCCATAGATGCGGGCTTCGCGGAACCAGGTGTCACCATCGGATATCAGGCACAGATGGGACCAGCCCAGATTCTTGACCAGATCAAAACCAAGCGGCTGCGCAGTCTCGGAGAAGCTCTCGATGCCCTGACGGCTCTCGAACGTCACCAGCAAGGTGTTGCCCTGATCAATGAACGTGGCAAAATGGCGATCCCCAAGCGGCTGATACATGCCGTTTTCCTCGGCCATCTCCGCCAGACGCGCCTGCCATTCGGCGGGCTTCAACCCGGAGAGGTCTTGCTCGAGGATATCTGTGTCGTCTTGCATACGCGCCACCTGCCACCCGTTTGTCGGCTTTGTTCACCGACAGAAGTAGGCGCAGATTGAGGCTAAATTTAGAAAAAGCTTGGCCCAATTGTCGGCGATTGTTGCCGCATTGGGGATAACTGATGCTCAGCTGTCGTCCTTGGGGGGAGATTTTCCGCTGTCATTGCTGCCGCCCGCCTGCGCGGCGCGTCGTCCCAACATGGCAAACCCTGCCAGCGTGCGTCCGGTGACCTGGTTGATGGGGCGCGACTGCGGCGTCATCATCAAGCGGCCAAACAGGGCGCGATAGGGTTCCGCGCGCATCAGCTCCATAAAGCGGTCCTTGCGCCATTGCACCGCGCGGTCATGCAGCTTTGTCAGCGTCGCGTCCTCCAGGAACATCTCCAGGATGGCGTCGCGGGCCGGGCGGTATCGGCTGATCGAAGTGTCTTCTTCGGTGTTGAAGTTGCGTTCCACCCAGTAGTCGATATCCAGCATATCATCCGAGTGGACCGCGCGACCGCGATCAGCCTTGAGCACATAGCTCTCCATCGCGCCAAGCGGATAGTGGTTGAGCTGCGCCAGCTGGAAATTGTCCTGCCCGTAGTTGGAAAACACCCGTTTGGTTTTGAAATCCCCCATCAACTCCCGTCCGACGCAGTCGAACCAGCGATAGTGGTCCAGCGCGTCGTCGTCCTTTACGCTGCGGGGGCGATGGATGCCGATCTTGCGGTAAACGCCGGAGTTGCGAAACAGGGTCTTGAACATCGACGCGCGCCACGGCCAGTGCATCACCGCAGGGGCGGCGCGGGTGAAACGGTCGGTGACGCGCTCGCCCTGATAGCGGACCTGATCCGCGTTGCCGAACAGCCGCCAGGTGAGCGTGATCGCGTCGGCCTGCGGCAGCGCCTCCAGCAGATCGCTGATCTGGCCCTTGCCAGCGTGGATGTTGACGAACTCGTCGATATCCAGCGCCATGATCCAGTCGGCACGTTTGGTCAGCCGGTGCTTGTCGGCACGTTTCATGGCGGTGAATTGGATACCGCCCTTGTCAAAGGGGCCGGTGTTTTCCACATGCGCGAGGTGGCCCAGCTCGTCCAGCCGATCCAGCATCGCCACGGTCTGATCGTCGCAATCGTTGGATAAGACGAGGAAATCCGTAAACCCCACCGCCTTGTGATGCGCCAGCCATTCCAGCAGATAAGCGGCCTCGTTGCGGACGGTCAAAACAGCCAGCGTGCGCATCATCAGCTCTCCAGATCCAGCGAGAGCGCCCAGGCCACGCGTTCGGTTGCGGTGATGTCGATCTCCAATGCCTGACGATAAAGCTCTTCGAACTCCGGCACCTGATGCAGATCTGCGGCTTTTGCGCGGTGCCAAGCCAACCCGGCCTCATGCAGATCGCGCAGGGTCTTGTCCTCCAGCAGCCGCGCCAGTTCCGCCTGCATCCTCGGCAGGTTGCGCTGAATGGTGACATCGCGATGGTCGTTCCAGTCCATGCGGATCCAGTAGTTGAGCCCGATCGAGCGATCCACATGCAGCGCCCGGCCGCGCTGGCGTTTGACCAGGAAACTCTCGGCCGAGCGCAGCGCATAGTGGTTCAGTTGCAGCAGGTCATAGCCGATGGATTTTTTCGAGCTGCGCCAGCCGTTGTCCGCCACCTCTTGCGTCATGTCCTGACCGGAGCCATTGACCCATTTCACCTGCGCGCGCTTATCCTCTTCCAGCTTGTTGGGCCGGTGACAGGAGATTTTCTTATAGGCGCCAATGGGTTTGAACATGGTCTTGAAGCCCCAGACCGTATGCGGCTTGGGGCAGAACTTCGGTGCGCAATGATCGAACTGCGCGATCACCGGACGGTCATTGAGGGTGGTGACGCCATTGTGTCCAAACAATCGCCATGTCATCGCGACATTGGTGGCGTCCGGCACATGGTCAAAGAAATCCGCCAATGTGCCATTGCCGCAGCGCACGTTCATGAACTCATCCACATCGATATGGATCACCCAGTCCGCTTGTTTTATGACCGGCTCTTTTAGCGACTGATTGAGCGCATATTGCTGGGGGGAGTTGCCCTTCCAGTTGTCGTTGTTGCGGTGCTGCAGGATGCCGAGCGCCTGCAGGCGGTCCAGCAGTTCCGAGGTGCCGTCGCTGCAGCCATTGGTGTAGATCAGGAAATGATCGACCCCAATCATGCGGTGATAAGCCACCCATTCGAGGATATAGGGCGCCTCATCCTTCATGCAGCCAACTATGACATTGCCGCTCTGCCCTTTTGGGAGTTTGCGCGGGGCCACCTCCGTATAGGGGGGCATTTGAGCCGTCTCGTCCACCTGACCAAGGCGATCATGCGGTTTGAACGAAGAGCCCTGCAACATCGCGAAGTTCTTCAGCGCCAGTGGGGGTAACAACCGGCGCGCCTTGGCCGAGGGTGCGGCACCCGCTGCGCTGTCCTGCGCCGCGCGAGCGCTCTGGTGCGCCAGAAGGTCCCCCTCGCGTGCGGCGCGTTCCTCCGCTGTCGCCTTCTCGATCCGGTGCAGGAAGGCCAGCAGGTATTGCGAGGCGCGAAACCCCATTTGCGGGTCGGCTTCCACCCAATCCTCGGTCGAGGCGGCGACCTCGAACACCTCTGGCGACAGGTCCGGATGGACGGCGCAGAGCCGCGCATTGTCCGCCGCAAAAAACCGCGTCACTGCGCCCAGTCGCGCAGGATCGATGGTCGGGCCGTCCACATGCAGGTCCTGGATCATCTGCCGCCACAGCTTGCGCGGCAGGATGTGATTGCCCTGCGCCAGCAGTTTCAGCAGCAGTGCGTTGAACTGTCGTCCGCGCGTCAGCCAGGCGGCAGAGATCGCCGGCGTTGGTTTTGCCGGCGCAGCGCGGCCAATCTGCCCTTCGATGTCAAAGGCGGCGCAGATCTCGTCCGTCACCTCGGCACTGTCGAACAGCGCCGCGTCATAGCTGCGAAAGGCCACGGAGCCGGGGCCAAAGACCTCTTCCCAGACCGTCTGCAACGCCTGATAATCCAGCCAGTAGGGGGCGCCCTGGGTTTCCTCGAACTGGCCGGCCTGCGGGTCCACCGGCGGCAGCGTGTCCTGTGCCGCCGCCCACCAGCTGTCTTCCCGCGTCAGTTCCACTTCGCGCGCCAGACCGTTTGCGCGGCCCTCCTGAACCTGCTCGGCAAAGACCTCGGGCAACAGGCGCGCCTGTGCCTCCAGATGCGCAACAATGCGAATGTCGTCCGACAGCGGCGCGAGCAACGCCTTCAACCGCGCCAGTTCGCTCGGGCGCGACAGCTGCGTGCCAAGCTGATAGGCGCTCAGGATCAGCGTATGCGGGGCGTGCTTTGCCACATCCGCGCGCAGGGCCTCCATCAGCCCCTCGCGCAGCTCGGCCTGTTTGGCCGCCCCGATAAAGCCCCGGTTGTAGCGCAGGGGATCCACGTGATCCGGATCGGTGACGGCCATGAAAAGGCGGGTGTGGTTCTTTGGGCCTGCAGCACGTGGCACCATCACGCCCCGACTTATCAAGAGGTCGCGCTTGTCGGCCAGAACGGCCTGCAACCGTTCACTGGCCGCTCTGTGAACACCGATATGCAAGTAGATCCGCATCAGTCCGCGTCTTTCTCTTCTGTCGGTTCCGCACCCGTCTCCGGCGTGTCACGGTCTTCGGGATTGATGTTGGACTGCCCCCACCACGGCAGGTCGTAGCCCAGAAATCGTTCCAGCTTAGATCGCGCATCAGGCGCCGCCACATCAAGCTCCAGATACAGCGGGTCCGTGCGGAACCAATGGGTCAGCGCCTCGTAATGGCCATCGATCCAGATCATTTGCTCGTCGACCTCATGGCCATAGCCCACGGGCAGGCCCGGAACCGTCGACAACGGAATGCGCAGTTTGCCAAGGTTGTTCCAGCGCATGATGGACCGCGCCAACTCCTCGGTGGCGCGCCGGGTGGCGATGAAACACAGCTTGGGGTGCAGTTTGCGCAGCGCCAGCAACATGGCATGGTCACATTGTGGCCAGACCGAGGTGCCACCGTAGATAAAGCTCACTTCGGTCAGCGCATCATAGTCTTTCAGCAGGGCCAGCGGGTCGCCGTATTTATACAGCCCCTCATACATCAGCGCCCCGACAAAGACCCGGTCCGCGGGGTCATCCGGGGTCTCGCGCGCCTTGATGCGGTGATCGGCCACGGTATATCCGGCCCGGTCCAGCGCGTGTTTCAACGTGGTGGTCCCGGATTTGGGCAGGCCGAGGTTGATGATGCTCACGGCCACTACAGCAGTCCCAACCGTGTCAGCATGTCCTCTTCCTGCGGCGGCAGGACAGAGGCGCGTTGCAGCTGCGCCCGCATGGCCTGATAGGAGGGCTGGGTCAGCAACGCGTCGCGTCGCGCCAGGTGCCGTGCGACGCAGTCCGCATGCAGCCGTGCGATCTCCGGGTCGGCTTTCATCTCATCCAGCGCGGTGTGTAGCGCGGGCAGCATGCGCAGGATCGAGCGGTCCTCCCAGACGGGATCATTGCGCTCACGCCAATAGGTGTCGTCAAAGGCGCGGTTCTCGCGGTTCACATCGCCTCTGTCGTTCTTGACCAGATAGCTGTCGAGCGAGCGCAGCGCGTAATGGTTGAGTGTTGCCAATGCGCGCGCGCCCTTGGCCGGGAATTTGCGGATGCGCCGCGGGTTGGCGGCGACGAGAAACCGGTGCTGCACCTGTCGCCCACCGCCATCACACCAGCGCGGGCGGGCCTCTGCGGCGATGTTCTTCTTCAGGAACGGACGATGCGCGCCGTAGTACCCGAGCGGAAAGTCCTTGCGGGTCAGGGTTTTGACCTCGATTGCCGTCTCGCCGCACCAGATGTCTGGATTGTGGCAGCGGGTGAACTGTTCGATCACCGGACGGTCCTCAAAGGCCTCGATGCCGCCGCTGGCAAAGAACTGGAAGCTGAGCGATATGGCCTGCGGATCGTCACAGGCGTTGATCAGCGCCGGGATGCTGTGATCGCCCACGTGAATGTTCAGGAACTCGTCCACATCCGCGATCCAAAGCCAGTCGGCGTTCTGAACGACGGGGCGATGGGCGCAGTCCTTCAGCGCCTCCATCTGATAGGCGCGCCCCTGTGCCGGGTTGGGCAGATGGGTGACACCGCCGCGCGCGGCCAGCGCGTCCAGCAGCGCATCGGTGCCGTCGGTGCAATCGTTGGAGTAGAACAGGAAATCTGTCACGCCGATCAGGCGGTTGTAGGCGATCCACTCCAACAGGAACGGGCCTTCATTCTTGACGCAGGTCACCGCAGTGATGCGCATGTCGCTGTTCCTTCCCCTCGTCCACGCCGCCCGCGTGCCCGGATCTTCCGACGCGTCTGACTTGTTGCACCCGCCGGCGCGTGTCGTCAATCTCCGGCGACGGGGAACTGACGATCTGTTGCAGCTCCTCCGCTTGACGCGCCGCTGCGGGCGTGGCCTCTTGGTCGCAAGCAACGGGAGGGGCGACATGACGGAGCAGGGCGGATTTCACTCCATCGACGCGGTGCAGGCGCAGCTCGCCGAGGCGGGCTATGTCTGTGGTCGGGCGCTGGCGACGGTGGTGTTCCTGTCTGCGCGGTTGGGCCGGCCACTGTTTCTGGAAGGCGAAGCCGGGGTTGGCAAAACCGAGATCGCCAAGGCTCTGGCCACCGTTACCGACCGCCCCCTGATCCGGCTGCAATGCTACGAAGGGCTGGATGCCGCCAGCGCCGTCTATGAATGGAACTTCGCGGCACAAATGGTGGCGATCCGCACTGCCGAGGCCACCGGCAGCGCTGATCGTCAGGCGCTGCAGGCCGAGCTGTTCTCCGAGGAGTATCTGATCGCTCGCCCGCTGCTGCAGGCGATGCAGCCCGATACGCGCGGCGCGCCGATTTTGCTGATCGACGAGTTGGACCGCACGGATGAACCCTTCGAGGCCTTCCTGCTGGAGGCGCTCTCTGATTTTCAGGTCACCATCCCGGAGCTGGGCACCATCAAGGCACCAGAGCCGCCAACGGTAATCCTGACCTCCAACCGCACTCGCGAGGTGCATGACGCGCTGAAACGGCGCTGCCTCTATCATTGGGTGGACTATCCGGACTTCGACCGCGAACTGGAAATACTGCACGCCCGCGTGCCGCAGGCCGCCGAGACTCTCAGCCGCGAAGTGGTGGCCTTTGTGCAGGCCTTGCGCACCGAGGATCTGTTCAAGAAGCCGGGGGTGGCAGAGACCATCGACTGGGCCAACTGCCTGCTGGCGCTCGACGTGGTGACGCTCAGCCCCGAGGTCATCGCCGACACGCTGGGCGCGATCCTGAAATATCAGGACGACATTGCAAAACTTCAGGGCTCCGAGGCCAAGCGCCTGCTTGATCAGGCCCGTGCCGCGCTGCCGGAGGGCTGACATGAGCCTTCATCTTTTTGAAAATACCTTGGGGGTGCGGGGGCAAGGCCCCCGTCGGGGCTGATGGCAGGCTATGCCCCGCTTGTCCTGCCGGAGCACCCGAAGCTGGTGGCCAATCTCACACATTTCGCGCGCGCCCTGCGCAAGGCGGGGCTGAAGGTCGGCACCGGGCGGGTGTTGGGCGCGGTAGAAGCGGTGGCGGCGGCGGGCTTTACCTCGCGGCGGGATTTCTACTGGTGCCTGCATGCCTGTTTCGTGTCGCGGCCCGAAGAGCGCGTGGTATTTGCGCAGGTCTTCCGGCTCTATTGGCGCGACCCGCGCTATCTGGAACATATGATGGCGGCGATGCTGCCAGCGATCCGCGGCGTGCAGCAGGAGCGCGCTGCGAAACCGGCCGAAAAACGCGCCGCCGAGGCGCTGCTGCAGGGGCGGCTGCCCGAGGATCTGCCGGAGGAGTGGCAGGAGCAGGGCACCGAGATCGAAATCGACGCCTCCCTGACGCTGTCGGCTGAGGAACGGCTGAAGACGCTGGATTTCGAGCAGATGAGTATCGCGGAACTGGAACAGGCCAAGCGCATGCTGGCCCGCCTCACCCTGCCGGTCAAGCCGATGAAAACGCGCCGCCATCTACCGTCACCGCTGGGCGCGCGGGCGGATTGGCGGCGCACGATGCGTGGCGCCTGCCGCACTGGCGGCGAGCTGCACCGGATCGCTCTGACGCGCCCCGCGACACGATATCCGAACCTGGTGGTGCTTTGTGACATCTCCGGGTCGATGAGCCAGTACAGCCGTATGGTGCTGCAGTTCCTGCATGCTGTCGCCAATGCGCGCGGCGGTCGCAAGACACAGGGCTGGGCCAATGTGCATGGATTTACCTTCGGCACCCGCCTCACCAATATCACCCGCCATCTGCGGCAACGCGACGTGGATGCGGCCCTCGCCGCCGCCGGGGCGGAAGCGCAGGACTGGGAGGGCGGCACCCGCATCGGTGATTGCCTGCATGGCTTCAACCGCGACTGGTCGCGCCGGGTGATGGGGCAGGGCGCTGTGGTTCTGCTGGTCACCGACGGGCTCGACCGCGCAGCGCCGGAGGATCTGAGCCGCGAGATGCAGCGCCTGCAGCGCTCCGCCCGCCACCTGATCTGGCTCAACCCGCTGATGCGCTGGAAGGGGTTTGCTCCCCGTGCGCAGGGCATCCGTGCTATGCTGCCGCATGTGGACAGCTTTCGCGCCGGCCACAACATCGCCTCGCTGGAAGCGCTGGCCGAGGCGCTCTCCCGCCCCGAGGACAGCGGCGAGAAGGCGCGGCTGATGGCAATGCTGCAGGGCTGAGGCCTTGCGCGAGGCCGCTTTGCCGGACGACGGGCCCCTCAGGCCGGAGGTCACGCCGCCCGATACCGGGTGACAAAACACCGGCAATTTGGCACGGATTGTTCTTGAATTTCACCCCGTCAGGCGCAAGCTTGAGGGACAACAGGCACCGGGATTTTCACCATGACAATTGGCACCGCACAGGCCGACTTCACCATCTTTGACAATGCGCCGGAGCTGGCGCTGCAGTGGCACCGCGAGGGCGTCGGTGCGGTCTTGTGCACGGTGGTGCAGACCTGGGGCTCGGCGCCGCGGCGGACCGGCTCTCAGCTGGTGGTTGCCGGCGATGGCCGGATGGAGGGCTCAGTCTCCGGTGGCTGTGTCGAGGGCGCGGTGATCCTGGAGGCGCAGGCGGCGCTGGAGGCTTGCACCCACAAGCTGCTGGAATTTGGCGTCAGCGACGATGATGCCTTCGCCGTCGGGCTGGCCTGCGGTGGCACCATCAAGGTGCTGCTGGAACCGGTCGGCCATACGCTGAAGACAGAGGTGCTGGAGGCGCTGGTGCTGGCCCGCACCGAACGCCGCCCGCTGGCTTATGAGGTGGATTTGACGAGCGGTCATGGCCATCTGGTCAATCTCGCCTCCTACCCCGACCGCATGCGCTTGGACCGCTCCGGTGTCGAGGAGGACGGCACTACATTTGTGGCGGTGCACAACCCGCCGCTGCGGCTGATTGTGGTAGGCGCCGTCCATATCGCCAAGGCGCTGCTGCCGATGGCCCGGATCGCCGGCTATGACCCGGTGCTGATCGAGCCGCGCGCTGCCTTTGGCTCTGCCGAACGCTTCCCGGGTGAGCGCATTCTCGACGACTGGCCGGATGAGGCGGTGGAGAAACTCGGGCTGGATTCTCGCACCGCGCTGGTGCTCTTGACCCATGACCCGAAACTGGATGACCCGGCGCTGATGGCGGCGCTGCGGGGGGAGTGTTTCTATATCGGTGCGCTGGGCTCCAAACGCACTCATGGCCAGCGCCATCAGCGGATGATCGCCGCAGGGTTCATGCAGGACGACATCGCCCGCATTCACGGCCCGGTCGGTCTCGACATCGGCGCGGCCAGCCCGGCGGAAATCGCGGTGTCGATCCTCGCTGAGATGACGGCTGTGCTGCGGGGCAAGGCGGAATGAAGTTCGGCCCGGTGCCGGTCGGGCAGGCCGAGGGCTGCCTGCTTGCCCATTCGCTGCAGGGGGCGGGGCGGCGCATCGCCAAGGGCACCACCCTGACGCCGGAGGACCTGCAGGAACTGCAGCAGGCCGGGCTGACCGAGGTCATCGTGGCCCGGCTCGACCCCGGCGACCTGCATGAGGATGACGCCGCGTTGCGACTCGCGCAGGCAATGGCACCGGATGCCGCGGCGCTGGGCCTGCGCATTTCGGGCGCCGGGGCGGGACGGGTCAACCTCTATGCGCTTGCGCCCGGCGTTACCCGGGTGGCGGCGGCGCAGGTGGGGGCGATCAACAGTGTCGATCCGATGATCTCTGTCGCCACGGTGCCGGATTATCACCGGGTTGATGCGGGGGGCATGATCGCGACGATCAAGATTATTTCCTACGCCGTGCCGAAGGCAAAGCTGTTGGTGGCGCTGGCGCAGGCGGCCGGGGCGATACGGGTGGTTCTGCCGCACTATGGCTCGGCCACTTTGGTCGAGACCCGCGTCACCGAAGACATGCCGTCCGACAAGGGCCGCGCCGCCATGGCCGGGCGGCTGGACCGGATGGGGCTCTCCCTCAGTCCTCGCGTGGTGGTGCCGCATTGTGCGCCCGAGATCGCCACCGCCCTGCGTGCGGCCCCGGGGGAGGTGCTGTTTGTGCTCACCGGCTCTGCCACCTCGGATCCGGCGGATGTCGCGCCGGAGGCGGTGCGGCTGGCTGGCGGCACGGTCACGCGGTTCGGCATGCCGGTGGATCCGGGCAATTTGCTGTTCCTTGGCCAGTTGGGTGAAAAGCCGGTGATCGGCCTGCCGGGCTGTGCCCGATCACCAGCGCTCAATGGCGCGGATTGGGTGCTGGAACGAGTGGTCTGCGGCATTGACGTGACGTCGGCGGATATTGCCGCCATGGGGGTCGGCGGGCTGTTAAAGGAAATCCCGACCCGGCCGCGGCCGCGGCGGGATGGGGAGTAAACTCCGAGGGCCGTGCCTGTCCTTGGGGAGGCGTGAAGCGCCTTCCCGGGGGAGCCAGGCGCTGTCCAGCCTTCCGGCCTGACGAAGTCTGCAAACTCCCCGATTTCTTCCGCCATGCCTTGCCGCATAAAATCCTCGCGCCACGTCCTGACCCGTGGTTAACTGACCTCAGCCAGACAAATGATTTCAAGCTAGGGAGGATTTTATGACGAAGGTCTCCATGACCGTGAACGGCACGCCCATGTCCGGGGATGTCGAAGGTCGCACATTGCTGGTGTCGTTCCTGCGCGACCAGCAGGGGCTCACCGGCACCCACGTCGGTTGCGATACCAGCCAATGCGGCGCCTGCGTCGTGCATGTGGACGGCAAGGCAGTGAAAGCCTGCACCATGCTGGCGCTCGAGGCCGAGGGGGCAGAGGTCGCCACCATCGAAGGCCAGGCCGCCGCTGACGGCACGCTGAATGCAATCCAGGCGGCGTTTCAGGAACATCACGGGCTTCAATGCGGCTTCTGCACGCCGGGCATGGTGATGTCGGCCGCCGCGCTGCTGAAAGACAACCCGAAACCCTCCGAGGGCGAGATCCGCCACTACCTGGAGGGCAACCTCTGCCGCTGCACCGGCTACCACAATATCGTCAAGGCGATCATGGCGGCCTCCGGTCAGGATGTCTCTGCCATCGCGGCAGAGTAGCACCGGCGAAAACGCGTAACAGCCCGTCCCGGGATGGGCTGCAAGTACCCTGTGACATTCCGACGGACCGTTCGGTCAGGCGTTGACGGGAAGAGGAGCCCGGTTGCGCCGCCACATGACCCGGCCCGTATTTCTGGGAGGAGATTGGATTATGCCCAAGGATATCGACGCCAAGGAGAGCGGCATCGGCGCCGCCAGCAAACGGCGAGAGGACATCAGGTTCCTGTCCGGGACCGGCAATTACACCGACGACATCAACGTAAACGGTCAGGCCTACGTGCATTTCCTGCGCTCGGACGTGGCGCATGGGCGGATCACGTCCCTCGACACTGCAGTTGCGGCGGCGATGCCCGGGGTGCTGCGCGTCTTTACCGGTGCGGATTTCGAAGCCGTCGGCGGGCTGCCCTGCGGCTGGCAGGTGACCGACCGCTTTGGCGAGGTGATGCAGGAACCGGCACACCCCGTTCTGGCACAGGGCAAGGTCCGCCACGTGGGCGACCCCATCGCTGCCGTGGTGGCCGCCACGGCCGAACAGGCGCGAGACGCTGCCGAGGCGATCGAGTTGGACATCGAAGACCTGCCCGCCGTGATCGACATGAAGGCGGCACTGGCCGAGGATGCGCCCAAGGTGCATGACGATCTGACCTCCAACCTTTGTTACGACTGGGGCTTTGTGGAGGAAAACAAGGAGGCGGTCGCCAAGGCGTTTGAGGATGCCGCGCATGTCACCACGCTGGAACTGGTCAACAACCGGCTGGTCGCCAACCCGATGGAGCCGCGCGTGGCGGTGGGCGATTTCAACCGCGCCACCGGTGAGAGCACGCTCTATACCACCAGCCAGAACCCGCATGTGATCCGCCTGTTGATGGGGGCCTTTGTGCTTGGCATCCCGGAACACAAGCTGCGCGTGGTGGCACCCGATGTGGGCGGCGGATTTGGCTCCAAGATCTTTCACTACGCCGAAGAAGCGTTCTGCACCTTTGCCGCCAAGGCCCTGAACCGGGCGGTAAAATGGACCTCCTCGCGCAGCGAGGCCTTCATGTCCGACGCCCATGGCCGCGATCATGTCACCAAGATCGAACTGGCGCTGGACGCGGACAACAATTTCACCGCGCTGCGCACCGACACTCACGCCAATATGGGCGCTTATCTGTCGACCTTTGCGCCCTCGGTGCCCACCTGGCTGCACGGCACGCTGATGGCGGGCACCTACAAGACGCCGCTGATCTACGTGAACGTCAAGGCGGTGTTCACCAATACGGTGCCGGTCGATGCCTATCGCGGCGCGGGGCGGCCCGAAGCGACCTATCAGCTGGAACGCGTCATCGACAAGGCGGCCCGAGAGCTGAACGTCGATCCCATCGCGCTTCGACGGCAGAACTTCATCACCGAGTTTCCCTATGCCACCCCTGTGGCGGTGGAATATGACACCGGCGATTACGTGGCGACGATGGACAAGCTCGAAGAGATCGCCGACATCAAGGGCTTTGATGGGCGCCGAGCCGAGAGCGAGAAGGCCGGCAAGCTGCGCGGTCTGGGAGTGAACTGCTATATCGAGGCCTGCGGCATCGCGCCCTCGAACCTCGTGGGGCAGCTCGGCGCGCGGGCGGGCCTCTATGAGAGCGCCACGGTGCGGGTCAACGCCACCGGCGGCATCGTGGTGATGACCGGCAGTCACAGCCACGGCCAGGGACACGAGACGTCCTTTCCGCAGGTGATCTCCGAGATGATCGGCATCCCCGAGGATATGGTGGAGATCGAACATGGCGACACCGCCAACACGCCGATGGGCATGGGCACCTATGGCTCGCGCTCCCTCGCGGTGGGCGGCTCGGCGATGGTGAAGGCAACCGAGAAAATCATCAACAAGGCCAAGAAGATCGCCGCCCATCTGATGGAGGCTTCGGATGCGGATGTCGAGCTGAAGGACGGACAGTTCTCGATCGCCGGCACCGACAAATCCGTGGCCTGGGGCGATGTGACCCTGGCGGCCTATGTGCCGCATAACTATCCGCTGGAGGAGATCGAACCGGGGCTGGAGGAGACGGCGTTCTACGACCCGGCGAACTTCACCTATCCCGCGGGGGCCTATGCCTGCGAGGTGGAGGTCGATCCCGATACGGGGAAGGTGACCATCGAACGCTTTGCCGCCGCCGATGACTTTGGCAATGTGGTCAACCCGATGATCGTCGACGGGCAGGTGCATGGCGGTCTTGGACAGGGCATCGGTCAGGCGCTCTTGGAGGGCTGTGTCTATGATGAGGACGGACAGCTGCTGTCGGCGTCGTTCATGGATTACGCCATGCCGCGGGCCGATGATGTGCCGTTCTATCAGGTCGATCATTCCTGCCAGACGCCCTGCACCCATAATCCGCTTGGGGTGAAGGGCTGTGGCGAGGCCGGGGCGATCGGCTCGCCGCCGGCGGTGGTCAATGCGGTGGTGGATGCGCTGCGCTCTGCCGGCAAGGATGTGACCCATATCGACATGCCGCTGACCCCCGCGCGGGTCTGGGCGGCCATGCAGGGCTGAAAGATGGGGCGAGGGGCGCTGCCCCTCGCGCTCCCCGAGGTATTTGGAAAAAGATGAAAGCCCCGCGCAGGGGAACTTTCGGAAAGGATGAGCGATGTATGAGTTTGAGTTCGCGCGACCAGCGAGCGTCGCGGAGGCCGCGAAGGCGCTGAGCGAAGAGGATGCGCAGGCGCTGGGCGGCGGGCAGACCCTGATTCCGACGCTGAAACAACGGCTTGCGATGCCCTCCACCCTGGTGAGCCTGAGTGGCATTGACGAGATGAAAGGCATCCGCAGCGAAGGCGGACAGCTGGTCATTGGCGGCGCCATGACCCATGCCGACGTGGCAGAGGGCGCGGGGGCCTATCCGGCGTTGGCAGCGCTGGCGGGGCAGATCGGCGATCCGGCGGTTCGGAACCGCGGCACACTGGGCGGCTCGATCGCCAATAATGACCCGGCGGCTTGCTATCCGGCAGCGGTGCTGGGATCTGGTGCCACCATCGTCACAAATGCCCGCGAGATTGCGGCAGATGACTATTTCCAAGGCATGTTCACAACCGCGCTGGAGGAGGGCGAGATTGTCACCGCTGTGAAGTTCCCGCAGCCTGAGGTGGCAAATTACCAGAAGTTCCTGCAACCGGCCTCGCGCTTTGCGCTGGTGGGCGTGTTTGTGGCGCGGTTTGCGGACGGCGTGCGGGTGGCCGTGACCGGCGCGTCGGAAGAGGGGGTGTTCCGCTGGGGCGCGGCCGAGGCGGCGCTGGCGACGGATTTTTCCGCCGATGCGATCAGCGGGCTGACGGTGGAGGCCGATGGCATGATAGGCGACATTCACGGCACCAAGGCCTATCGCGCTCATCTGGTGGGCGTCATGACCAAACGGGCCGTGGCGGCGGCCAGCTGATCCAGCGACAGGATGTAGACCACCAACAGCAAAAGGCGCCCAGGACCTCCTGTGGCGCCTTTGTCATGCGGTCTCTGAAATCGGACTGTCAGGCGCGCATGAAACCGGCGATTTCGGTCAGCAGGGACTGGGTGCGGTCGGCCAGGCCACGGATTTCCGTGGCGATGACCGCAAAGCCCTTGCCCTGATCCCCGATCCGCGCCGCCTCGATCGAGGCGTTGAAGGCGATCAGGCGGATATTGCGACCCACCGCTTCGGCGTTGCGGACTGCTTCGAGCATGTCGCCGGAGCGTTTGGCCTCGCGGCTGCGTTCGGCGTCGCCGAGATGCTGGACCAGATCCTCGAGGAACCGGGACACCGTTGGCTCCAGCTGCTCCAGACAGAGCTCTGCAACCTTTGGAATTGCGCCGATCCGGGACAATACCGTTCCGGAGCCGGAGGTCACCGCGGCGTGAAGCGGTTCCAGAACGCGGATGCAGGCCTGACGCTGGTCGTCCAATTCGGGAGGGAGCTGATGATTCGCCGCCTCCAGCTGGGCATCGAGCCCTTCTGAGAGCATTCCAAAGGCGGTTTCGATGCGTGCGGTCGAGAGTTTCTGCGCCCGGCTGCTGCCCGAAGGTTCGTCGGCATCGGCGGGCTGATGCGATAGCGCCACCAGCGAGAGGGATGCGATGCGGCAGGGGCCGATGGCCATCAACGCGTTGCTCTGAATGTCAGTGAGGCTCATGCGGGTCCGTTCCTATGATGCACGGAGAGAACCTATGCCATTCCTCTTAAGGCACTGCTAACGATGATCGGTAAGTTTGCGATGGCGCGACGATTTTCGCCTTCATGGAGCATCGCGACAGGGGCCAACGGCAGGCCAAGCGAGACGACGAAGCAAAAAGCCTCCCCGCAGCAATCTGGGGGAGGCTTTATACAGTCACCGGTGTGACAAGGCCGGAGATTTATTTCGCGGGCAGCGGGCCGATCATCATGATCATCTGACGACCTTCCATCTTCGGCATGTTCTCGACCTTGCCGATTTCCTTGATGTCGCCGGCGACGCGGTGCAGCAGCTCACGACCAAGGTTCTGGTGGGCCATTTCACGACCACGGAACCGCAGGGTGATTTTGACCTTATCGCCATTTTCGAGGAATTTGAAGACGTTGCGCATCTTCACCTCATAGTCGTGGGTGTCCGTGTTGGGACGGAACTTGACCTCTTTGACCTCGATGATCTTCTGCTTCTTGCGCGCTTCGCTTTCGCGTTTCTGCTGTTCATACTTGAACTTGCCGTAGTCCATGATCTTGCAGACGGGCGGGGCGGCGTTGGGTGAAATCTCTACCAGATCCAGACCAGCCTCTTCAGCCATCTGCATCGCCTTGGCAGGATGCACAACACCGACGTTATCGCCATCTGCACCGATCAGGCGGATTTCGGAGGCGCGGATTTTGTCGTTGACGCGCGGGCCGGTATCACGGGTCGGCGGCGCGTTATGAGGTCTGCGAGCTATGGGTTCTATCCTTTGATAATTGCAGAAATTTGAGCCGGGAAACTAAAGGGTGTCTGGCGGTCTTGCAAGCCGGAAACACAGGGCTTTTCACGATTGGCGAGAGTTTTCACGCCAGTCCCGGTCACATTGGCAAAGCATGGCCGAGGGGAGCGTCTGTTGCGACTTCCCCCTTGTTGTAGGCGGCATTCCATCAGAAGTACATGTGCAATCCGTCCCACATCGGGACGATAGCATCGAAGGACTTTGCCATGAAAATCGCAGGAGTGGGCGCCGCTGTTGGCCTCGTGGTTGTTGCCGGGGCCGTTTGGTATCTGAACCAGCCCGAGGAACCGGTTGTAACAGAAACACCGACAGAGATTGCAAACGAAGCTGAGCCTGCCACCCCGGTAGAGACCGACAGCACTGATGAGACCGATGCCACCGCCGAGGTCGAAGAGACGGCAGCCGAAGCGGAAGAAGCTGCCAACGCGGTGGCCGAACAAGCCTCTGACGCGGTTGAGAATGCAGCCGAGGCAGCATCTGAGGCAGCAGCCAACATCAGCGAGGGTGTCGCCGCCACAGCTGAGAGCGCACAGGAGCAGGCTGCAGACGCGGTAGAGGCTGTGCAGGATGGCACCGCAAGCGCCGTTGAGGCTGCACAGGACACCGCGTCTGACGCGGTAGAGGCCGTGCAGGATGGTGCCGCGAGTGCCGTTGAAACTGCACAGGACACCGCATCCGATGCGGTCGAGGCCGTGAGCGAAGGGGCCGCTGATCTGGCGTCTGGCGCGCAGGATACCGCAGAGGACTCCGCCGCCGCAGTGCAGGAGACCCTTTCCCCGGACGCGGGCGATGCGCTTGTGGATGAGGGCACCGTGGAGGGTGATGTCGCTGCCGATGCGACTGTGGACGCCGAAACTCCGGCCGCTCTGCTGACCCCGGAAGGGTTCAACTACGACAAGGTTGTCGAGATGATCGACAGCTCCGAGCTGGACCCGCTGAAAAAGACTGCCGTAAAATCGGCGATCACCCAAGCGCGCGACAACCCGGATCTGCTGAAAGCGGCGCTGCAACAGGCGCGCTCTGCTCTGGGCTACTGATCCGCACGTCGGACGACCGCAAAATGAAAACGCCCTCGCGATACTCTCGCGAGGGCGTTTTTGTTTGTCCTGACTGCGCGTGCCCCAGGCGGGGCTGGCAGATCAGTCGAGGAAGGCTTTTTCCACCACGAAATGCGCAGGTTTGGAGTTCGCGCCTTCTTCCAGACCATAGGTATTTTCAAACAGGTCCTTCAGTTCCAGGTTGAACGCAAGGTTGCCGCAGATCATCGCGCGGTCGCTTTCCGGGTTCAGCGGCGGCACGCCCAGATCCTCAAACGCCTCGCCAGAGCGCATCAGGTCGGTGATGCGGCCCATCTTGGCGCTCTCTTCACGGGTGGTGGTGGGGTAGTATTTGATCTTCTTCCAGAAGCCTTCGCCGATCACCTCATTCAGCAGCTCATCCGTCTTCAGGCTTTCGATCAGCTCACGGCCATAGGTCAACTCACCGGCCTCGCGGCAGGTGTGGGTGATGACGATCTCGTCGTAGTCCTCATAGGTCTGCGGCTCGCGCAGCAGCGAGGCAAAGGGCGCAAAGCCGGTGCCGGTGGCAAAGAACCAGATCCGCTTGCCCGGGATCAGCGCGTCATGCACCAGGGTGCCGACGGGTTTCGGGCGCAGGATGATCTCGTCACCGACCTTGATGTGCTGCAGCTTGGAGGTCAGCGGGCCGTCCTGCACCTTGATCGAGTAGAACTCCATTTCCTCGTCCCAGCTCGGCGAGGCGATGGAATAGGCGCGCAGCAAGGGCTTCACCTTGCCGGTCTTGGGGTCGGGATCGTTCATCAGACCGATCATCACAAACTCGCCCGAGCGAAAGCGCAAGGATGCAGGCCGCGTGCAGCGGAAGGAAAACAGCCGGTCCGTCCAGTGTTTGACTTGCGTCACGATCTGGGCGTCGGGCAGGGCGGGTTTTGCCTTTTCAGGCGCAACGGCTTCGGTCACAGGCTCACTCACAGTCTCGGTCACGGCGGCAATCTCGTTCATCATGTCTCTGCCAGCGGGGATAGGCCGGCACCTCTGATTAAGCATTGATCCAGGTCAGGGGAACCCCTCCTGCGGCGATCTTGCGCAGATCCGGCCCGGCATGGGGCATGCGGGGCCGGAAAAGAGAGGCCTGACGGCGGTGTCTTGGGGGCTGGCTTAGCGCGCGGCGTTGGACTGCGCGCGCAGGCGGGCCTGGTAGTTATGGCTTTGCCAATTGGCACGGAACAGCCATTCGCCTTCGGGCTGGCGGGTGGCGAGATCGTCGGAAATCTCCACCTCGTCAAAACCCACCCGGCGCACCATGGCATATTGATCCGAGATCACATGGCCCTTGGCACGCAGGCGCCTGTCATATCCCATCAGGCGCAGCATGCGCGCAATGGTAAATCCACGCCCGTCGGAAAAGGCCGGGAAGTCAACGCGGATCATCTCCACGCCGTCCAGCTGGCCTTTCAGCGAGGCCGGGTCGGTGTCAGACGTCAGGTCGAGCACATGTGCGCCCTCAAAGCCGCCGGTCCAGTCGTCATGGGCAAAGCCCGCGTCGGTTACGATAACGCTCATCTCACTCAAGCTCCTGTACGGACGAACTGGCCATCCACCACGTGGATGCCGCATTCTTCCTTGTTCTGGTTGCGCCAGCGACCGGCGCGGGGATCTTCGCCTTCCTTCACCGGGCTGGTGCAGGGGGCACAGCCGATGGAGGGATAGCCCTTGGCCACCAGCGGGTGACGGGGCAGGCGGTTCTCATCCATATAGGCGCGCACATCCTCGGGCGCCCAATGGGCCAGCGGGTTGATCTTCATCCGTCCCGTTCCGTCTTCGACCTCAAAGAAGTCAAGCGCGGCGCGGGTGCCGGACTGGAACCGCTTGCGACCGGTGATCCAGCCGTCATAGCCTGCCAGCGCATGCTGCAGCGGCAGTGTCTTGCGCAGGGCGCAGCAAGCATCCGTGTCGGAGAACCGCAGCGCGCCGTAAGGGTCCTTTTCGGCGATGTCATCGGCCTTGATGACACGCACGTTCTTCAGGCCCAGACGCTCGCTCACCTCCTGCTGATAGACCAGCGTTTCGGTGAACAGCAGTTCGGTGTCGACAAACAGCACCGGCACCATCGGGTCGATCACCGCGGCCATATGCAACAGCACCACCGATTCCGCGCCGAAGGAGGAGACCAGGGCGATGTGTCCGGCATCGCGAAGGGCACCCTCCATCACGGAGGTGGCCGAATGGTGCTTGAACCGCGCGTTCAGCGCCGCCACCTGTTCGGCCAGGGCCAACGCGCTGCGCGACGGCGCGGGCTGGCCCTGTATTTCCTGGTCAATGCGGGTCATGGCTCAGGCCACCTTTTTCTCGGAGGCCGGGTAGAGCGCCGCCTTGAAGGGCTCCATACCGACCCGGCGATAGGTCTGGAGGAATTCCTCCTCCGCACTCTCGCGCTGCTCCAGGTAGGTCGCCACGATGCGTTCCACCGCGGGGACGATCTCGTCATAGGCAAAGCCGGGCCCGGTGCGGGTGCCGATCGCTGCCGTTTCGGTCGCATCACCGCCAAGGGTGATCTGGTAGTTCTCGACACCGGCGCGATCCAGACCAAGGATGCCGATATGGCCCACATGGTGATGGCCGCAGGCGTTGATGCAGCCGGAGATCTTGATCTGCAGATGGCCCACGTCGTGCTCCATCTTCAGGTCTTCGAACCGGGTGGCAATCTCCTGCGCGACCGGGATCGAGCGGGCGGTGGCCAGCGCGCAGTAATCCATGCCGGGGCAGGCGATGATGTCCGAGATCAGACCGATATTGGCGGTGGCCAGATCGGCGGCCTTCAGACGCGCGTGGATCGCCGGCAGGTCGTTCTTGTGCACATGCGGCAGGATCACGTTCTGCTCATGGCTGATGCGCAGCTCGCCGTAGGCGAACTCTTCGGCGATATCCGCCATCTCGCGCATCTGCTCCGCGGTCGCGTCGCCCGGCGTCGCGCCGTGTTTCTTGGTCGAGATGGTCACGATCGCATGGCCCGGCGCCTTGTGCGCGGCGAGGTTGGTATCGGCCCAGGCGCGGAACACCGGGTCGGAGTCGTAAGCGGCGTCAAAGCCCTCGGTGCCGCCGTCACGGAATTCAGGCGCGGCAAAGTGGCGCTGGATGTCCTGAAACAGCGCCTGATCGGCACCGCCGAAGGTCGGGCGCACCTGGGCAAAGCGTTCCTCGGTCAGCTCGCGGATCTTCTCCAGACCCAGCTCGTGCACGGTGATCTTGATGCGCGCCTTGTACTTGTTGTCGCGACGGCCCAGCTGGTTCCAGACCGAGATCACGCTCTCGATATAAGGAAGCAGGTCATCGGCGGCGACAAAGTCATTGAGCACCTTGCCGATCATCGGTGTGCGGCCAAGGCCACCGCCGACCAGCACCTGATAGCCGACTTCGCCCTCGTCGTTCTTAACGATCTGCACGGCGAGGTCATGCGCCTTCAGCACCGCGCGGTCGTTGGAGGCACCGGAGACGGCAATCTTGAACTTGCGGCCCATGAACTGGAATTCCGGGTGGTCGGTGGACCATTGCCGGATCAACTCGGCGATGGGGCGCGGATCTTCGATCTCATCTGCGGCGGCACCGGCGAAATGGTCGGCGGTCACGTTGCGGATGGTGTTGCCGGAGGTCTGAATGGCGTGCAGGTTCACCTCGGCCAGCGCGTCCAGCATGTCCGGCACGTCCTTCAGCTTCGGCCAGTTGTACTGGATGTTCTGGCGGGTGGTGAAGTGGCCATAGCCCTTGTCCCACTTCGCCGCCAGCAGCGCCAGCGCACGCATCTGGTTCGGGTTCAGCGTGCCATAGGGGATCGCCACCCGCAGCATGTAGGCGTGCAGCTGCAGATAGAGACCGTTCATCAGGCGCAGCGGCTTGAACTCATCCTCGGTGAGGGCGCCGTCGATGCGGCGCTCCACCTGAGTGCGGAACTGACGGTTGCGTTCGGCGAGGAAGGCGGAGTCGAAGTCGTTGTACTTATACATCTGCAGTGGCCTCCAGTTTGGCTTCTTGCTTACCGTGGGCATAGTTCGAGGGGCCGGTGCGCCGGAACTCCTCGCGGAAATGGGTGGGCTCGGGGCCCTGCTCGCCGGGTTTGGCATCGGCGAGATAGGCGCCAACGGCGATCTGCGGCTGGCTCTGGGCTTCCAGCAGACGCAGCTGCGCTTCGGCCTCGTCGGTGATCAACTCGGCTGCCTGCAGCTCGCGGGTCCAGGTGTTGGCGGCGGTCAGGTAGATCACGTCGCCTTCGAGAAGATCATTGGCGGTGACGACTTTGGGGGTGAATGCACGGGCCATCAGGCAAGCTCCATCTGAATTTTGTCGTGGGCGGCAGCGACGGCAACGCGCGGCGCCAGCCCGAGGAAGGTGAGTGCCGGGCCAGCAAAGGCGGCGGCGGCCAGATCGGCGGGCAGTGTGTCAAGGGTGGTGGCCAGCACGCGCTGATCGGCGCGGGAGGCGTTCTCCACTACGGTTACGGCCATGTCGCGGTCGGCCCCATGCATCAGCAGGCGGCCCTGCACGAAGCGCGCGGACTTCTTGCCCATGTAGACGGCCGCCACCTCACCAGAGCGCGCCAGCTGCGCCCAGTCGTGATCGGCAAAGCCCTTCATGTCGTGCCCGGTCAGAAACCGCACCGAGGAATTGCGCCCCCGCTGGGTCAGGCTCTGACCGATGGCGGCCACGGCGGCAGAGGCGGCGGTGATGCCGGGCAGGATCTGCGCGTCGATACCGGCGGCTTCGCAGGCGGTGAGTTCTTCGTCGAGGCGGCCAAAGATGGTCGGGTCGCCGGATTTCAGCCGCAGCACCTTGCGGCCGCGTTGGGCGTGATGCACCAGCCGCGCGCAGATGTCTTCCTGCGCCATCGACGGGCCAAAGCCCTCCTTGCCGACGTCCTCGAGAATGGCACCGTCATGGGCCAGCGCCATGATCTCGGCGCTGACCAGACGATCAAACAGGATCACATCCGCCTCGCGCAGCGCCTTCAGCACCTTGAGGGTCAGAAGATCCGGATCGCCCGGCCCGGAGCCCGCAAAGGCCACCACGCCCGGACACATCACGCCCATGGCTCCCGCGAGGGGCGGCACGGGGGCGGGGATATGATGGGTGTCGCGCGGCATTGAAGCCTCCGTTCCTGTGTTTGACTTGTGACTAGATATAGGAAATATTCCCACCTGACCGCTACATGCGCGGGAGAATAAGGACACATGTCCCGCTGCCCGGAGGGCCAAGGTCCGGACGTCCTCAACTTGGGAGAAATTTGGAATGACTGTGCGGATCGACGCCACGGACCGGAAAATTCTGGCGGAACTGCAGCGCGATGCAGGCCAATCTCTGGACGAAATTGCCAAGCAAGTGGGCAGTTCCAAGACCCCGGTGTGGAATCGCATCCGTAAATTGCGCGAGGCTGGCGTGGTGGGAAACCAGACCATGATCCTAGATGCCGAGGCGCTGGGGTTCGAGGCCTGTTTCTTCGTGTTGATCCGCACCTCGGAGCATGAGGCCGCGTGGCAGGCGAGTTTTCTCAAGGCCCTGCAGGAACGCCCCGAAGTGCAGGAGGCCCACCGGCTGGCAGGCGATATCGACTATATCCTGAAGGTTCGGGTGAAGAACGCACGTGCCTATGACAAGTTCTATCAGGCGCTGATCTCCGAGGTGCGGGTGCATAATGTCACCGCGCTGTTGTCGATGGAGGAGATCAAATCCACCACTCACCTGCCGCTGGAGCAGATCCGGGTGGACTGACCCCAGAGTGTATTGGCCGCGCGGCGGACTGACCTTGGCCTGAACTGACCTTTGGGTAGGGCGACGGCGGCCATGGTTCTGGCGGCTGTCACCCCCGTTTGCCGATCACAGCGGCGGGCGCAGCATCAGGTGCCGACCGTCGTCCAGCTGCCAGGGTGATGTGGCCTCCACCTGGTCCGTGGACCGAATGCCAATGTCGGCCAGCAGATGCGGCGAGGTCTCCGCCAGTCGCTGCAGCACGTCATGCGGCACCTGCACCCCTGCGTGGCCAGCTGCGGGGACAGGCATAGTTTTCCGGATGAGGATAGCGCGTAAAATCCAATCCAGAACCGGCTGCGCGCGTACGGACAGCGGCTGCGCTGCGTCTTTTTTCAGTAAATCGATCATGCCATGGCCTCCGTTTCCTGCCGCAGGGATAGGGGGCGAGGGGGCTTGCGCGCAAACCACTTAAATTCCACAATTGGATCAGGAAAACTGATCCATGGTGATGTGATGCGTCTGCCGCCCCTCAATGCCCTGCGCGCCTTCGAGGCCGCCGCCCGCCACGAGGGCTTCATCACTGCGGCGGAGGAGCTGTTTGTGACCCGTGGCGCGATCAGCCGTCAGGTGAAGATCCTGGAGGATCACCTGGGCGTGCAGCTGTTCCACCGCCATGCCCGCGGGGTGGCGCTGACCACCGCGGGGCGGCGGCTTTATCCGGTGCTGACGCAGGCCTTTGCGATGATGATGCAGGAGGTGGAGCAGATCGCGGCGGATGCGGCAGAGCTGCGGGTGATCTGCCCGCCGACCCTGTCGATCCGCTGGCTGCTGCCGCAGCTAGAGCAGTTTCGCGCGGCCCATCCGGAGATCAAGCTGCGGCTGACCACCGATTTCTACAGCAACAAGGGGTTCGAGGCTTCGGAGTATGATCTTGGCATCTCCCTGCAGAACCGCCCCGGACGGCCCGAGGACATCGAGGTGCTGCCCTTGTTCGAGATGATCCTTGCGCCTGCCTGCGCGCCGTCGCTGCTGCCGGGGCTGGCCGAGGGGCCCGAGGCGCTGGCGCAGCACCGCCTGCTGCATGAAAGCCCGCGCCGCCGCGACTGGCCCACATGGGTGCAGCATTTCGGTGTGGAGCAGGTGGATGCGGTCAGTGGCGAGGTGTTTCCCAACCTCGACATGGCCACGCGTGCGGCGGTGATGGGGGCCGGTGTGGTGATGGCGGATTTGGTGCTGTGCCAAGATGAACTGGCGCGCGGCGATCTGGTCCTGCCCTTCCCCGAGATGACCTGCGGCACGCCGGAGGGGGCTTATGCGCTGATCGGCGAGCGGCAGAAATGGCATGACCCCAAGGTGGCCGCCTTTCGCGACTGGCTCATGGAGGGGCCGTGCCGGGCGGCGCTTTCGGCTCTGCCGGAGTGACGGAACGCGGGTTGCGGAGAAGGGGGCGCTGCCCCCTCGGCGCGATCGCGCCTCACCCCGAGGTATTTGATAAAAGGTGAAACAGAAGCGCCGCGCCGCGTCAGCGGCGCCGGGCCCAACTGCGCAAGGGGATCTGTGATCCCTGCCGCGTGGGCGGGAGCCCCCCACTCACTGTCAGTTGCGGGTCACCAGAAGTTGGGTCAGCCCGTGAAAATGGTAGCTGTTGGAAAACACCGGCTCTGCCGCCAGTTTCAGATCCGGGCAGCGGGCGAAGAGGATCGGCAGGGCAATCTCCATCTCCATCCGTGCCAGCGGCGCGCCGACGCAGAAATGCAGACCACCGCCAAAGCTCTTGTTCACCTTGGCCGGGCGGGTCGGGTCGAACTGATCGGCTCGCTCCAGCGCCTCCGGGTCACGGTTGGCGGCGGCCAGCATCAAGGCCACCTGATCGCCGCGCCGGAAGGCATGGCCGAAGATCTCGACCTCCTCATAGGCGTAGCGGGTGAACATATGCAGCGGCGGGTCATAGCGCAGGATCTCCTCCACCAGCCCGCTGATGCCCTCGGGCACCAGCCAGTCGGGCTGCCAGCCTTTCTGCAGCATGGTCTTCACCCCGTTGCCCAGCGAATGCACCGTGGCCTCATGCCCGGCGTTCAGCAGCAGGATGCAAGTGCCGATCAGCTCATCCGTGGTGAGGCTCTCGCCGTCCTCTTCCGCCTGGATCAGGCGGGTGATCAGATCCTCGCCAGGGGTGCTGCGGCGCTGCTCGACGTATACGCGCAGGAAGTCCATGAACTCCTGGCTGGCGCGGGCGGCGGCATGTTCGGTCTCGGGCGTTTTGGAGGCCTGATACATCGCCACCATCTTGTGCGACCAGTCCAGAAGCTGCGGCGCCATCTCTTCCGGCACCCCCAGCAGCCGGCAGATCGCGATCACCGGCACCTGGGTGCAATAGTCTGTCAGCAGATCGAAGGGCGCGTCCTGCGGAAAGGCGTCGATCAGATCATGACACAGCGTTTCCAGCCCCGGCGCCAGCGCCTTGATTTCGCGGCTGGTGAAGGCGCGCATCACCAGTTTGCGCAGGCGGGTGTGACGTGGGGGCTCGGCATCCAGCATTGAATGCGCCTCCACGGCCAGGAAGGGTGCGAGATGCGCCGGCCCCTCGCTTGCCATCTCTGCCGGGATCTCGCGGCCGAAGCGGCGGTCGCGTAGCAGCATATGCACCGCGTCATGGCTGAAGGCCGCGGCCATCTTGTAGTCCTGCCAATAGCCGATTTTGCCGCTGGCGCGCGCGGCGTCATAGAACGGGTAGGGGTTCTGGACAAAGTCCGGCTCGGTCGGGGATTGGGTCAGTGTCTTCATGGATATAGCTTTTTGCCGAGGTCTCTGGTCTTGGCAAGGGGGGCTTTGCTATTGTGGCGCAATGTTGGACACCCGCCACCCCCGCCTTGCTCTCATTTTCGGCGTCGCCTGTGCCATCGCGGTGCTGTCTGCGGCGGTCTGGTCCTCGGGATATCGTCAGGCGCTAACCGCCCTGGCGGAGCGCAGCGCCTCGGATCTGGCACTGGCCTCTGATCGGGTCAGCACCCAGTTGCAGATCTTTCGCGAACAGGCGGTGCTGGTGGTGACCCACCCGGCACTGCGGCGCCTGGATGAACCCGTTGGTCGCCGTGCGGCAGAAGTGTTGTTGCGCGGCGTCGCCGACAAGACCGGGGCGCTGGATGTGTTCTACGCCGATGCCCAGGGCCAGGTGCTGGCGGCGGCAGAAGGGGTGGCGGGGCGCAACGTCTCGGACAAGCGCTACTTCCGCCGCGCCATGCAAGGCGCCATGGGAGCGGAGCCGATGGTGCTGCCCGCTGGCAATCGCAGGGCCTATTTCTTTGCGGCACCTGATTTCGGACCGAGAGGGCAGGTCCGGGGGACCTTGGTGGTTGTTGCCGATATCGAAGTGGTCGAGCAGACTTGGCGCGGCTCATTGCCGGCGGTTTACTTCACCATCGAGGATGGCCGGGTCTTCATGTCGAACCGGTTTGAGCTGCTGTTCTGGCAGCGGGATGATGACAATCCCGGTCTGCGAATGGCCGATGGCGGGGATTTGCCGCTGACCCAGCGGTATGTGGGCACGCATGAGATCTGGCGGCAGGACTGGAGCCCGTATTTGCCAAGCGAGGCGCTGCACTTGGGGATTGACCTCCCGGCGATCGGGATGCGGGGTGAGATCCTTGTCGATGTGACACCAGCGCAGCGCATTGCCCTGCTGCAGACACTGGCGATGGCGGCGGTCTGTTTGGCCTTTGGTACGATCCTGTTCTGGGTGGCGGAGCGTCGCCGCACCCTCGCCGAGACCAATGCGGCGCTGGAGCTGCGGGTCGATACCCGCACTCGCGCCCTCTCCGAGGCGAACCAGTTGCTGCGTCGCGAGGTGCGCGAACGCAGAGAGGCCGAAGCGGCGCTGAAACAAGCGCAGGCGGAGCTGGTGCAGGCTGACAAACTCTCGGCCCTCGGGCAGATGTCGGCGGGCATCAGTCACGAGTTGAACCAGCCGCTGATGGCGATCCAGCAGTTTGCCGAAAACGGCCAGGCCTTTGTGGCGCGCGGCAAGGCAGAGCGCGCGGGCGAGAACCTGAACCGCATCGCGCAGATGTCTGCCCGCATGGCGCGGATCATCAAGAACCTGCGCGCCTTTGCCCGCAATGAGAGCGAGCCGGTGGGAAAGGTCGACTTGCTGCAGGTGATCAACGCGGCGGTGGAACTGACCGAAACCCGTCTGCGCGACCATGCCGTCACCCTTGACTGGCACCCGGAGGCGACGGGGCCGATCTTTGCCCGTGGTGGCGAGGTGCGGCTGACGCAGGTCTTTGTGAACCTCATCAACAACGCCACCGATGCGATGTTGGAGCAGCCAGATCGCCACATCACGATTGCCATCGACCCCGGGCCCCGTCTTGCGGTCACGGTGCAGGACATCGGCCCCGGCCTGCATCAGCCCGAAAAGGTGTTTGAGCCGTTCTACACCACCAAGGCGGTTGGCAGCTCCGAAGGCATGGGGTTGGGCTTGTCGATCTCCTACGGGTTGGTGCAAAGCTTCGGTGGCAATATCCGCGGCACCAATACCGCGCGCGGTGCGCTGTTCACTGTTGAACTTGAACATTGGAAAGAGGAAGACGCCGCATGATGCGCCCCCATGCCCGACCCGTGACACGCAAGGTCTTGCTGGTCGATGATGACGCTGCGGTGCGCGAGGCACTGGCGCAGACACTGGAACTGAGCGATCTGGATGCGGTGACGGCGGGGTCTTTTGTGGCGGCAAAGGACCACATCACGCCCGGGTTCGAAGGGGTCATCCTGTCGGACATGCGGATGCCGGGGCGCGACGGGTTTCACCTGCTGGACTATGCCCAGACGATGGACGCAGAGCTGCCGGTAGTGCTGCTGACCGGCGAGGGCGACATTCCCATGGCGGTCAAGGCGATGTCCGAAGGGGCCTTTGATTTCCTTGAAAAACCCTGCGACGCGGCAACGCTGCTGGCGGTGCTGGAACGCGCGTTGAAGACCCGCGCGTTGGTGCTGGAGAACCGGCGCCTGCAAACTCAGCTTGAAAGCGGCGATCCGGCCGCGCGCATGTTGATCGGCTCATCGCCACAGGCACAGGAGTTGCGCGCGCGCATCCGGTCGGTGGCCCCGACAGAGGCGGAGGTGCTGGTGTCGGGCCCACCGGGCAGCGGCATTCCCAAGGTCGCCGAAGTGGTGCATCTGATGTCACGCCGGGGGCAGGGGGCCTTTGTCAAACGCCCCGCCGCCGGGCTGACGCCAGAGCTGTTTGAAGAGCTGTGCCGCAGCGCCGAGGGCGGGTCACTGTTTCTTGACGAGCTCTCCGCCATGCCGGACGCGACGCAGTTTGCGGTGCTGGAGCGGCTGGAACAGGGCGCCGAGACGCGCATTATCGGCGGGTCCTCCTCGGATCTGGCCGAACGTGTGGCTGCGGGCGCATTCAACGCGGATCTGTACTACCGGCTCGATGTGATGCGGGTGCGGATCCCGGCTCTGGTGGAGCGGCGCGACGATATTCCGGTGCTGTTTCGCCATTACGTCGCGCAGGCCGCTGAACAGGCCGGCATCGATACGCCGGAAATCAACCCGGACACGCTGGCCAGCCTCATGGCAATGGACTGGCCGGGCAACGCGCGCTCGCTGATGTCTGCGGCCATGCGCTTTGTCCTTGGCATGCCGGAGGAGGTCTCCAAGGCCGCTGACCTCGGGCTGGCGGAACAGATGGCACAGGTCGAACGCTCGCTGCTGATTGCCGCACTGGGGCGGCAGAACGGCAAGGCCTCTGCCGCTGCCGAGGCGCTGAAGCTGCCGCGCAAGACCTTCTACGACAAACTGGCCCGCTACGGGATTCGGCCCGAAGACTACCGGCGCTAACGGGTGTGCGGTTTTTCGCACAAGGCGCGACTCTCGTTGTGCGAAATCTCGCACAACGACGGTGCCGTAGTCGTGAGTTGCCTTCCGAAATGATTCTCAAGCATCAGAAAATAAAAGAAAAAAGCTGAATTTCGGAGGTTTTTTCAATGCTTGCTTGAGCGGATCCCCGCCTTTGCCAATTCTAGCGATCAAGCTCTGGACGCTTGTTCGGAGTCAGAGGAAGAAAATTGATTCTTAGGGAGGATCACCATGAAGTTTCTGACTGCTGCCGCCACTGCAATGGCGCTGACCGTAACCGCTGGCGTTGCTCAGGCGGATGCCTGCGACGATGGCGAAATCGTCGTCAAGTTCAGCCATGTTACCAACACCGACAAACACCCCAAGGGCATCGCGGCGTCTTTGCTGGAGAAGCGGGTGAACGAAGAGATGGACGGCACCATGTGCATCGTCGTCTATCCGAACTCCACGCTTTATGACGACAACAAGGTGCTTGAGGCGATGCTGCAGGGCGACGTGCAACTGGCCGCGCCCTCCCTGTCGAAATTCGAGAAGTTCACCAAGCAGTTCCGCCTCTTCGACCTGCCGTTCATGTTCAAGAACATCGACGCCGTGGACGCGTTCCAGGCCTCTGACAACGGTCAGGCGATGCTCGACAGCATGCAGCGCCGTGGCCTGCAGGGTCTTGGCTACTGGCACAATGGCATGAAGCAGATGTCGGCCAACAAGCCGCTGCTGGAACCCTCCGATGCCGATGGTCTGAAGTTCCGCGTGCAGTCCTCCGACGTGCTGGTAGCCCAGATGGAAGCGATCGGCGGCAGCCCGCAGAAAATGGCCTTCTCCGAGGTTTACGGCGCGCTGCAGCAGGGTGTTGTGGACGGTCAGGAAAACACCTGGTCCAACATCTACGGCAAGAAGTTCTTCGAGGTGCAGGACGGCATCACCGAAACCAACCACGGTGTGCTCGACTATCTGGTTGTGGCTTCGGTTGACTGGCTCGACAGCCTCGATCCGGAAGTGCGTGATCAGTTCATGACCATCATGAATGAAGTCACTGCAACCCGGAACGCAGAGTCCACCCGCGTCAACAACGAAGCCAAAGAGGCCATCGTTGCAGCAGGGGGCGAGGTGCGCCAGCTGTCAGGCGAGCAGCGTCAGGCCTGGGTCGATGTGATGAAGCCGGTCTGGGAGCAGTTCTCCGGTGACGTTGGTCAGGACATGATCGACGCCGCACAGGCCATCAACGCCGGCCTCTGATCCCGACTGGGACCTCGCACAAAATCTGTTCGGAGCGCGTGATACATGCGCTCCGTCACCTTTGCGGCGGAGATCATCCAGCCGCAGCTTCTTTTCCGGAAAATTGGGGAGACAACAATGTCGGGGGCAAGTTCCGGCCCGTCCGGGTTCATTCATTCACTTGAAGAAACGCTGATCGCCGCCCTGCTCGGCGGCATGACGATCATCACATTTTCCAATGTGGTCGCGCGCTACGTCTTCAATTCAAACATCCTCTGGGCGCTGGAAGTCACGGTGTTCCTCTTTGCCTGGCTGGTGCTTTTGGGCGCCTCCTACGCGGTCAAGGTGCATGCGCATCTGGGGGTCGATGCCATCGTCAACATGCTGCCCGCGGGCGCACGTCGCATCGTGGGCCTGATCGCTGCGGCTGTCTGTATCGCCTTCTCGCTGCTGATGCTGAAGGGCGCCTATGACTACTGGGCCGTGTTTGCGGATCTGCCGCCCACCTCGGGCCGTTGGTTCCCCACCGGGTTTGATACCTCCGCGCGCAGTCAGAGCTTTTACGAGGTGCAGGATGTGCCGATGCTCGGGTTTCTGCGCTTTCTGGAGGATCTGATCAACTACGGCGACTCCTACGAGAAACTGCCCAAGGTGGTTCCCTATCTGGTGTTGCCGCTGTCGATGCTCCTGCTGGTGCTGCGCTTTGTACAGGCGGCGCTGCAGATCCTGAGCGGGCAGGCGGATCGTCTGGTCGCAAGTCACGAAGTCGAAGACGAACTCGAAGCAGTTCGCGCTCAACAGGGAGAGCATGACTGATGGAAGTTGTCCTTCTTTTTACGCTGGTCATCAGCCTGTTGCTGATCGGCGTGCCGATCGCTGTATCGCTCGGCCTGTCCTCCACGCTATTCCTGCTGATCTATTCCGACAGCTCGCTGGCCTCGGTGGCGGGAACATTGTTCCAGGCCTTTGAGGGTCATTTCACCCTGCTTGCGATCCCGTTCTTCATTCTTGCCTCCAGCTTCATGACCACGGGCGGCGTGGCGCGGCGGATCATCCGCTTCTCCATCGCCTGCGTCGGTCACCTGCCGGGTGGTCTGGCCATTGCGGGCGTGTTTGCCTGCATGTTGTTCGCGGCGCTGTCTGGCTCCTCTCCGGCCACGGTTGTGGCGATCGGCTCGATCGTGATCGCAGGCATGCGCCAGGTGGGCTATTCCAAGGAATTCGCCGCCGGTGTGATCTGTAACGCCGGGACGCTCGGCATTCTGATCCCGCCCTCCATCGTGATGGTGGTCTATGCGGCAGCGGTCGAGGTCTCGGTGGGGCGGATGTTCCTGGCCGGTGTGATCCCGGGCCTGATGGCGGGCATCATGCTGATGGTGACCATCTACGTGATGGCCAAGGTCAAGAACCTGCCCAAGGGCGACTGGAATGGCTGGGGCGAGGTGTTTCAATCCGCGCGGGATGCGGGCTGGGGCCTGTTCCTGATCGTCATCATCCTGGGCGGTATCTACGGCGGTATCTTCACCCCGACCGAAGCGGCAGCGGTTGCAGCGGTCTACGCGTTCCTGATCGCCTGCTTTGTCTACAAGGACATGGGGCCGCTCTCCAATGGCGAAGGCCAGCCCAAAACATCGCTCCTGAAGATGCCGCAGGCGCTGATCACGGCCTTTGTCCACCCGGACACCAAGCACACGCTGTTTGAGGCCGGCAAGCTGACCGTGACACTGCTGTTCGTGATCGCCAATGCGCTGATCCTGAAACATGTGCTGACCGACGAGCAGGTGCCGCAGCATATCGCCAATGCGATGCTGTCCGCGGGCTTTGGTCCGGTGATGTTCCTGATCGTGGTGAACGTGATCCTGCTGATCGGTGGTCAGTTCATGGAGCCCTCGGGTCTTCTGGTGATCGTCGCGCCGCTGGTGTTCCCGATCGCCATCGAACTGGGCATCGACCCGATCCATCTGGGCATCATCATGGTGGTGAACATGGAAATCGGGATGATCACGCCGCCTGTGGGGCTCAACCTCTTTGTGACCTCCGGCGTGGCGGGCATGCCGATGATGGCCGTAGTGCGCGCAGCCCTGCCGTTCCTTGCCGTGCTCTTCGTGTTCCTGATCATGGTGACCTATATTCCGGCGATCTCCACCTTCCTGCCGAATATGATCATGGGACCAGAGATCATAACAAAATAGCCCGACATCGCGTCGCTATGATTTGGCGAACAAAAAGGCGCCCGGGGAGATCTCTCCTCGGGCGCCTTCTTGTTCTGATAGTGTGGTCTTGAGTGCGCTGCGGCAAGCATGCACCCCGGCAAGATATCCAAGGTAAAAAAGGGGGCGCGCGCCCCCTTCATCTTCTTCTCAAATATCCCCGCCAGAGGCCGCGCCGCTAGGCGCGTTCCTCAGCTGGCGGCCAGTGCGGCGATGATGGGGCCAAAATCAGCCGACTTCAGGCTCGCGCCGCCCACCAATGCGCCGTCCACATTGGCGGTGGCAAAGATATCGGCCGCATTGCCCGGCTTGACCGACCCACCATAGAGCAGCGGAATATTGTCGCCCGCGTCGCCGTAGCGCTGGGTCAGCGCATCGCGCAGGGCGGCGTGCACCTCGGCGATCTGCTCCAGCGTCGGCACCTTGCCGGTACCGATCGCCCAGACCGGCTCATAGGCCACCACAGTGTTGTTGGCGGTGACGCTGTCGGGCAGGGAGCCAGCAAGCTGCATGCAGACCACCTGCAGGGTGGAGCCCGCCTCGCGGTCCTCCAGCGTTTCGCCGACGCAGACCACGGCGGTCAGATCGGCTGCATAGGCGGCCTCGGTCTTGGCGCGCACCACCTCGTCGCTCTCGCCATGATCACTGCGGCGTTCGGAGTGGCCGAGGATCACGTAGCTGGCGCCCGCATCCTTCAGCATCACCGCGCTGGTGTCGCCGGTATGCGCGCCGGAGGCCGCGGCGTGGCAGTCTTGCCCGCCGATGCGGATGCCGCCAGCAATCTCGGCCGCGCGCGAAATCAGCGGCGCGGGTGGGCAGATCAGCACTTCGACGCCCTGTGGCAGATCGCCCTTGGCCAGGGCCTCCAGCTCCGTCAGGCTGTCGCCGGTGCCGTTCATTTTCCAATTGCCTGCTGCAAGTTTGCGCGCCATGTCGCCCCCCTTTCATTGGTGTTCTGTGTCTGAATTGCTGTTGGTGGTAGCACCGGGGGCCGGAGCGGGCAATCGCGACGCGCGCGGGGCCACAAAAAAGGGCGGCGCGCGGCCACCCTGTTTATGCGGCAGCACGCGGCGGCCTTGTTTTATCCGAACACCGGGAGGAGGTTACTCCCCGCCCACCTTGAAGCTGATCGACTCGCCGCAGCCACAGGCATCGGCGACATTGGGGTTGTTGAACTTGAAGCTGGATTCCAGCAGCGAGGTTTCATAGTCGATCTCGGTGCCGAAGAGGAACATCTGCGCCATCGGCGCGATCAGCACCTTAGCACCATCCTGCTCTACCACCTCGTCGTTGGGGTCGGGCTGGTCGACATATTCCATGGTGTATTCCATGCCCGCGCAGCCGCCCTTCTTGACGCCGATACGCAGACCCGCGTGGCCTGCGCTCGCCATCAGCTTGGAGATCTGCGCAGAGGCGCGGGGGGTGATGGTGACAGCTTGTTTGCCGGGGATACCGAACATGAAAAGGCTCCGTTTGTGTTACCCTGTAACCTAGGTGGCGCGGCGCCTCTCATCAAGGGGTGTCTCATCCATGAAGGAGAACAGGGGCCTGTGATCACGATATTGCGACCACAGGGGTTCGATCACATGAAGCCCAGCTCCAGCCGGGCCTCATCGGACATCATGTCCATGCCCCAGGGCGGCTCCCAGGTCATTTCCACATCAACGCTCTTGACGCCGGCCACGGGCGAGATCGCATCGACGATCCAGCCGGGCATCTCACCGGCCACAGGGCAGCCGGGCGCGGTCAGGGTCATGATGATCTTCACGTCGTTTTCTTCTGAAATTTCAACGGTGTAGATCAGGCCAAGCTCGTAGATATTAACCGGGATTTCCGGGTCATACACGGTGCGGCAGGCTTCGACCACCGGCTCGTAGAGCGGATGGGACACGGAGGAGGGCGCAATAAGTGGCGTGCCCTCAAGCGGTTCGGATGCGTCGGTCATTCAGGACTCTCGATCAGGTTTCTGACTGTTTATATAGGAAATGAAGGCACGGAGGTCCAGTGCCCGAACGCACTCGACCTCCGTGTTCTGGCCCGAAACAGACTGAGGGGCCGCGCTCAGTCGTTGATATCCGTGTCAAAGGTCTTCACCTGGCCTTTGGGCAGGGCGAACAGGCGCCTCAGCATCAGCCACGCCACCAGAGACAGGGCAGCGAAGACCAGCAACAGCAGCGGCAGCGACACGCTCAGTGACATCAGCAAAAGCACGGCCACGCAGACCGCGCCGATGGCGAAGCCGAGGAAGATGAACCCCGGCAGCAGGATCTCGGCAATGCCCAGCACCAGCGCCAGCGCGCCCCAGATCCACCACAGTGACCAGAGCGCGCCCATTACTTGCCCTTCAGCATGTTGAAGGCGTTGCCAAAGGCCTCGATCGCCTGGGCGGGCACGATGATGGTCTGCTTGCCGTCACCATTGCCAAGCGCATTCAGCGCCTCGACCTGTTTCAGCGCCACCTGATACTGCGCGGCGGCGAGGCCGTTTTCGGCGATCGCCTTGGCCACGACCTCGGTGGCAAAGGCCTCGGCCTCGGCCTGAATGCGACGCGCCTTGGCGGTCTGTTCGGCGGCATAAAGCTCTGCATCAGCAGAGAGTTCCACCGCCCGTTTCTTGCCCTCGGCCTCGGTCACATGGGCGCGGCGGGCGCGTTCGGCGTTGAGCTGCTGCAGCATCGCATCGCGGGTGGCCTGATCGAGGTTCACATCGAGGATCTCGGCGCGGGTCACTTCGATGCCCCAGTCATCCACTGCACTTTCGACGCTGCGCTTGATCTCGCCGATCAGTTGCGAGCGGTTGGATTGCACCTCGTCCAGATCCATCTTGCCGATCTCGGCGCGCACGATGCCCGCCACGGTGGTGGAAATCGCCCCATCCACATCGCGGATGCGGTAGACGGTCTTTTCCGGCTCCAGGATGCGGTAGAACACCGAGGTGTCGATCTCCACCAGCACGTTGTCGCGGGTGATGGCGTCCTGGCTGGCGTTGGGCAGCTGACGTTCGAGGATGGAGACCTTGTGGCGCACCACGTCGAGGAAGGGCACGATGAAGTTGATGCCCGGCCCCAGCACCGCCTTGAGCCGACCAAAGCGCTCGACCACGAATTTCTCCGACTGGGGCACAATGCGCACCCCTTTGAAGATCACGATAATCAGGAAAACGGCCCCGAGGATATACAGCAGACCGCCAGAGAGGGCGTCGATGATCTCTTGTTCGTTCATGGGAAAAATCCGGATGTAAAACAGCGTTGGGCGGCAACGTCCCCCTTGCCCGGTGCCGGGTCAAGGGGAAAGCGCGACCCTCTGTGCCCCCGATTACTCGGCCGCGTTCTCGAGCGCCTTGCGGCTGCGCAGCGGGGTGGGGCGGACGTTGGCCTCGATCTCGTCATGGATCAATGCGGCCATGTCTTTCTTGGAGGTCTTCTCGATCCCCTCCAGCCCGGGCGAGGAATTGACCTCCAGCACCTTGGGCCCGGTTTCCGAGCGCAGCAGGTCGACGCCCGCCACACCGAGGCCGAAACACTTGGCGGCGCGGATCGCGGTGGAGCGTTCCTCCTTGGTGATGCGGACCGACACGGCGCTGCCGCCCAGGTGCAGGTTGGAGCGAAAATCGCCCTCGGCACCGGAGCGTTTCATCGCCGCGACCACCTTGGAGCCCACCACGAAACAGCGGATGTCGACTCCGGCGGCCTCCTTCACAAATTGCTGCACCAGAAAGTTTGCCTTGAGACCGCGAAAGGCGGTGATGACGGATTCAGCGGCCTTCTTGGTCTCCGCCAGCACCACGCCCTTGCCTTGGGTGCTTTCCAAGAGCTTCACGATCAGGGGCGCACCGCCGACGATGTCGATCAGCGCGTTGGTGTCCTTGGGCGAGGCGGCGAAGGCGGTGGGCGGCATGCCGATCTTGTGGCGTGCCAAGAGCTGATGCGCGTGCAGCTTGTCGCGGCTGGCGGTGATGCCGGCGCTGCCGTTGACGCAATAGGTGCCAATGGTCTCGAACTGCCGCAAGAGCGCGGTGCCATATTGGGTGACCGACGCGCCGATGCGCGGGATCACCGCGTCATAGCGTGGCAGGCGCTTGCCGTCATAGTGGATCTCGGGCGCCAGCGCGTTGATCGACATGTAGCAGCGGGTGGTGTCGATGACCTCCACCGAGTGGCCTCGGTTTTCGCCCTCTTCGACCAGACGGCGGGTGGAGTAATTGTCCTCGCGGCTCAGCACCGCGATGCGCAGGGCGCGGTTGGGCGCCTTCTTGCGGATCGCCGGGGTGGCATAGACGGAGTAGTCCAGCTCCGGCTGGCAATAGCGTTCCGACGGTACGATGGAGATGTTCTCGGTCAGCGCCTGACGACCCAGCAGCATATGCAGCGCCATGCCGCGCCGGTCTGTCAGCGTCACCTCCACCGGCCAGGTCACGCCGCCGATCTCAAGGTCGGTCTCGATCACATAGCGCAGCTCGCGATCCCCGTTGGAGGAGGTCACCTCGCGCCGGTCCTTGATCCTGGCCGAGCAGGGAATGAGCAAGTCATCGCGCCCCGGAATGGGATGTACGGTAAAACGCACCTTGGGCGCATTCTGTGGACCGAAGGTCTCGATATCGGTGGCATGCAGGGCAGAGGTCCGCGCGCCGGTGTCGATCTTGGCGCGCAGGGCGGGCAGGCCGAGCGTCGGCAATCTGACCCATTCCTCCCACCCAAGACGCAGATTCTGGTTCGGGTCATCTGTGGACATGGAGACGTCTCCTTGGCATTAGGGGGGAATCACCGCCTGAGCGGTGTGCAGACTGACGCAGGAACATGAGATGGCAGAGCTTTTCAACTTTGAAATGACAGCAACGGACGGCAAGGCCCGCACAGGTGTAATCCACACACCGCGCGGCGACATCCGCACGCCTGCCTTCATGCCGGTCGGCACCGCTGCCACGGTCAAGGCGATGATGCCGGAAAGCGTACGTGCCACCGGGGCCGACATCCTCTTGGGCAATACCTACCATCTGATGCTGCGCCCCACTGCGGAGCGGATCGACCGCTTGGGAGGTTTGCACAAGTTCATGAACTGGGACCGGCCGATCCTGACCGACTCCGGTGGCTTTCAGGTGATGTCGCTGGCAGGGCTGCGCAAGCTGACCGAGAAGGGCGTCACCTTCAAGAGCCACATCGACGGCTCGCGGCATGAGCTGACGCCGGAACGCTCGATGGAGATCCAGCGGCTGTTGGGTTCTGACATTGTGATGTGTTTCGACGAATGCCCCGCGCTGCCCGCCGACCGGGATCGCATCGCCGAGAGCATGCGCCTGTCGATGCGATGGGCGGAACGCTCGCGCGAGGCCTTCGGAGATCGTCCGGGCTATGCGCTGTTTGGCATTCAGCAGGGCGGGCTGGAGAAGGATTTTCGCGAGGAAAGCGCCGAGGCGCTCACCAAGGTCGGCTTTGACGGCTACGCGGTCGGCGGCCTTGCGGTGGGCGAGGGCCAGGAGGCCATGTTTGGTTGTCTGGACTATGCGCCCGACATGCTGCCTCAGGACAAGCCGCGCTATCTGATGGGGGTGGGCAAGCCCGACGACATCGTGGGCGCGGTGGCGCGTGGCATCGACATGATGGACTGCGTGCTGCCCTCGCGTTCGGGGCGCACCGGACAGGCCTTCACCCGGCACGGTGTGGTTAACATCAAGAACGCCCGCCATCAGGACGACCCGCGTCCGCTGGATGAAAACTGCAGCTGCCCGGCATGCAGCAATTATTCGCGCGCCTATCTGCACCACGTGTTCCGGTCGAACGAGATGATCTCCGGTATGCTTCTGACATGGCACAATCTGCATTACTTTCAGGACATCATGGCAGGCATGCGCGAGTCAATCGCAGCGGGCACATTTGAGGCCTGGCAGAAGAATTTTCACGACAATCGTGCACAAGGCGATATCGAACCCTTGTGACCCGCGCGGGTTTGAACCCGGCCCGCCGCAGGGGTGGGTAGTCGCGCACCTCTTTGTGAACTTCAAAAGGCCGCCCTTTGAGGTGGCCTTTTAAAATTTTGATATCATGAGATATTTTATTGCATGTTTGCGGGGCGAAGGGGGCGATCACGCGAGTTTTTGGGGGTCCCAAAACATTCTCATTGCTGGAGGGTTGAAAGGCAGAGGTGGGATGCTCAGCTCTTGTGAGGCAACATTCCTGTTGCTGGATGCTTTGAGCGAAGGATACTCCCCGTGAGCCAGAAACTGTTTGCCGCAAACACCGCCGGTGCCCTTGAGTTGACCAACCGCGTGGTGATGGCGCCGCTGACGCGCAACCGTGCCGACGACAGCACCGGAGAGGTGCTCGACCGTCACGTCGAATACTATGCCCAACGTGCCAGCGCCGGTCTGATCATCACCGAAGGCAGTCAGATCAGTGCCGAGGCCAAGGGCTATATCCAGACCCCCGGCATCCACACCGCCGCGCAGGCGGCAGCATGGCGCAAGGTCACCGATGCGGTGCATGCCAAGGGCGGCAAGATCGTGATCCAGCTGTGGCATGTGGGGCGGATCACCCATGACTCGCTTCTGCCCGAGGGCGTAAAGGCTGTTGGGCCCACCGATCAGGCGGCCGATGCTCAGACCTTCACGCATGCGGGGTTTGAGCCGACCGCGACGCCCGAGGCGCTGACCGTTGCAGGCATCCAGCGCGTGATCGAAGACTACGTTCAGGCCGCGAAATACGCCAAGGATGCTGGATTTGACGGCGTTGAGCTGCATGCCGCCAATGGCTATTTGCTGGAACAATTCCTCAAGGATGGGGTCAACACCCGCACCGACGCTTATGGCGGATCGGCAGAAAATCGGGCGCGTTTCCTGTTTGAGGTCTTGGACGCATTGGCCACCGTCTGGGAGCCGGGCCGCATTGGCGTGCGTCTGTCGCCCTTTGCCAGCTTTAACGATGTCTCTGACAGCGACCCGGTGGCCCACTACACCCCGCTGATCGAACGGCTGAACACTTATGGGCTGGCCTATCTGCACCTGATCGAAGGGGACACCGGAGGCGCGCGCGAGGGGGATTTTGAGACTCTGCGCCAGCTCTACACCGGGACCTACATGGCCAATAACGGCTATGACCGTGAAACGGCCTTGGCCCGGACCGAAAGCGGCGCGGTGGATCTGGTGGCCTTCGGTCGCCCCTTCATCTCCAACCCGGATCTGGTGGCGCGCCTCAAGGCGGACGCTCCCTTGGCGGAAGGCGATCAAGCGAGTTTTTATGGCGGTGGAGACGAAGGGTTCACCGACTATCCCACGCTGGAGTTGCAGGCGGCGGAATAGGCCCAGACTCTGCCCCTCCGTCAGGGTATCAAGACGCAGCAGGCGGGAGGATCCGCCTGCTGCACAACGCCCGCAAAAAGCCTGGAATATCCAAGCCAGGCCTGTCTCGAATGTGCCAAGCGGCATTGATGAGCGGCGTTAGGGCTTTGCTCACCGTTTCACCATTTGCGCCCTTGTGGTCAGGTCATGCTCAGGGCATTCTAAAGGGCAAAGCTTGAGACGCGGCGGTTGAATAACTCGATCAGCCTGACCAAATAAACAATCCGAGTTAGGAGACGACCGCGGTTGCCGATGAAACGGGGCCTGGACGTCTTGCCAAAAAAAAGGACCGAGTATGCAAGAGCCTCTCAATTCCTCCTACCCCGTTCTGCCGCTGCGCGATATCGTGGTCTTCCCCCACATGATCGTGCCGCTGTTCGTGGGTCGGGAGAAGTCGGTGCACGCCCTCGAAGAGGTGATGTCCGATGACAAGCAGATTCTCTTGTCCAGCCAGATCGACCCCTCCGAGGACGATCCGGATCAGGATGGTATCTATCGCACCGGCGTGCTGGCCAATGTGCTGCAGCTGCTGAAACTGCCCGATGGCACCGTGAAGGTGCTGGTCGAGGGGCAGCAGCGTGTAAAGATCACCGAGTTCCTGGACAATGACACCTTCTTCGAGGCACGTGCCGAGGCGCTGGCGGAGATGCCCGGCGATGTGACCACCACCGAGGCGCTGCTGCGGACCGTGGGTGATGAGTTCGAGCGCTACGCCAAAGTGCGCAAGAACATCCCCGAAGAGGCGCTGACCGCCGTGGGCGAGACCACCGAACCGGCGAAACTGGCGGATCTGGTTGCCGGTCACCTTGGTATCGAGGTGGACCGCAAGCAGGAGCTTCTGGAAACCCTGCCGGTCAGCGAGCGGCTGGAGAAGGTCTATGCCCTGATGCAGTCCGAACTGTCGGTGCTGCAGGTCGAGAAAAAGATCAAGACCCGCGTCAAGACGCAGATGGAGAAGACCCAGCGCGAATATTACCTGAATGAGCAGATGAAGGCCATTCAGAAGGAACTGGGCGACGGTGAGGACGGCGCCGGCGAAATCGTTGAGCTGGAAGAAAAGATCGAGGCGACAAAACTGTCGAAAGAGGCCCGCGAAAAGGCCGATGCCGAGATGAAGAAGCTCAAGAACATGTCGCCGATGTCGGCCGAAGCGACCGTCGTGCGCAACTACCTCGACTGGATGCTGTCGATCCCGTGGGGCACAAAATCCCGCGTCAAAAAGGATCTGAACCGCGCGCAGGACATCCTCGACAAGGATCACTACGGCCTTGAAAAGGTCAAAGAGCGTATCGTCGAATATCTCGCGGTGCAGCAGCGCTCGGCCAAGCTCAAGGGCCCGATCCTCTGCCTCGTTGGCCCTCCGGGCGTGGGTAAGACCTCGCTGGGCAAGTCCGTGGCCAAGGCGACGGGCCGTGAGTTCATCCGGATTTCTCTGGGTGGCGTGCGCGACGAGTCCGAGATCCGCGGTCACCGCCGGACCTACATTGGCTCCATGCCGGGCAAGATCATCCAGGCGCTGAAGAAGGCCAAGACCACCAACCCGCTGATCCTCTTGGATGAGATCGACAAGATGGGTCAGGACTTCCGGGGCGATCCGGCCTCGGCGATGCTCGAAGTGCTTGATCCGGAACAGAACGGCACTTTCGTGGACCACTATCTGGAGGTCGAATACGACCTCTCGAACGTGATGTTCCTGACCACCTCGAACAGCTACAACATGCCGGGGCCGCTCTTGGACCGGATGGAGATCATTCCGCTGTCGGGCTACACCGAGGACGAAAAGCGCGAGATCGCCAAGCAGCACCTGATCTCCAAACAGGTGAAGAACCACGGCCTCAAGGCCAAGGAATTCGAACTGTCGGACGATGCGCTGACCGAGATCATCCGCACCTACACTCGCGAGGCCGGTGTGCGGAACCTCGAACGCGAAATTGCCAAGGTGGCCCGCAAGGCGCTGACCTCCATCGTCAAGAAACAGGCGGAAACGGTTTCGGTGTCCAAGGATAATCTGGATGATTTCCTTGGCGTTGCGAAATATCGCTACGGTCTGGCGGAGCTGGAGGATCAGGTCGGTGTGGTGACCGGGCTGGCCTATACCTCCGTCGGTGGTGAGCTGCTATCCATCGAGGCGCTGCGCCTGCCGGGCAAGGGTCGGATGAAGACCACCGGCAAGCTGGGCGATGTGATGAAGGAATCGATCGAGGCGGCCAGCTCTTATGTGCGCTCAGTCTCGCCGCGCCTGGGCATCAAGCCGCCGCGCTTTGACAAATGGGACATTCACGTCCACGTCCCCGAAGGCGCGACGCCCAAGGATGGCCCTTCGGCTGGTCTGGCGATGGTGACCTCCATCGTGTCTGTGCTGACGGGCATTCCGGTGCGCAAGGATATCGCGATGACAGGCGAGGTCACCCTGCGGGGCCATGCGCTGGCGATCGGTGGTCTGAAGGAAAAACTGCTGGCGGCGCTGCGCGGTGGGATCAAGACCGTTCTCATCCCCAAGGAGAACGAAAAAGACCTGCCGGAGATTCCGGACAACGTGAAAGAAGGGCTGGAGATCATCCCTGTCGAGAACGTGTCCGAAGTGCTGAAGATCGCTCTGGTGCGTGCGCCGGACCCGATCGAGTGGGACGAGGAGGCCGAAGAGGCCGCCGCCGCTGCGGCCGCGCTGAAAGGCGACGACAAGAGTGGCGCTACGGCCCACTGACCGTCGCATCTGCGGCTTTGAATATCGGGGCGTCCCATCCTGGGGCGCCCTTTTTGCGTCCGGCCGGTCTACGTGTGGTCTGTGCCTGGTTGTGCGATGAGGGTCACTTGGCGACCCAATGCAGCAGATGGCGGCCTCGCCGGGAGGGCAAGCGAGGGGGATCCACGGGGGCCTTTCCCGCGCCTGATCGGTTGGATCTGACTTGGGATCACGTTGATTTTCAGCGAGGTGACATCACCCTGTGCGTGGGCGCCGCCAAATTGAGGAAACTGCGCGCCATCGTTCCAATGAATGCGGGAAATCGCGCAGTGTTACAAACAGCTCATGACGCGGCCCTATCAGATTATGTGATCGAGTATGTTGCAGGACCAGTTGAGAGCCTTCGCAATGGCTTTGAGGTGGCATCTGAACGCGCGCGCCTTCACGATGTGACCTTACTTACAGATTATCCGGCACTCTGCCTCTGTTGCCATGGTGGCTAAAAGCATCCAGCTTGGGATAGTGGCCCAGTACCTAGGGCTCTCCAACGTCGCCATCACCTATCAGGTCTAAGCCAGGTTCGTACGAGATCAGCAAATATTCTGAAAATATGGTGGGTGATAAGAGATTTGAACTCCTGACATCTTCGATGTGAACGAAGCGCTCTACCACTGAGCTAATCACCCGTGAGACAGGGTATTAACGTCAGCCGTCACGCTCTGCAAGAGGGGCCGGCGCAGTTTTTGTCTCCTCGGTCGGTTTTTCAGAGACGGCCTTTTTTCGACGCAAGCGACAGACATGCAAACGCCCGTTCGGTGTGTCCTTGCTGCGGGTGACGCGCAGCTTTCCAAGCGGTTCCAGATTGGCCGAACGCTCCGCACTGATCGCCTCTCCCAAAACCGCCAGCATCGCTTCGATCACCGGCTTGGCGTCTCGCTTCTTCACACCGGTGCGTTCAACCACCTGATCTATCAGTTCTTTCTTGCGCAAATCCAGCACTTCAGACGTTGTGCTCGGGTCCGCCTGACTGGATGGCGTCGATGATGTATCCGCCGCATCCTCGGGTGTGGGCGTCACATCAGGCGTCCCGGTGGGGTGCTGAGTCATAGGTTTGGAATTTGCCATTGGTCCTGTCTTTCGCTCTGCTCAAGTTGCGCCCGAAGGGCGGACGGTGCCCGGCATTTCTCCGCAGACCGGATATGCCAGATCCATTGAGAGGCAGCCTAACGGTTCTGGCGTGCGAATGCATGTGGAATTCCGAGCGCGCTAGGGATCAAGCACGGGTTACACGCTCGGGCAATGCGCTGCGCTGAACCATTGTGCGCAGCGTAAAACTCGACCGGGTGTTGCGGATGCCGGGCACACACATCAGGCGATTTTCCAGGAAATCATCAAAGTCACTCAGGCTCGCCGCCACCACCCTGAGCAGAATATCGCGGGTGCCGGTCATCAAGTAGCACTCCATGACCTGATCGAACCGGCGCACGGCGGCCTCGAACTTTTGCAGCGCATCCCGGGATTGCCGCTCCAGCTCCACCGCGACAAAGATGGTGACCGGCAGGCCCAACTTGGTCTGGTCGACCCGCGCGCCATAGCCCACAATGACGCCGGTTTTCTCAAGGTTGGCCACCCGCCGGGCGCAGGGCGTTGGCGACAGTCCCACTGCCTCCGACAGATCCGCCATGGTCATGCGTCCGTCCCGCTGCAGTGCGGAAATGATCTTCCGGTCGAGAGCATCCATGATTTTCACCCATAATCCAGAGAGTTTTGGAGGATTCCTCTAAATACTACAGGAAAACAAACTGCAATTGGAGAATTTCGGCGTCCACCTCAGGATATGGTCGCCCAACAGGCAGGAGGAGCAGCTATGACCATGACCTTGATTCCCAGTTCCACCCACGAGGCAATCCACCGCGTCGAAGATCCCGACAGTGGGCTCCTCGGTCTCATCGCCATCCACTCCACCCAGCTTGGCCCTGCAGCCGGTGGGCTGCGGATGCGACCCTATGAAACCTTCGAGGCCGCGCTGGAGGATGTCTCCCGCCTCTCCGCCGGCATGACCTACAAGAACGCCGCGGCTGGCCTGCCGCTGGGCGGCGGCAAGGCTGTGATCATCGCCGACCCGGCGACGCAGAAAACGCCCGACCTGCTGCGCGCCTTTGGCCGCGCCATCGAGAGCCTGAAGGGGCAGTATTTCACCGCCGAAGACATGGGGGTAACGCCCGAGGACATGTCGGTGATAGGCGAGGAGACGGCCTATGTCGCCGGCCTGCCCGCAGGTGAGTTTGCCAGCGGCGATCCCTCACCGATCACCGCACGCGGCATCTTCAACGCCATCCGCACCACACATGCCGCCCGCCACGGCAGCTCGGATCTGACCGGTCGCTCCGTCAGCCTGCAGGGGCTTGGCCATGTGGGCTGGCATCTGGCTGGCTTGCTGCGCCAGGCCGGGGCAAATCTGATCGTCACCGATATCGACCCGGTGCGGGTCGCCGCCGCTGTAAAGGCCTTTGACGCCACCCCGGTGGCGCTGGACGCGATCTATGGCGTCGAGGCCGATATCTTTGCTCCCTGCGCCATCGGCGGCATTCTCAACGACCAAACCATCCCGCAGCTCAGGACCTCCATCGTGGCGGGGGGCGCCAACAACCAGCTCGCCACCCCGGAGGATGCCAAGGCGCTGCACGCGCGCGGAATTCTCTACGCTCCGGATTTCGTGGCCAATGGCGGTGGCATCATCAATGTCGCCACCGAGATCCTGAAGATCTCGGACCGCAGTGGTTTCGTAGACGAGAAACTCGCAGCACTCGACCAGACGATGATCCGCATCCTGACCGAAGCCAAAGCGCAGAATGTCAGTCCCGATACCGTCGCTGTGGCGACCGTGGATCGCATGATGGCCGCGCCGCAGGCCGCCGAATAACCACATCAGCGGGCGACAGGCCGACCGCCCCCTTCAGCTTTTAATAAATATCTCGGAGCGCGAGGCAGAGCCTCGCATCCCGTTGCCAATAGAGCGCGCGCCCTGATCGGCGCGCGTTCATCTCTGTGTGGCAGACTGCATGCTGTCGCGACATGGCACCGGAGCTGACACATCCGGACAGGAATGTGCCCCCAGAGACCAGCTTTCAAACAAAGGTGCAGGGGGGGCATCCAGCATAATGGGCCGCCGGAGCAACGACCTCTGCAAGAGCTGGGTTCTTCGCGGACGTATCGGCCTTCACAACTCAGAGAGCGACCAATGATCTTTTCGCGCCGATCTACTCAGCCGTTTCGCGCATCCCGGCTCCAGCTGGGATCTTTTCAACCGTCTTGGCACGGAGCGCGTCAGGTCAGTTCAGTCGCTCGGATGAGAAACCCGGGATCGTGATCGCGCGCACCTTCACCTCCTTCGGTATCATTCCGTCCACCATCACCACCTTCGTTCTTCATAGGGCGCCAGTATGTCGAGCAATTTTATAGAGGGCTGCGGTCTTTGCGCCGTTTACCCTTCAGCAACGGGATGTGTCCTGTTCGTCCGCCTCGGGAAGACATAGAGCTCAGCAGTTGCCGCTTATTCGCTCTCCCTTCAGTTCGCCTTCGTCCGAGCACACGTGCTTGCTCAACGACCCTCCGTTTTTGCCCTCCAATTCTGCTGGCCGGGTTCGCAGTATGCGTGGTCCCGGCTGGGCCCAATGCGATTGGGGAAGGTGCGGTGCTTTGTCCGTTTTCCGGTCTCGCTCAGCGAGGGCGGGCGGGCAGGGTGCGAGGAAGGCAGTTTGGCTGAACATGAATGAACCTCATGTTGTTGTCGCAGATTATGCATTTGATTGTGATCGGCGATGTTCGGTATCGAGGCACCTCGATATGATAGGACCGATATGATCAATTTTTCCCTCCCGATCACCGACAGTTTCAAAGCCCTAGACGCCGCCGCCCGAGATCGCATCCTCGTGCTGGATGGTGCCATGGGGACGATGATTCAGACCCTGAACATGACCGAGGAGGATTTTACTGCCAATGGCCACATTCACGGGCCGGGGTGCAGACACCACCAATCGGACCATCCGCAAAAAGGCAACAACGACCTTTTGGTACTGACCCAGCCCAAGGCGGTGGAGGATATCCAGCTGCAGTTCGCTCTGGCGGGGGCGGATATTCTTGAAACCAACACGTTTTCCTCCACCACCATTGCGCAGGCGGACTATGGGTTGGAGACGGCGGTACATGACCTGAACGTCGCAGGCGCGCAGGTGGCGCGGCGCGCGGCGGATCGGGCGCAAGCCGAGGATGGCCGCCCGCGCTACGTGGCGGGGGCTGTTGGACCGACCAACCGAACCGCCTCCATCAGCCCGGATGTGAATGATCCCGGTTACCGCGCGGTCACCTTCGATGATCTGCGCCGTGCCTATGGTCAGCAGATCGACGGGCTGATCGAGGGCGGGTCCGACCTGATCCTGATCGAAACCATCTTTGACACGTTGAACGCCAAGGCGGCGCTGTTTGCCGCGTTTGAGAGTTTCGCCAAGATCGGCCGTCGCCTGCCGCTGATGATTTCGGGCACGATTACCGATGCCTCGGGGCGGACACTGTCGGGTCAGACCCCGACCGCCTTCTGGCATTCGGTGCGCCACGCGCGCCCCTTTACCGTGGGATTGAACTGCGCCCTTGGTGCCGATGCCATGCGGCCGCATCTGGCGGAATTGTCGGGCGTTGCCGAAACCATGATCTGCGCCTATCCGAACGCCGGTCTGCCCAATGCCTTTGGTCAATATGACGAGGAACCGGACGACACCGCCAGCAAGGTCGCGGTCTTTGCGAAAGAGGGGCTGGTGAATGTGGTGGGGGGCTGCTGCGGCACCACGCCCGAGCATATCCGCGCCATCGCCGAGCAAGTGGCCCCCTATGCGCCGCGCAAACCAAGAGGGACCAACAATGTCTGATCCGCTGCTGCGCCTTTCGGGGCTGGAACCCTTTGTGCTCACCAAGGACATCCCGTTCGTCAACGTGGGCGAGCGCACCAATGTCACTGGTTCGGCCAAGTTCCGAAAGCTGATTACCAACCGCGACTATGCCACCGCGCTGGATGTGGCCCGCGATCAGGTGGAGAACGGCGCCCAGATCATCGACGTCAACATGGACGAGGGGCTGATCGACTCCAAACAGGTGATGGTCGACTTCCTCAATCTGGTTGCGGCAGAGCCTGACATCGCCCGCGTGCCGGTGATGATCGACAGCTCCAAATGGGAGGTGATCGAGGCGGGTCTGCAATGTGTGCAGGGCAAGCCGGTGGTCAATTCGATTTCGCTGAAGGAAGGCGAGGAGGCGTTTCTGCATCAGGCCAGCCTGTGCCTTGCTTACGGTGCCGCCGTGGTGGTCATGGCCTTTGACGAGACGGGGCAGGCGGACAGTTTTGAACGCAAGACCGAGATCTGCGCCCGCGCCTACCGGATCCTGACCGAGAAGGTTGGCTTTCCCCCCGAGGATATCATCTTTGATCCCAACGTCTTTGCCGTGGCCACGGGGATCGACGAACACGACAATTACGGCGTTGATTTCATCGAGGCGACGCGCTGGATCCGGGAAAACCTGCCGCATTGTCACATCTCTGGCGGGGTCTCCAACCTGTCGTTCAGCTTTCGTGGCAATGACCCGGTGCGCGAGGCGATGCATGCGGTGTTCCTGTATCACGCCATTCAGGCGGGCATGGACATGGGCATCGTCAACGCGGGGCAACTGGTGGTCTATGACCAGATTGACGCCGATCTGCGCGAGGCCTGCGAGGATGTGGTCCTGAACCGCACCCCGGCCAATGGGGAGAGTGCGACCGAGAACCTTCTCGACATCGCGGAGCGCTTCAAGGGCAACAAGCGCGAAGAGAAGAAACGCGATCTCGCCTGGCGGGAATGGCCGGTCGAAAAGCGGCTGGAGCATGCGCTGGTCAACGGGATCACCGAATTTGTCGATGAAGACACCGAAGCGGCGCGTGTGGCCGCAGACAAACCGCTCGATGTGATCGAGGGGCCGCTGATGGCGGGCATGAATGTGGTGGGCGACCTGTTTGGCGCCGGCAAGATGTTCCTGCCGCAGGTGGTGAAATCGGCCCGCGTGATGAAGCAGGCGGTTGCAGTTCTGCTGCCCTATATGGAAGCGCAGGACGAGGGGCAGCGTGAGAGCGCCGGGCGCGTGCTGATGGCCACGGTAAAAGGCGATGTGCACGACATCGGCAAGAATATCGTCGGCGTTGTTCTGGCCTGCAACAATTACGAGATCATCGACCTTGGGGTGATGGTGCCGCCGCAAAAGATCCTCGAAGAGGCTAAGGCCCATAATGTGGATATCATCGGCCTGTCCGGTCTGATCACCCCATCGCTGGACGAGATGGTGCATCTGGCTTCGGAAATGGAGCGGGAGGCGTTCGACGTGCCCCTGCTGATCGGCGGGGCCACAACCTCCAAGGTGCATACCGCCGTCAAGATCGCGCCGAACTATACCAAGAGCCAGGCGATCTATGTCACCGACGCCAGTCGCGCGGTTGGGGTGGTGTCTGCGCTGCTTAGCAAGACGCAGAAGCAGCCCTATATCGACGGCATCCGCACAGAATATTCCGAAGTGACAGAGCGCCACGAACGCGCGGAGCGGGCCAAGCAGCGCCTGCCGCTGGAGGCGGCGCGCGCCAATGCGATGAAGATCGACTGGTCCGACTATTCCGCAACCGCGCCGTCCTTTACCGGCGCGCGCGTGATCGAGGGCTGGGATCTTGCGGAGATCGCCCGCTACATTGACTGGACGCCGTTCTTTCAGACGTGGGAGTTGAAGGGCGTCTATCCGCGTATTCTCGAGCACGAGAAATATGGCGAGGCGGCGCGCAACCTGTTTCAGGACGCACAGGCGATGCTGAAGCAGATCATCGACGAAAACTGGTTCGGACCGCGCGCGGTTGTGGGGTTCTGGCCCGCCAACGCGGTCGGGGATGACATTCGTCTGTTCCAGAACGATGCGCGCACCGAGACGCTGGCCACGCTGCACACGCTGCGCCAGCAGACCTCCAAGCGCAAGGACAGCCCCAATCTGGCGCTTGCGGATTTCGTCGCGCCGGAAGGCACGCCCGATTGGGTTGGTGGCTTTGTGGTCACGGCGGGGCCGGAGGAACTGGCGATTTCCGAGCGCTTTGAGAAAGCCGGAGACGACTATGGTGCGATCATGGTCAAGGCGCTTGCGGATCGGTTTGCAGAGGCCATGGCTGAGATGCTGCACCAGCAGGTGCGGCGCGAGCACTGGGGCTATGCAAAGGATGAGCAGTTTGAGCCGCAGGAGCTGATCGGTGAGCCCTATGATGGTATTCGCCCCGCCCCCGGTTACCCTGCGCAACCGGACCACACCGAGAAGCGGACGCTTTTTGATCTGCTTGATGCGGAGGCGAACACAGGCGTTGAGCTGACCGAAAGCATGGCAATGTGGCCGGGGTCATCGGTGTCCGGGCTCTATCTCGGTCATCCCGAGGCTTATTACTTTGGCGTGGCCAAGGTCGAGCGCGATCAGGTGGCGGATTATGCCGTGCGCAAGGGAATGGATCTGGCCGAAGCGGAACGCTGGTTGTCCCCGATCCTGAACTATCGCCCCACCAGCTCTGCCGCGGTGGCTGCGGAATAACGGTCGGGCCGCCGTCTTGGCGGCCCGGTTGGCGCCAGAGGGCGACGCCTGCCGTTCAGCCAGCGGGCGCACGCGATTTGACTAACAGCTCCGGTAATCTGATGTGACCACCGCTGTTCCCGATCACTGTTCCCTGAAGGCCCGGATCATGCTGTCTGCGACAGGCTTCATCAGATATTGGATGAATGTCCGGTTCTGGGTCTGAATCATGATCTGGGCGGGCATGCCCGGTGTGGGCGTGAAGCCGCGTACACGGTCCAGCTCGCTCGGTGCGACCGAGATACGTGCCACGTAGATTTCCTGAGGCAGCTCCTGCGAGCGATCCAGGATCGCATCCGCAGAGACATAGTAGACCTCGCCCTGCAGAATGGGTGTGGTGCGTTGGTTCAGTGCCGTCAGCCTGACGGTCGCGGCCTGACCTTTGCGGACCACATCAATTTCAGTGCGCGGGATCTGGACCTCGATGATCAGCGGCTCGCCGGTGGGCAGGATTTCCAGAATGGCCTTGCCGCTTTCGACGACGCCACCGGCCGTATGATAATGCAGACGAATGACGGTGCCCGAGACCGGCGCGACGATTTCGGTTCGGTTGAGGACGCTCTCAGCCTTGCGGGCCTGTTCGCGGACGCTTTCAAGCTCGGATTGTACCGCCTGCAACTCATCCAGCGCAGCGCTTTGTCGTTCGTTGATGGTCTGCGTGATCTGTGACTCGTAGCGACGCGACAGGGAGGCGGTCTCGTCGACCTCCGACTCCAACCGCCCGATCTGCCCTTTGGCTTCGGCAAGCGCCCGGCGCAGGGTGTTGTATTCGGTCTTTCGCACAAGCCCCTTTTCCAGCAATTGTTCCTTGGCCTCGGAGTCCTCCTCGAGGATCTCCAGCTGCGCACGGGTGGCGATCAGTTGTTTCTCGTAGCCGGACGACCTGTCCCTGAGCGCTTCGATGCTTTGATTGAGCAGGTTTATGTCGTTGCGCAACTGCTGGGTGGCGGCGTTGAAGACGATCTGCTGCCCATCAAGCATCGCTGCCACATTGAAGTCAGAGCGCAGCTGTTCCAGCTTTGGCGGATAGACCAGCGTGTCCTTGCGATTGTATTCGGCAAGGATCCGGGTCTCCATCGCTTCAAGTCGAACCTGACGCAAGAAAAGCTCTCGTTCGGTCGCAAGGGCAGAGGTTTCATCCAGCAGGACAATGGGTTGTCCTGCGACGACGTTTTCGCCTTCTTCGACGAGAATGGCCTTGATAATCCCGCCTTCAAGGTGCTGCACGATCTTGTTGCTGCCGGTGGCAACGAAGCTGCCCTGCGAAATGACCGCAGCGGCCAGAGGCGCCATGAAGGCCCAGAGACCAAACCCGCCAATGCCAAAGACCAAAAGGAAAAGCCCGAAGCTGACGTGTTTTTTGACCGAGCGAGGCACGTCCTCGTACCATTCTGCAGGCGCGACATATGCAGTCATGTCAGACATTGCGCGGCCCTCCATTGCCTTGCGACGGAAGCTTGCCACCCGAGGTGCGTTCCGACAGTTTTTGCAGCACTTGCTGGCGTTCGCCGAACAGAACGATATTGCCATCCGCGAGCAGCATGATCTTGTCCACCACGCTCAGCAGTGAAGGCTTCTGCGTGATCACGACCACCGTGATGCCTGCTTCGCCTGCGTGGCGGATGGCATTGGCCAGAGCCTGGTCGCCAGAGGTGTCGAGGTTGGAGTTCGGCTCGTCCAGAACCAGAAAGCGCGGATTGCCAAAGAACGCCCGCGCTAGGGCGATCCGTTGTTTCTGGCCGCCGGACAGGGGTGAGCCATCCGCCGCAACCATGGTTTCATACCCATGGGGCAGGGAAGCGATCATGTCGTGTACATCAGCCAGCAGGGCGGCGCGATGGATATCCTCATCCTTGGCGCCAGCGCGCATCCGGGCGATGTTGTTCTTGATCGATCCGGGAAAGAGCTGCACGTCCTGCGGCAGATAGCCGATGTTCTCGCCCAGCTGGCGCTCGTCCCAATTGCGCAGATCCATCAGATCAAGCCGCACGTTGCCGGATGTCGGCAGGATCGATCCTACCAGCATCTTGCCCAGTGTCGTCTTGCCCGCGCCGGAGTTGCCGATCACCGCCAGAGAGTCACCGGGATTGAGGCCGAAGGTCAGCCCGTTCAGGATCACCTGCTTGGTGCCGGCGGGAACGAACAGCAGGCGTTCGACGTTCAGGCGTCCTTCGGGTCGGGGCAGGCGGAGCTTTTCGAACTTCTGCACCGAGGACATCATCAGTTTGGACACCCTGTCATAGGCGGCGCGGGATTGCGAAAACCCGTTCCAGCCTTCGATCGACCCTTCGATCGGAGCCAGCGCACGACCGGCGATGATGGATGCGGCGATCACCATGCCACCGGTGATTTCACCTTCCAGTGCAAGAAATGCACCCCAGCCCAGCATGGCAATCTGCGTGAGCAACCGCGCCCCGCGCGACACGGCGGCCCAGACGATGTTGCGGTCCTGTGCAATGACCTGCGCGCGCAGGGAGGCAGCCGTGTCGCGCCCCCACAGGGCAACCGCTTCGGGCACCATTGCCAGAGCGTTGATGATCTGGCTGTTCCGCGACATGGAGTCGAGATGCATATTCGCCCGCGATTGGGCCTGATTGGCCTCGGCAAAGGGCTTGGATGTGACCTTCTGGTTGATCAGCGCGATGATCATGAGCGCAATCGCGGTTCCGATCACAATCATGCCGAGATGTGGATGCACCATGAAAATCGCGAGAATGAACAGGGGGGCAAACGGCACATCCAGAAAGGAGATCAATGTGCCTGACACTAGGAAGGAGCGCAGCAATTGCAGATCCCCAAGCGTTTGATACTGGCGTCCATTGTCATGCAGCGAGGCATGTGCGGCGGCGCTGAGCACGGGAGCACCGAGCAGGACTGCAACCTCGACAGCGGTGCGCATCAGGATGAAGCGTCTCACCGCGTCAAAGATGGCTTGCAGGATCACCGCCCCTGCGATCACCACGGTCAGCATGATGAGCGTGTCGAGGGATCGGCTGGTCAGAACCCGATCCGAGATCTGGAACAGGTAAATCGGAATGGCCAGCACCAGCAAGTTTGTGGCGCAGGTCAGGACCATGACAAAGCCGAGGTTGCGGCGCACGACCTTGCGCCCCCTTTGCAGCTGTTGAACAAACTGCTCGGGCCCTGCACGTTTATGGAACTGTGGCGTCGAGCCACCACCGTCGCCCCCGCCATTGCCGGTGTTGGTATTTGCGGGTGGCTTGCCTCCGCCTGATTTGAGGGTGGGGCCGGTGTCGGCCTCGATCTGGACGCCGCCAAGTCCCTTTGGAATGCGTTGGGTGGCCCCCATCTTTTCGGTTTGGTCGCACCGAAGTTCGGGCGTGAGTTTGAGGGGGGGCTGAGTCTCCTGATCGGGAGATGGGGTACTGGATGTGTTTTGAGTATCTTTTGGTGTAGCGCCGGGCGCATCGCCAGAGCCGGAAAAGGTCTTATCTAACATCATATCACTCTATTTATCAGGCCAACATTGTTTGCATCATGTCGGGGCTTCCGCTGTATTCGGGCGGGGTTGCGATGATTTCGATATCGTTGGAGGTCTCTGTGTCCGGGCCGATCATACCGTCGGCCAGAAAGGCCACCGCCTCGGTGGCGAGTGCGGGCAGGGCGACGCCCAGCGGGTCGGAGTCCGTGTCGATCAGATTGGCCTGATAGAGCAGGGCATCGCTGTAGACATCGCCTTCGACCCGGACTTCGGAGTCGATGCCGTAGACGTCGACGGAGGCCAGGTTGATCGCGGCGTTTGATCCGGTGACCAGATCCACCGAAGCGCCGGTCTGGTCCTCGAAGTTGTCCAACGCGAGGTGAACCTGATCGGAATCCCCCATGACATTGGTCTGCTCCAGCCAGTTCACGGTTGTGAGGTCGCCGGAGATATACAAGACGGTCAGAAGATCATCGCCCTCGAACACACTGTCATGGGCGACGTCTTCCGTGATGGTGGTGGCCCCGGCAGCAAAGGCCTCGCTCGCGGTCGCGAAATTCGATGTCATCTCACCGTAGCTGTTGACCCCGGTGGTCGAGATGCTTGCGCCGTTGAACAGCAGGTTGTCACCGCCGGAAAAGGTGAAGGGGACGTCTGCCGATGAGGTAATGGTGTCGTAGTCCATCATCACATTGGTCTGGCTGATCTGATTGATCGTAATCAGGCTGCCGCCGATCATGATCAGGTCGTAACCGTAGCCAATCTCGGCGAGATCGACCACGTTGGCGATGGTATTGTCGCCCATCACGATATGCGTGTTGCTGCCGGTGAATTGGATATCCGCGCGGTCATGGTCCGTCATGAAGCTGAACTGATTGACCCAGTTCACAGTCAGAATATCGCCGTCGATGCGGGTCACAGCCCAGTTTTGAGGTAGGCCGAGGTCCTCTGCCGGGCTGTCGGCTGGCGTTGTCCCATCCTCGGCTACCGGCGCCGTTGAGGTGTAGGACATCATGGCGACATTGAAACTTGCAGAGAGCGATGCCGCCCCATGTCCGTTCAGGGTGACGTGTTCGAACAGAACATTCACCTGACTGATTGAATTCAGCTCGACGACATCCCCCATGACGGAGATCACCGGCGCATCCAGCCAGCCAACTGAAATGGATGCGTCATTGATCATGACATTGCCGCCGGTCACCACGTTGTGCCCCGCGTCGATGTCAAATAGCCCGTCATCTGACGACGATCCGTCCAAACCTTCGAAGGGGTCGGTGTTTTCCAGCGCGTCAGGATCGTCGTTCCCCTCTGCGGTCCCCTCTGCAGGCGCATCGGTCGATGAGGTCTCGTCCGATCCATCTGCCTCCAGCGCGACGTCCGGATTCTCGTCGCTGAAGTACGCCGGCATGACGTCGTCCAGAATTGGTGTGTCCTCGACCGTTTCACCGTCCATATGGCTGCCGTCCGCGTCGGCACCGTGAAAGACGCTCACCGTTTCACCAATGCGAGATGCGCCATCTGTGGCACCCATATTTTCATGCAGGGTAATCGCTGCGGTGAGCGTGCTCTGGCTGAAATCCAGCGGCGCATCGGTCGACATCGCCCCAAGCGTTTGGGCAACCAGATAGGATGTGTGCAGTGAGGTCACGTATTCCGACGGATCTACAAAAACGGCCTGAACGTCGTTGAGGTACAATTCGTCGCTATCATCCATCCAGGCCGCCTGAATCGTGATCGTCGCAACGCTGCCCGGCGGTTCCAGCGTCAGAAGCGGACGACCATTGATGAAGGGCAAGGGCGCCTGGCTCTGCGGCGTATCGGTCTGCTCTGGCACCGGGGCAAAAGGCTGCTGGTAGGGAAGCCCTCTGAAAAAGAGACCGTAGTCGGCGGGGGCAAAGAAATAGTCGGTCGTCGAGGGGGTATAGTCCACCTCGGGCGTGAAGTCCGTGAGTGTGTATGGGACGTTGAGCGTGACGGCGATGTGGATCAGCTCTTCTGTGTCCGGTTCTGCCGCCTGGATCGCCTTGAATTTGGCATAGACATCGCGCATGCGCGCTTCTTCGACTGCGATGTGGAATACACCGATCATGTGCGCGATGACTTCGGTTGTTTTATCGAACATTTTCTGGCCCCAATTTCTGCGATTGAATGGCCGCTCACCTCGGTATTTTGTTCTGGGCGGATGAAAAATCCGCAGTCGGTTCTGGAAAGTTCAAGACAGATCGGGCCCGCAGAGCGGGCCCGATCAATGGTGTGTTTGACTTACGCGCCGTCGCCATCGTCGCCGATGTAGCTGGAGCTGAAGCCCCCGCCGACCACGGTCATATCAACGGTGTTGCCAAGAACGTTGGCCCCCATCACGATGCTCTGGTTGAACGCCGTGGTGTCGATCTGCGACGCCGCCGAAGCGAAGGATTCGCCGGTCACGAAGCCGTCGTCACCATTGTTCGATCCCCACATTCCGGCATCGCCACCAGCACCACCGGCACCAGTTGTGGCGTTGCCGCCATTGCCGCCGACACCGCCGCCAGCCTGGACGCCACCGACAACCGCCTGGCCACCGAAGCCATCACCGCTGTCGCCGCCCCAGGCATGACCGCCGTAGCCGTCACCGCCGTCACCGGCGCCGGCAAGGTTCATACCGCCATTGCCCTGAGCGTTGCTCATCGCAGCAGCCCATGCACCAGCGTCACCGCCGTCACCACCGTTGGCGTTGCCGCCCGCACCGTTGCCCGCGCCACTACCGGCTGCAGAGGCAAGCGATCCGGCGTCGCCACCGTTGCCGCTCTGACCGGATCCGGAACCAAGACCTGCGCCAGTTGCGTCTGCGTCGGAATCTCCGGTGTTGCCACCGTCAGCTCCGGCCAGACCAAGGCCAAGCAGACCCAGACCAGCACCGACTGCGCCGGCATCCCCAGCGTCGCTGCTGTCCGCGCCGGCCCCTGCGGCACCGGTTCCGACACCGATCCCACCGGCATCCCCGGTGTTGCCGCCATCCGCATTGGATCCGGCAACGCCAAGACCAACGCCCAGACCCGCACCGATCGAGGACGCATCACCGCCATCGTCGCTGGTGGCATCTGAATCAGACCCAGCACCACCAATTCCGACACCGAGGCCGATGGCCGCTGCGCTACCGCCAGCTGCACCGGTGCCGCCCTGGGCTGCACCGTTTCCAGCCGCTCCGCTGGCGCCACCGGTTGCGCCGGCTGCACCGCCGATACCGAGGCCGCCAAGCGCGCCAGCACCGTTCGCGTTTGCATGACCACCACCGGATCCGCCTGCCGCGCCGGCAGCGATACCGTCATCGGATGTGGCGGTGCCACCACTGGACGTGTTGGTCTGAGTCATGGTGCCGCTGTTGGACACATTGCTCAGGTGATCGTTGTCCTGAAGGTTGTTGGACTGCGCATTGATCGTTCCGGCATCATTGCCGGCACCGTTCAGGGCGTCGTTCAGCATGTTGTCCAGGTCGAGGTCATTGCCGGGATTATAGTCGATGTTGCCATGCGCCATGATGAAGTCACCGGCGTTGGAGTGATCGAGATCGATATCGGCAAAGTCATCATCTGTCGGCTCATAGCCACCCAGATCGACATCAACATCCACATCAACGGTCGTGTCGGTGGTGTTGGTGTTGCTGTTGTGGTTGCCATTGGCGTTCAGGTTGGCATTGGCGTTGGCATTGGCGTTGGCATTCCCATTGGAGTTCCCGTTATGGTTGCCATTGGCGTTGCCGTTGGCATTCCCGTTGTGGTTGCCGTTCGCATTTCCATTGCCGTTCAAGTTACCGTTGCCATTGCCATTCATGTTGCCATTCCAGCTTTCACTGGCCTGGTACTGGCCTTGACCTTGGTCTTGATCCTGATCGGAGTGTTGGCCCTGGGCTTGCAGTTGTGCCTGAAGCTCAGCTTGCAGCTGACCTTGGCCCTGACCTTGATCCTGGTCCTGCTCCTGATCCTGAGAGTCGCCCCAGTTGCCGAAAAGGAATGGTGTTTTATTTGACATTGTATTTCTCCGGTAAAGCATTCCCCGGATCGCCGCTCATTTCAAAAGCGATCATCAGGGTGTGCGATTGGTGAGTTGTCATGAAGATGCGGTGCCGCAGGTGAACGGGATGTTCTTCCGCTGGTCCGCGATTGATGTGCTGAAGTGTATTTGGCCCCCCCCTTTCTTGCTATACAATTTTTCAAAAGCGATGACTTTGAACTGAAAGTGCAGAGGTAATCACGCCGCTATTTTCAGTTTGGTCTCAGCGTGAGGTAACGATCACGCAGGTCTCAGGACGAGACAGACCGAGCATTGCGAAAACGCAGCCGCAAAACTACCCATCCATAGGGGTTAGTTTTTGAATCGAGGCATTAACCTTTTGTTAATTATTGGTATTTTGCCATGGGGTGGGTAATTTAAGTGCGCTGAAACATCGCTGCGCAGCTTTAATGTAGATAATTAGGTTAGGGTGTCCGGAAAAAGGTGTATACGCCCTGATCGGAAGTTCTCATCCTGGAGGCTGTATTTCAAAATACGACTCTATGAGCTTGCGGATGGATCAGGCACCAATGTCAGGCCGATGGTTTTCGAAAAATGATAGGTGTGTATCAATCTGTCTGGTCTTGATCGTCAGGCGCGGCACAACTTTAATGCGATTGCAAGGTTTGATTAAGGCACATGCTGGTTGTGGGGACAGGGAGGTGCGTAGTTCGCAGAACCCTTTGAGTGATTCTCTGTTCGGTTGAGATCTTCATAGAGTCTGTAATGTAGTATTAAAAACAGCGTGTTGGGGTGATTTTTTGAACTTATGAGTGCTCGCGACTTCACAGAGTTCGGGAAGGTTTCGGCGCCTGAAGCACTCAACTGGATCGACTGGGGCGATGATGTTCTATTTCAGAATTTTAAACCTGAATTCAGGCAATTACCCTGGCGTGAGGTGGGTATGAAAGACGCCATGAGCGGATCTTTACCGAAAAATACAGACAGTAGATTTAAATTGTGATAATTTTGCTAGGCCATACGTATTTCGGGGGTTTGGGCGCGATTCTTAGATGTTGCGATCAGGGAATTGTTTCCCTGCTTATTGCGCATGAAACCATCCCGAGCGCTGCTGAAAGATTAAAGAGAGGTGTGGTGACTCTTGTCTATATGACAGTCTTTGAGTGGTTGCAGTGCGCTACATCCAGGTGGAATGCGACATGACGAGTAAAGAATGTGTACATGAGTTTAGTGGGATCGCATGCTATTTTGTGGGGAATTCGCATGATTTTTCCTCCTCTGCTATTGATCTTGCTACTATTAGTTTCAGCTCAGTTAAGTTCGAACGGCTTGAAACGATAGACGAATTGATCGCCCTGAATTTGGAGAGACCTGACCGGGTGCGGTCGGTTATTCTAAACCAATCCATGGGCAAAACGCTGGTTGATCAGATGGAGCGCATACAAGAAGCGTTTCCAAGTGCGACAATTGCATTTGCATATCGGCAAGCTGAATTGGCGAAATCGTTCCTGTGCAAGATGCGCGAATTGCATCCGCGCCGACGGGTTGCATTTCTTCCCATGAACCGTGATCTGGACCGTTGGCTTACATTGCTGCGGTTATTGGTTTGCGGAGAAAATTTCGTGCCGGATGAATTGCACGATATTTTTTTTCAAGGCAATGACACAGCGTCAACATCTGAAAAAACAGACCACGCCTGCGAGGCGGCGCGTGTCGCTCAAAAAGAAGCACTTGAAGCGCGGACGGCCAAGGCCGTTGGCATCCGATTGACCACCCGGGAGGCTCAGGTGCTGTCCTGTGTCGCGGAGGGGAAGCAGAACAAGCTTATCGCCAATCGGCTCGGCCTGTCCGAACATACGGTCAAGCTGCATATCCATCACGTGATTGCCAAACTTGGGGTAAACAACCGGACAGAGGCTGCGGTCTGGTTTCTCGAAAATCACGGTTCAGACCATCTGGTTCAATGACCGATACGGAGAAGCAACTCAACTTTGACGGGTTCCTGTTGCTTGTCGGCAAGCTGAACTATGCATGGACAAATACCGAAAGCCTGCTCATCCATCTGATCGCCGGACTCGCCGGTGTGGACAAGGAGATCGCCACGGTGATCTTCCTAACGCTGAATACCACGCGGGCGCGTATCGACCTGGTGGAGCGGCTTACCAAGCTCGATAAGGTATCCGCGACGGAGCGCGCGCCGATCCTGGCATTGACCGGACGGATCCAGCGACAATCCGCGCTCCGGAACAGGTATAACCACTGCATCTATGCGTTTGATGCCGATGGGGGGAACCCGCATACGATCCTGATGCGGATTGCAGATCGCAGGGATACGCTGAAGATTGGTCAGTCCACGCCGCTCAATGATGCGGCGGCTGAGGATATCGAGGCGGCGATCTCTGAGCTGACTGCCATAAACCTCAATATCTGGAAGGTTATTGCCCAGTTCGACTACCCAAAATAGAGCGCTGCGACAGGCTAACCGTAAGGTGTAACCCTATTGCTAGCTTCACAGAAAAATGCTCTGATTTTACGCTGATACCCTCGATAAATTTCATTTTAGCAGCTTGAAAGCGGCGAAGAAAAGCAATGATAGTCTGCTTTTGTTCCGTTCTAGAGCATCTGCGTAAATCCGCAAATCTGAGCTGCTGATTTCCACCTTGGGGGTGTGCAATGTCAGTATCTTTCTCGCCGTTCCTGATGCGCAGACGGACAGGTCAGGATCTTCGCCGGATTGTTGTAGCGGGGGGAGCTGGGTTTGTTGGAGGGCATCTGTGCCAGCGCCTTGTTCAGGATGGCCATGATGTCATCTGTATCGATAATTTCCAGACCGGGCGGACGTGCAACATCGTGCATTTGCAGGATGAACAGAACTTCACCTGTATTTCTCACGATATCATCGACCCTTTGCCGGATCTTGGCCCGGTGGACGAGATCTACAATCTGGCCTGCGCGGCGTCGCCGAAAAAGTATCAGGTCGACCCGATCCATACCTTCAAGACGAACGTGTTCGGGGCGCTCAATCTGCTGGAGCTGGCCTTGCGCCACGACGCAACGATTTTGCAGTCGTCCACATCCGAAGTGTATGGCGACCCCGAAATTTCGCCGCAGGCTGAAGCCTATCGTGGCAACGTAAATACCATGGGGCCGCGCTCCTGCTACGATGAGGGCAAGCGGGCGGTCGAGACGCTGTTTTACGATTTCCACCACTCACGCGGCGCAAGGACACGTGTCGCCCGTATTTTCAATACCTATGGGCCGGGTATGTGTCCGGCGGACGGACGGGTGATTTCCAACTTTGTGACGCAGGCGCTCTCCGGGACTCCGGTTACCGTTTACGGCGATGGCTCCCAAACGCGGTCGTTCTGTTTCATCAGCGATCTTGTCGATGGTCTGATGGCGCTCATGGCGGCTGATGACGAGGAGGTGACCCCCTATAATCTGGGCAATCCCGGCGAGTTCACGATCACCGAAGTGGCGCGGCACATCATCGCTACGCTGGGGTCCAAATCCGCGATCGAATATCTCGATCTGCCTGTCGATGATCCCAGACAACGCCGTCCGGATATTACAAAGGCAATGGCGGATCTGCACTGGGCTCCAAAGGTATCTCTGGCGGAGGGTCTGAAAAAGACGGTGCCGTATTTTGCCGCCCATCTCGGCGGACCGGCCACCAGGCTTCTGGTCGCGGAATGACGAGCCTTGGCAACATATGTGTCACCGGCGGCGCCGGGTATATCGGCAGCCACGCGTGCTACGCGCTGGCGCGCGAAGGGCGGGTGCCGCTTGTTGTCGACAACCTTTCGACGGGAAACCGCTCTGCGATCCGCTGGGGACCGCTTGCCGAACTCGACTTGCGCGACACCGCGCAGCTGACCGACGCGCTGGTTGCGCATGAGGTTTCGACCGTCATGCATTTTGCCGCATCTGCCTATGTCGGAGAGTCGGTGTCCGACCCGATGAAGTACTACGACAACAATGTGGGCGGGATGCTGTCCCTGCTGCGGGCCTGCGAGGGCGCGGGGGTGCAGCGCTTTGTATTGTCCAGCAGCTGCGCCACTTATGGCATACCCGATGCAATTCCAGTGAAGGAGTCCACGGCGCAACGGCCGATCAACCCCTATGGCGAAAGCAAGCTGATCTGTGAGCGGATGCTGCGCGATGTCGCGCAGCAGGCCGGGATGTCATTCGCAATACTGCGGTATTTCAATGTGGCGGGGGCCGATGCAAGTGGCGCTCTTGCCGAAGACCATGATCCCGAGACACATCTGGTGCCGCTGACGCTGTTCACGGCTGCGGGCCGGCGGGATCTGCTCACTCTGTTCGGGGCAGATTATGACACGCCTGATGGCACCTGCATCCGGGATTACATCCACGTCAGCGACTTGGTGCAGGGGCACCTTCAGGCCCTTGGCTATCTGGAGGCGCGCAAGGGCAACCTGACCGTGAACCTTGGAAGCGGTCGGGGCGTGTCGAACCTTGAAATCGTGCAGACCGTTGAGCGGATTACCCAATGCCATGTCAGAACCCGAATGGCGGAGCGTCGCGCAGGGGACCCGCCGGTTCTGGTCGCAGACACGAGCTTTGCCCGGCAGACCCTCGGGTTTGATCCGCAACGGTCTGACATCGATACGATCGTGACAGATGCTGCCCGCAGCTTTGGGATGTTGGAGGTGAAAGATGCGGAATCTGCATGACCTCTCGCGCCAGATCTACCGGGCCCCTGTCCTCAAGGGCGCGCTTCGGGTCAAATATCTGATCCTGTCGCTGCTGTGGCTGTCTGCCGCTGTCTTCTTCTGGCAATGGTGGCTTCAGCCGGTCCATTACACGCAGTGGTTCCTCTACTGGCCTGTGACACTCTGTGTCTTCTGGGTGTTCTTTGTTCAGGCCTATCTGCTGTTCTTCTTTATGCGGGCGCATCACGCCACCGGGCGTGTTGGGGACCTTGGGCCGCACCGCGTTGCCATGGTGGTGACCAAGGCACCGTCGGAACCGTTTGAAATTGTCCGAACCACGCTGATCGCAATGCTGGCACAGGACGTCCCACATGACACCTGGCTTGCGGATGAGGATCCGGATCAGATGACCCGGGACTGGTGCGCAGAAAACGGGGTCCAGATTTCAACCCGCAAGGGGGTAGAGGCCTATCATCGCAAGACCTGGCCACGGCGCACCCGCTGCAAGGAAGGCAATCTGGCGTATTTCTACGATCGTTACGGATATGACCGCTATGATTTTGTCTCGCAGCTGGATGCGGATCACGTACCGCAACCCAACTACCTGCGCGAAATCCTGAGAGCCTTTGCCGACCCGCAGGTCGGATATGTGAGCGCGCCAAGCATCTGTTCGCAGAATTCCGGCACAAGCTGGGCGGCGCGCAGCCGTCTGCACAGCGAGGCTGTTTTCCATGGTGTGGTGCAGGCTGGCTATGCAAATGGTCTGGCTCCGATGTGTATCGGATCTCATTATGCGGTGCGTACGAAAGCGCTGCGTGAGGTCGGCGGATTGGGCCCGGAGCTGGCAGAGGACCATTCAACCTCAATGCTGATGAATGCCGGTGGCTGGAAGGGGATGCACGCGATGGATGCGATCGCCCTTGGCGACGGTCCCGCAACCTTTCTCGATCTGATTGTTCAGGAGTTTCAGTGGTCACGCAGCCTGATGACCATCTTCCTGCAGTACACGCCGTCCTATTTCATGCGTCTGTCTGTGCGGCATCGAATTCAGTTCGTGTTCTGTCAGCTCTGCTATCCACTTCTTGCCGGGTTCATGGCGTTGATGTTCGTCTTTCCCATTCTCGCGCTGCTGTTTGACGTGCGCTATGTCGATGTCACCTTTCCCGCCTTTGTCGGCCATGTCTGGCCATCGACGATCGCGCTGCTGACGTTGGTGTGGTGCTTACGGTCGGATGGGTTCTTCAGGCCGTATGACGCCAAGGTTCTGGGCTGGGAGAAGCTGGCTTTTGCCTTTGCGCAATGGCCTTGGGTCTTGCTGGGCATTGCGATGGCCGTGCGCGACCGTTTGTTTGGTGGCTTTGTCGACTTTCGGGTCACGCCAAAGGGCAGCGGTGCGGTGTCCGTGCTCCCATGGGCGGTTCTGCTGCCCTATGTGGCGCTGGCCCTGATGTCGCTGCTGCCCGTCCTGTTGATCGAGGAGATCTCGCAGGCGGCCGGATTTTACATTTTCGCGCTGATCAACGCGCTGATCTATACCGTTCTGTTTCTGGTGATCGTGCTCAAACATCTCAGCGAAAACGGGATCAGGTTCTTCTCCTGGCCGCTGCGCACCGCGATCCAGTTCGGCTGCGTGCTGCTTCTGTCGGGGTCCATCGTTCTCGGCTTTGGCGAGCGCAGCAATGCGGCGCTGATTGCGCTTACGGACACAGGGGGCGGGATCAAGATCTTCAGGCCGCATTTTCCGGTCTCTGGGGCAGGGCGGAGCACCGCCAACGCTCCAATCATGACCTACGACTCGGACTGGTACATTCAGCTGCTTAACTCTTTTACTTCGCAAAGGACGGGAAAATGAAACGCCTATCGGACTTCAAACGCCAGACCTTCAGAAATCTTGGGGTCGCGGCAACGCTGGTTCTTGCAACGGTCAGTGCACCTGCGGCGCAGACGGTGCCGCCCGGAAGCCTGCCGTTTGGTGTCTACGATCCAAATGGCGACTTCACCGACCTTGCCGGGGTGTCGATCGAACATCTGTTTCTTCCCTGGGAGGACGTCTTGCTGCCAAGCCTCAAGGAAGCGGAGACCTATGCAAAGGAGCGCGACCGCACCCTGCTTGTGACGATCGAGCCCTGGACCTGGTCGCGGGATGAGCGCAATTCACCAAGCGTGCTGCGAAATGGGATCGAGTCTGGTGCCTATGACGAAAAGATGGCTGCCATCTGCACCGCCCTCGGGAGCCTGGACATTCCCATGACGATCCGCTGGGCGCAGGAAATGGACGATGACAGCGGTCAGTTCATCTGGGCGGGCTGGGAGCCGGAGCGCTACATCTCCGCATATCGGCGGATGAATGATGTCTGCCGTGGCAGTGCGCCGGACGCAAAGTACATGTGGTCGCCGCTGGGCCGGGAGAACATGGCTGACTATTATCCGGGCGACGATGTTGTCGATGTGGTCGGGCTGTCGGTCTTCAGCTATCAACCTTGGGAAGGTGAAATCCTGGGCCAGTCACTGAGCTTTGCCGAGATCTTCGGCCCGCGCTATGACCGTGCGGTTGAATTCGGCAAACCAGTCATGGTGGCCGAGCTGGGCTTTGTCGGTGATGCCGAACATGTCGCCCGCTGGAATGCAGATATCCGCACCATGGGCGACGCATATCCCGAGTTGGCTGCGGTGGTCTATTTCGGACAGCAAGAGGTCTATCCTTGGCCCGACGGGTTTGGCTTACCGAACTGGCGCCAGACGGCACATATCTTGGAGTGATCGCCGGTCAGCTCCAAAGGCTGCCGTCACGCTCTGTGATCAGCTGACGTGGATTCGCCGAGCCGACGGCGCTGCAAGCGACTGCGATGGCCGGTTTCAGACCCGTTTCCGCTGTGCAGTGGCAGTTTTTTGCCTGAGTGATCTTGTGGCCCCTGTGCCTCTTCAGCATGGGGAAGGCACCACCTGAAGTGCGTTTTGTAACGATCTGTTGGTTTTGGATAAATGGAAACTGCGCCGGTATGTCTACCGGCGTTTTTTACTGGACGAAGCTTCAATTCTCTTCTCAAGCCGGTGTGCCCAGAGCGCGCCCAACTCCTGCCATCTTCTTGACCGTTAATAAATTGTTGGCCTAGAAGTGGCACAGGTAAAGAGACCCGCTAGATCAAATGCGGGCTCACAACCCGAGGAGAGCAGTTGTGGTAGTACAGGTTGCACGCCGGTTTCGGCGCGGTTTTTGTGTGTTTGCGTTGGGCGCAACATTGATCGCCGGGAGCGCATTTGACGTTCAGGCGAATGAGGTCAACGCTCCCAAGAATGACCCCACCAAAGTTGTACTTGCCTCGGGGTCAGGCAGCTATGTTTGCACCCCTGCAGGTTTTGGTAAAAAGTCCCGGTGCTATCGCCGTTGACGCGGTGTCAGAGATCTGTAGCACCGATTTCCGCAGGTTTTCAGACGCGGGCCTTTCCAACTCGGTCCGAGTGCGTGGTGCCCTCTAGAGAAGCACATGGCGGCGCTTGAGCCGTCGTCTCTATCAGTTTGATATAGTGTCTTTTCTGGTCTCATTTGAGGTGCCAGCCATATACCTGTCACGGCAGGACGGTCGATACGCGAAGCGCTGCGCGCACTCTGACCATGGCACCAATTACACATGTCATGTTGGCGGCGTGTGCCTGCTGGCACGGCTTGCTGTGTCGCCGGCAAAGCGACCGTTTCTCTAGCCTTGTTACGACGCGCTGCGCGGAACCATCAGCTGTTCCTTCAGGCTCATAGGGGCCGCAGGCGGCTCTTCGAAGTTCAAGCCCTTCTCCAAATGGCGCAGATGCTCATCCACCAGCCGGACCAGCTCGTCTACGCTGCCGTTCTGTAGGGCGTCGACAATCCTGTCATGCTCATCCTCCGCGCAGGAAGAGCTGCCAGTGCGGGAGTACAGTCCCAGAATGAGCGTGCTGCGCATCGTGAGTTCCGACAGGAACCGCTCCAGCACAAGATTTCCTGCTATTTGCGCGATACGCATGTGAAACTGACGCGAGGCGCGCAGCTCCGCAGGTTTGTCTCCTGCCCTATGGGCCTGGGCCTCCTCGATGATATTGTCGCGCAGAAATGTGATGTCGCCAGCAGAAGCCTGACCTGCGGCATGCCGCGCAATGGTGCTTTCGATCGCGCGGCGAGCCTGAAATATGTCGCGAGCCTCTTTCGGGGAGGGCGTCATCACAAACGCACCGCGATTTGGGCGCAGCTCCACAACTTGCTGTGCCGCAAGCGACGCAAGCGCCCGGCGCACATTGGCCCGGTTACAGGCAAACAGATCACTCAACGCCTGCTCGCCCAACTTGGTGCCAGCTGGCAGTCGCTGTTCAGCGATGGCATCGAGAATCGCGTTCACGATCAAATCTTCGGGAGAATCCTTCATCGGGCCCTGAAAAGTTTTTCTTGCACAGAGGCAACTTAAGGACCGGAGGGCTGCATTGCAATGGCATGAGGCGACGGCATGCTTGACTTGTTATCAAGGATTGTTAACAAAATATGGCAACAAAGGAGGAGCTCATGAAAATTCTCGTCGTCAATCCCAATTCGACCGAGTCGATGACAGGGAAGATCGTCGAAGCGGCCAAGACTGTCGCCGGCCCCGGAGTGACCATTCTGGGCGCCACTGCCCAGGGCGCACCGGCCAGCATCGAAGGCCATTTCGACGAGGCCATGTCACTGCCCGGTCTGCTGGCGCAGGTTGCCGCGGCCGAAGAACAGGGTGTGGATGGGATCGTGGTTGCCTGTTTCGACGATCCGGGCATCGGCGCCTGCCGCGAACTGGCAACCGGGCCGGTCCTTGGTATTTGCGAGGCTGCGGTAAAGGCGGCCAGCATGCTGGCGACGTCCTTTTCGGTTGTGACCACTTTGCCGCGCGCCGTGCCGGTGATCGAACATCTCGTGCACGGCTACGGGCTTTCGCACCAGTGTCGCCGGGTGCGCTCTGCTGAGATTCCGGTCCTCGCACTGGAAGAAGAGGGCTCTGACGCGCGCGACAAGATCCGTCGTGAAATCCTGCGCGCCATCGAAGAGGACCATTGCGAAGCGGTTGTTCTGGGCTGCGCGGGCATGGCGGACCTGACTGCATGGCTCAGTGAGGAAACCGGCATTCCGGTCATTGATGGGGTCAGTGTTGCCGTCCGAATGGTCGAGGCACTGGCGAGCTGCGGCCTCAAGACCAGCAAAATAAATGCATACGCGAGGCCCAATAAAAAGTGAGCCCAGAATAAACTAGGAATGTCAGGGAGGAAGACATGACCATGAATACAGATCTGGAGGCTGCCGTGGGTGGTGGCACAGACGGACACACAGAGGACCATAGCGGCAAGGGGGTCGGGGAGGAGAGCCTGGCGCCGCAGCAGACACGGATCATGGACCCTTGGTCCTACCTGTTTGCCTGGCTTGGCGGTTGCGTGTCGATCGGGACATTTACTATCGGCTCGGGCCTGGTGGGGACATTGAACCTGCTGCAGACCCTCGTCGCGATCGGCATTGGTTGCACGGTCATCGGCGCAGCACTGATGATCAACGGGCAGGCCGGGCATAAATACGGCATCCCCTTCATGGTGCAGGCGCGGTCTGCATTTGGCTTTTCCGGTACCCGGCTGCCAGCGCTGGTGAGGTCCGTGCCCGCCATTGTCTGGTTTGGCTTTCAAAGCTGGATCGGGGCCGGCGCGCTCAATCTCGTGTCTGATACGCTGTTTGGCTATGACAACATTGTGGTGTTCTTCATTGGCTTTCAGCTTCTGCAGATCGGCCTGTCGGTGCTTGGCTTTCACGGTATCAAATGGCTGGAGAACATCGGCTCGGTCTTTATCATCGGGTCGCTGGTCTACATGTTCTTCAGCGTGATCAGCAAATACGGCGAGGAAATCTCGGCCAATCTGGTCAATGTCGAAGGCACCTGGGGGGCTCCGTTCTGGGGCGCGACCATGCTGTTCCTGGGCATTTACAGCACCATGATGCTGAATGTGTCCGACTATTCCCGTGAGCTGCGGCGCAATGTCGGCCCGGTTCGACAGATCGCCATCTATGCCAACTCGATCCTGCCCGCGACATTGTTCATGGGGTTGATCGGCCTGATGGTGTCTGGCGCAACCGGCGAAGTGGATCCGATCAAGGTGTTCTCCAGCGCGGTGGACAACAAGCCGCTGCTTGTGATCACGCTGCTGTTCATCGCTTTTGCCCAGGTGACCACAAACATCCTGAACAATGTGGTTCCGCCTGCCTATGCGCTGATGGATATCTTCAAGATCAACTTCAAGACATCGGCAGTTATCGTCGGCCTGCTGGCCTTTGCCACATTTCCCTGGGAACTGGTGAAGGATGAGTCTGCCGCCGGGCTTAGCCTGTTCATCCAGACCTATTCCGCCTTCCTCGGACCGATCTTCGCCATCCTGGTGGTGGATTACTTCATCCTGCGCAAGCAGGAGCTGGATCTGACAAAGCTGTATGACGAGAACGGACCCTACAAGGGCGTCAACTGGGCTGCGGTGATCGCCATGGGGCTTGGGGTGGTCGCTGCGCTGATCTTCTCAGGGATCTCCTGGTATGCCAGCCTGCTGCCTGCCGGCCTGTCATACTACCTGTTGATGAAGCACTGGCCCGCGGCCAAGCGGTTCATGGAGTAGTCACAGTCACGGTGTGACCAAGGAAAAGCCTCGCGTTCAGCGAGGCTTTTCCCATGTGTGAGTGGCCCGTTTGCCGTTCAGTTCGCATGGAAACGAAACGCTTTCAGCGACGCGCTGACGGCGAATACCTGCGCGGCTTCGCCGAGGTGGCGCTAGTGCGGCAAGCACTCGACCCGGTCGCCACTGTTGGCGTCAAAGGTCAGAATGCGGTTGGGTTCGACAAACAGGTCGATGTTTTGTCCGAGGGTCAGAGCCAGGTCGGCAGGCAGAGTGGCCGTCACACGCGTGTCGTTGAGGGCCACGCTGACAATCTGTTCAGGGCCTGTCAGCTCAACCAGATCGACAGTGCCTGAGAGAGTGATCGCCCCGTCAAATGCTTGGGTTTTCAGGGCTTCGGGACGAATGCCGACAACAACGGGATCGGTGGGGCGGAGGTCCTTTAGGACAGCGGCGCCGCTCGCGATTTCCAGACCGCGTTCCGTTTGTTGCGTCGTGAGGATATTGATCGGCGGAGAGCCCATGAACTCTGCCACGAAGCGCGAGGCTGGTCGGTTATAGATCTCCTCCGGTGTTCCAAGCTGCTCGATGCACCCACCTCGCATGACTGCGATGCGCGAGGCCAGTGTCATCGCTTCGATCTGGTCATGGGTCACGTAGACGACGGTGACGCCGAGCATCTGGTGAAGGCGCTTCAATTCGCTGCGCATCTCCAGCCGCAGTTTTGCATCGAGGTTGGACAATGGCTCGTCAAACAGAAACAGCTTTGGCTTGCGGACCAGCGCGCGCCCGATCGCAACCCGCTGCCGCTGCCCGCCGGACAGATCGCCGGGCTTCCGGTCGAGCAGGTGGTCGACCTGCAAGACCTTTGCCGCTTCCAGCACGGCTTTTTCCCGGGTGGAGCGGTCGATGCCGCGCATCTCCAGCCCAAAGCCGATGTTGCGCGCCACCGAGAGGTTCGGATAGAGCGCGTAGGACTGGAAGACCATCGCAATGTCGCGGTCCTTGGGGTGAACGCCGTTGAGCCTGCGCTCATTGAGGGTGATGTCGCCAGAGGTGGGATCCGAGAGGCCGGAAATCATGCTCAGCAGCGTTGATTTTCCACAGCCCGAAGCACCGAGCAGCACCAGAAACTCGCCGCTTTCCAAATTGAGGTTGATGCCCTTCAGCGTTTCAAGCGTGCCGTAGGATTTGCGGATTTCACGAAGTTCGAGAGTGCTCATGCTGGGACTTCCTGCGGGGAGGTTTCAGAATAGACGCGCGGGTTGGTGGAGATCGCCGTGGAGGCAACGCCAACCGCGGCCGTCAGAGCGATGTCGATCTCTGCGCCTTTGGCCAGCTCGGCCAGGAAGGCTGCGTTGAACACGTCTCCGGCGCCGATGGTGTCCTGAACACGCACCTTTGGGGCGCTGGCGACAAAGGTCTGACCGTGATGTGAGGCGATGGCCCCGCGCGGCCCGCACTTGATCACCGCAATCCCGTCCTGCGGCAGGCGTTGGGCAAGGGCAGCAAGCGCGCTGGACGCGTCGTCCTGCCCGGTCAGGTTGGTGGCCTCGATCTCGTTCAGCAGAACGATGGTGCTGCGCGCGACCCAGCCCTCGACCGCGTGGCGCACGTCCGTGGTCCACCCCGGCAGGGGCCAGCCGGTGTCCAGCGCAACCTTGACGCCGGCGTCCTGGGCCCGGTCGAACAGAGCGTCATAGTGTGCGGCCAGACGTTCAGTCAGAAAGCACCCGCACAACAGCAATATCCCGCCAGAGAGCGCCGCCCAGTCGAGTTGCGCGTCCACTTGTGGCCAGTCCAGTTCAGGAAGATGCCCCATGGTGGTGTAGAAAGTGCGTTCCGCATCTGGATGCGTGATGCCCACGGACAGGGTTGTGGGACCGTTTGTTCGACTCCAGCTCAGGGCGCCGGGGCCAAACCCTTTTCGAAGCCAGTCGCCAAAGTGATCGTTGCCGGTATTGGCGGCACATTGGAACGGCACGTTCATGGCCTGCCATGCGAGGGCGGCGTTGCCGGCACTTCCCCCGACGCGCAGGTCGTCATCGGCGCAGAGAACCTCTGTGCCGGGGGTCGGCCAAGGCGCGATAGGGCCAAGGATCAGGTCAACATTCACGTTGCCTACCGTTGCAAGCGGTCGCGTCATCGTCATTCAACCTTTGTTACCTTGGAGCATCGCTGCGGGGTTCCGACGTCGGGTACGCGTGCGGCGGCGAAATCGACCATGAATTTCTGTGCAGCCGACAGGAGGGTGAAACAGGCGGCAAGCCCATGGCCCTTCGGGCAAGAGATCATATGTGCGCCATCGACAGGTGGCAGAGCCGAGGCATCAAATATGATCAGCGGGGATTTGCTTTCGCGCACCACAAATTCCGCAAGGTTCGTCACATATGTCGCGGAAGGATCAGCGGCGCGGAACATGACGACCCCGACATCCGGGTGGAGCATCTCGACGGGGCCGTGCCGTAGTTGTCCGCTTTCAAGACTGAAGCAGGGCAGGCGCGACAACTCTGTCAGACCCAGAGCGATGGCCTCGGCCACGCCTTGTTGGTTGCGGCCCGAGGTCACGATGGTGCGGACATTCGCGAAATGGCTGATCGCCTTCTGCATGTCCGGCGCGGTGGCTTGTGACATGGCTGCGATCACCGGCGCGAGATCTGCCCCGAGATGCTGAAGCACCGCAGCATGCAATGCCAGTGTCACGGTGAGGGAGCGGGTTGCGGCAAAGGGAATTTCCGATCCGCCGGCGCCCACGAGGCAGGGGACGATCCCGGCGAGAGAGGAGGCGCCCTCCATTGTCAGACCAAAGGCGTCCTTTGGGGCGCGCCCTTCGGAGAACCAGCGCAGGACCTCGGCGCTTTCGCCGGATTGAGAGGTCACGATCGCCGTCCATCCATCGAGTGGCAAGGGGCTGTCCAGCTGCTCCGACAAGGGCAGGGCAACTGCCTCGATGCCAAGCGCGCGGTAACTGGGTTCAAGGGCCCGGCCGACTGCATGCGAGCCACCCATGCCAAGAAGGATCAGCCGCCCGGTGCGCCGGATCGCCTCGGCGATGTCGATGGCGATGTCGCCCGATTGGGCAATGCTATCGCGGCTGTCGGACATCTGCCGCGCCATTTCGGCGTGTATCGTCGTCATGAAGTCAGATTGGGGTTCAAGTAGGGTTGTCATCCTTTGACACCTCCGTTGGTAAGCCCCGAGATCAGGGAACGTTGCATGAGAATGCCGATCAACACCGGCGGCAGGGCGGCAATGACCCCGGCGGTCGCAATCAGCCCGTAGTCGGACACCCGCCCTCCGGCGAGGTCGGCAATGGCGACTGTCAGCGTCTTGGCGTCTTGGTTTGATGTGAACAGCAGCGCGTAGAAGAACTCATCCCACGCCAGTAGAAAGGCAAAGATGGTTGCCGTGGCGATGACTGGCATGGCAAGCGGCAGGATCACGATCCGCAGCATCTGGTCCAGACGTGCACCGTCGATCGCGGCCGCGCGCTCCAGATCTTTCGGGATCGGGTCGAAGCCGGACTTCAGCAGCCAAGTCACAAAGGGCGCGAGAATGCTGAGATACACAAGCCCCAGCCCAAAGACGTTATTCAGAAGTCCGAATTTCGCCAGAATGAAGTACAGCGGGATGGACAGGGCGACCGGCGGCAGCATGTAGGTCGCGATGATACCACCCAGTACCCAGCCCAGTCTGGGGTTGCGCGACAGGGCCCAGCCCGCCGGGATTGCAACCATGATCGCGGCGATCGTGGCCATGCCGGCGACCTTTATGCTGTTGAACAGAGAGGCCATGAAGGCCTGACCCGCACTGTTGTCAGAGCGATCAAACAATGTCGCATAGCGCGAGATGTCGATCTCGTTCGGCCACCAGCGCAGGGGCTTTGCGGAGAGATCGGCATTGGAGGAAATGCTCATCACGAACAGCCAGGCAAGCGGCATGAGGATGATGAGCGCGACAAGCAGAGCCATCAGGTGGATGAACAGGCGGAACCAGCGGGATTGATGTTCCATCAGCGGGCCTCTCCTGCAAAGCGACGCATGATCATGAGATAGGCCACGGCCAGAACGGTAATGATGAGCGTGATGATCAGGGCAAGTGATGCGCCTGAGCCAACCCGTTGAAAGGCAAATGCCTCCTGATAGACAAGGATCGACAGGCTGCGGGTGGAGTTTGCCGGTCCGCCTCGGGTCATGATCCAGATCAGGTCAAACACCTTGAAGGCCTCGATGGTGCGCAGGACTAGCGCCACCATCAGCGGCCCGATGAGATAAGGCATGATGACATAGCGAAAGCGTTTCCAGGCGTTGGCGCCGTCGGAAATGGCGGCCGCGCGAATGTCCTTTGGTACGGCCTGCAGGGCGGCCAGTGCGATCAGTGCCACCAGCGGAAAGTTCTTCCAGACATCGGCCACGATCAGCGCGGTCATCGCACTGCTGGGCTCTCCCAGCCACGACCGATAGGTGTCCAGCATGCCGATCTGGGTCAGCAGCGCATTGAGCGCGCCGTATTCGGGGTTGTAGATCAGCCGCCACAGGGTGGCGTTGACCACTGTTGGGAGGGCCCAGGGCAGGATCATGAGGGCCCGCAGGAGCGTGCGCCCGTAGAACCGTTGATTGAGCAGCAGCGCAACCAGAACGCCGAGGACAAGCTCGATCGAAACCGACCAGACGCTGAACCTCATTGTTGCCCAGAACGCGGACTGAAAGTTCCGGCTGGATACCGTTCTTGTGTAGTTGTCGGCGCCTATGAACTCGCCGCTGGTGCCGGCCAGCCGTGCATCAGTCATCGACAGTCGGATGGTATCAACCAACGGCCAGCCGATGACTGCGATCATCACCAGCACAAGGGGAAGCATCAACAATAGGGCACGCGGAGACATGCGTTCTGAAAACATAAGATCAGCCTATGGTAGGGGGAAGGGGATCTGGGCAGACCGGAGTGGCAGGGCGCGTCTGGCGCGCCCCGCGATATGCGATCTCAGAGACCGCTGTTGTCTGCAGCACCCTGCAGGGCGTCTTCGGGCGATGCCATGCCCAGAAGCGCTTCTTGAATGCCTTGTTGCAGCGCCATCGACATCTCCTGATAGCGGGGAGTCATCGGGCGCGGGTACATCGCGGCAAGGCTCTTGCTGGCGGCGTCGATTAGCTCTTCCTGACCGGCGGTGACCGCCGTGTCCTCATAGGAGGACTTCCAGATGGGCAGGCTGAGTTTGGCATAGGTGTCCTGCACCGGCTGCGACGTCATGTGGACGATGTAATCCCATGCAAGATCAGGGTTTTCGGAGGTGCTCGGAATACCAAGCCCCATGGAACCGTTCACCGCGGACACGGAGGAAGATCCCTCAACGCCCGGCGCGGGTACAACACCGACGTTGCCTGCGACCTTGCTCTCTTCGGAGGTATTGGCGAGATTATACATGTAGGTCCAGTTGAGCGCGAAGGCCGCGTCTCCGTTCTGGAACACATTGCGGACATCCTCTTCAAGGAATTCCTTGGAATTGGGGTTGGTCAGGCCTGATTTATAGCTGTCGACCATGTATTGCAGCGCATCAAGGCCACCGCCGGTCTGAAATTCCGGCGCACCCTCCTTCAGGAAGTCGCCGCCAAAGGCACTGAGCAGGGTCGTATAGTCACAAATAGCGGCTTCGGCCTGTGCCCAGCTCCAGACGATCGGATGGTCGACGAGGCCAGCATCCTTGATTGTCTGTGCGTCTTCCTGCAATTCGGCCCAGGTTGCGGGAGGGGTGTCGATCCCGGCCTGTTTCAGCATGTCCTTGTTGTAAAACAGATACTTGGTGTCGAGAATCCAGGGCATGCCGTAGCTCTTGCCGTCGTAGTCCACGGTGGTCCAGGCCCCCGGCAGGATACCGGCTTTCATGTCCTCGGTGATCTTGTCGCTCACGTCGAGCAGGATCCCGTTCTCGGAATATTCCGCAGGCCAGATGACGTCGAACAATACGACATCGTAGCCGCCGCCAGCACCCTGAGACAGCACGGTCTTGTCATGCAGCCCTTCGTAGGGAACAAACTCCAGGTTGATCTTCACGTCCGGATGGGCGCTCTCGAAGCTTGCGGTCATCGCCCGGATATCGTCTTCGCTATAGGCTGCCTGAGCCATGAACAGCGCGTTCAACGTGGTCTCGGCCATTGCGGATGTGCCGCAAAGTGCGGTTGCAGCCATAAGGGCCGCCCGAAGTTTCAAAGTCATTGGTTCACTCCTGTTGATATCACGACGTCGGGCAGGCCCGACCCCTTCCGGTTTTGTTGCGTCCACTGCGCCAAAGTACCTGGGCTGACTCATCCGGCTATTAAGTCCAAGTGGTGGACTTAATGCTTGCAGAAGCACTCCGCAGCTGTCAATGTATTTTTGATGAAGCAGCCCGTACCTCAGATTCACGCCATGTTTGGAACGTCTTCAGGAGCCGCTGGTGTCCACAACCGGCGCGTGGTGATCGATGCGATCCGGGTCAATGGTGCCCTGTCGCGGGCAGCCCTGGCGCGGGCGACAAAGCTTGCCAAGCAAACATTGTCCAACATCATCGAAGATCTGGAAAAGGAGGGGTTGGTTGCTGCGCAGGAAGCCGTCCTTGAGGGGCGCGGAAAGCCGGCAATTCCTTATGCGCTCGCCCCGTTGGGAGCATTTTCCGTCGGGCTGCAGATCGACAGGCATGTGGCTCGATGCGTCATCGTGAACCTTGTCGGTGAGGTCGAGGTCAGGCGTGATGTCGCGGTTTCGACCGGGGACCCGGGGGCGGGAATGATCGAGCTGGCCCAGCTCGTGCAGGGCGCACGCGACGAACTGGAGCAACGCCATCCGAATTCGATGGAGCGGATCGTGGGGCTGGGGGTGGCGATGCCCGGACCATTCGGCCCGCAGGCCGGAGTTTCCACCGAAGAATTCACCATGGCCTTCTGGCAGAAATATCCGTTGGTGGAACGCCTTGAAGCCGCGACGGGATTGTCCGTCAATTTGCAGAACGACGCGGCGGCGGCGGCCATGGCGGAGAAGCTGACCGGCCAGGCCCATGGCAAACAGAATGCGGTGTGCATCTACCTCGGCTACGGGCTTGGCGCGGGCCTGATCATCAACGGGGAAGTCTACAACGGAGAGCGCGGAAATGCAGGTGAGATTGGTATGATCTGCATGAAACCTGGCCAGTTGACGACTGATATTCTTGAACAGTTGCTCTCTCTGGGTGGGTTTTGCGCGCGATTTGGCGTGAACCATTCTGCGCCGGACATATTTGCGCGGATCACAACCCTGCTGCGGAACAAACATCCGGGCGTCGAAGAGTGGCTCGACCAATCTGCCGGTTATCTCGCCTGGGTTGCCAATATCGTACAGCTCACCTTGGATCCGCAGGCCGTTATCCTGTGCGGCACCGCTCCGAAAGAAATGATCAAGGCGCTTGTCGAACGGACCAATAGCTTGTTGGGACCTGATCGAGAGCGGCAGATCCTGGTTGGTCTCTCGGATCCCTGGACCGTGGCGCTTGGGGCGGCTGCCGAACCGATCAGCCGGAGTTTCGATCCAAAATATGCCGCCTTGCTAAAATCAGGTTGAGCGGCGCGATGCCGTGCAGGCGTGCGCTTTAACTTATGAAATGTCAGAGTATCATTGCGCATCGCTTCCACGCAGGCGACGACGCGCGCGTCGCCCATCGCGACAAGGAGATCAGACATGACAGAGGTATCGATGTCCGAGGCAGGGGTTGTTGTTGATGCAACTCTTGTTGCCAAGGCATTCGGGATTGCGCCGGACGTGGTGCGGCAAGAAATGCGCGACGGCACCATCACAAGTCAGAGCGAGACCGGCGTCGCAGAGGATGCAGGGCGCATGCGGGTGACGTTCTATCGTGCGGACCGGGCGTTCCGGCTGGTGATTGCCGAGACTGGGGAGATCCTGTCGCGCGCGACATTCCCGGTGCTCGCCCGTCGCCGTTCCGCACCGCCTGATGTGGACTAATTGCTCTGCAATCATTCCCGAAAGGCCTCTGTGTGGTGGCGCAACGGGCGACACCAAGCATCTCGCCCCGCTGAATGACCGAGATGTATCGAGGGCGCTCCCCTCTGACTAATGCACGATAGATATGGCTTTTTTGGGGGGGGAGCCAGAGCAGAGACTGGCGGGTGATCCTGCAAATTGCCGAGAGCATCACGGTCCAAGTGCCGCATATAGATACTGGCGTGATCAGATCAGGCGCCCGTGACCTCTGAATTTTGCGGTCCGTTTTCGGAGGGCTTGTCTTCGAGGGCAAAACCCGCCATGAGGATTTTGTTCTCAGGGCGGGGTGAAATTCCCCACCGGCGGTGACAGCCCGCGAGCGCCTGCCATGTGGCAGGGTCAGCAGATACCGGTGGAATTCCGGAGCCGACGGTTAAAGTCCGGATGGTAGAGAACCAGTCGCAGGTGGCCAGGGCCCCTGTGGCCGGGTACGAAATGCCTTGGGACCATTTGAACAAGACAGGATGGTTCTATGACTGACACACTCAAAATCGCCTTCGTGAAGGCCCGCTGGCACAGCGATATCGTCGATCAATCTTTGGTCGGCTTAAATGCACGTCTGGAGGCGGCGGGACGGGCCGCAGAGGTGAATACCTTTGACGTGCCCGGGGCCTTTGAAATGCCACTGCTGGCCAAGAGGCTGGGGGCGAGTGGCAAATACGACGCGGTGGTCTGTGCGGCGCTTGTTGTCGATGGCGGTATTTATCGCCATGATTTTGTTGCCGCCAGCGTGGTCGAGGGATTGATGCGCGCGCAGATGGATACCGGAGTGCCGGTGTTCTCCGTGTCGCTGACGCCGCATCATTTCCAGCCGAGCGAAGAGCATCTGGGCTTTTACCACCAGCATTTCGTCAAGAAGGGCGAAGAAGCGGCCAATGCCGTGATGATGATCGCGGATCTGGAGGTCTGAATGTCCGGGGAATTGCCTGCATTTGCGTTTGCCACCGCCGGAGCCATTCGTTTTGGACGGGGCGAGGCACTCCGGGCGGTTCCCGATATGGCCGCGCTGGGCAGCCGCATCCTGCTGGTGACCGGCGCGACTGTGCAGCGGGCGGCATGGCTTGTCTCTGCCTTGCAGAGCGCGGGTTGCGTCGTCACGCTTTGTCCAACGGCGTCGGAGCCGGATGTTGACATGATTTCCGCCGGCGTCGAGCTGGCACGCGCGAAGGGTGCCGAGGCCGTGGTTGCGCTGGGCGGTGGCGCGGCGATCGATGCGGGCAAGGCAATTGCTGCATTGGTGCCGGCGTCCCGGCCATTGATCGACCACCTCGAAGTGGTCGGGCAGGGGCTGCCGCTGGATCACGCGCCATTGCCGTTTGTGGCGATCCCGACCACCGCAGGCACCGGAGCAGAGGTTACGCGCAACGCGGTGATCGCGGTGCCCGAGGTGCAGCGCAAGGTCAGCCTGAGGGATGCACGGATGTTGCCACGCATTGCGGTTGTGGATCCCAGCCTGAGTGACGGCTGTCCGCGCCATGTCACATTGGCCTCAGGGTTGGATGCAATCACGCAGGTGATCGAGCCCTACATCTGCACACGCGCCAATCCAGTGACCGACGCGCTGTGCCGGGCCGCAATTCCGGCCGGGCTGAAGGCACTGCCGCGCCTGCTGGTGGGCGAGGACGCCGCAGCGCGGGACGCGATGGCCTGGACCTCGCTGTGTGGTGGGCTGGCACTGGCGAATGCAGGTCTTGGTGTGGTGCACGGGCTTGCGGGGCCGCTTGGCGGTCTGTCTGATGCAGCGCATGGTGCTATCTGTGGCGCGCTGCTGCCACATGGGCTTGCAGCCAATGCGGCCTATGCAGATGCCGGAACCGCGGCGCGTCTGGATGACATTCGGGGCTGGATTGGGCAGGCGCTGGGCTGTCGCACTGATGCAGCTTTCGCGTCACTTGCGGAATGGTCGCGCGATCAAGGGGCGCCGGGGCTGGATGCGCTCGGTATTGATGCAGAGATGAGGGTAGCGGCGGCAAAGGCGGCGGCATCCTCGTCGTCGATGAAGGCGAACCCGGTGAGCCTCAACGAGGAAGAGTTGATGCGCATCATGGACGCCGCCCGTTGATGAGCACAGACATGGGGCGCGCCTTTGCTGTGTTGGCTGACGAGGGCGGACGCGAGATGGGTCCGCCCAAGAGATTTCACGCCGCACCATCGGTCTGAGGCCGGGATCGCTGTGCCATCAGCGCAGCGCTCTTTGCAGAGGCTTAGCGCTCTACTGTCGCGTTTTGCTTGTTCTTCTCGGCTGTGGCCTTCATGCGCGCCAAGAGGTCCGCCTTTGACGGGCGCTGACCAAATGGGTTCTCCTTGGAGCCTTTGGCATTGTGCTCGGTGTGGCGTGGATTTTTCTTGCCCGTCTTGGGGCCGCCCGACGTCCCATAGTCCATTGTACAGATCACCTTCTGAGGTTGTTTGAAATGTCATGCACGAAATGAGCGCAACACTACAAGCGGAACTTGAACGGATATCGGATCTGGCAGGGCACCGTTTCGGCGCACCGCTCGGCCAAGTAGCCTGAACTCTGGGGAGGGGGCGGCAGGCGCCAAGGCGCCACCAGACGCGGGATCTAGGTCTGGGTTCCGGGGGAGAGCGCTTCTGCGAGGGTGTCGATTTCTTCGGCGGCCCCGAAAAACAGCGGGACACGCGCGTGCAGGCTGTCCGGGGTGCGATCCAGGATCGAGGTCACCCCGTCTGTTGCCTTGCCTTCGGCCTGCTCGATCAGAAACGCGATGGGAAAGGCCTCATAGGCGAGGCGAAGAAAACCGCCCTCATATCCGGCTCGACTGTCCGCCGGGTACATGAACACGCCGCCCTTGCGCAGAATTCGGTGCAGATCGCCCACGGCGGCGGCAATCCAACGCATGTTGAAGTCGCGACCTCGCGGTCCCTCGCGTCCGGCAAGAAGCGCGTCGATATAGTCCCGCAAGGGCTGCGGCCAACGTCGCAGATTGGAGGCGTTGAACGCGATGGTCGAGGTGGCCGGGGCAATCTTCACATCCGGGCTGTCGACATGGAACACGCCGGTGACCGGATCACATGTGGCGATATGGGTGCCCGATCCGGTGCTGAACCCGAAATCAACGCTGTGACCAAAGGAGACATAGGCCGCGGCCAGGATGTCTCGGCCCGACCGTAGCATGCTGTCGTTTGCGTCGAAGATGCAGAACAAAGCGCCCAGAGGTGCGCCAATCCCGATACTGCCAGAGCCGTCAATGGGATCCATCGCAACGTCGAATTGCCCGTCCGCATTCAGGGTGATGACGTCATCGCTCTCTTCTGACAGCACGCGTGCTACGTCGCACTCCTGCAATACTGCCAGGTAGTGATCATGCGCGCCCATATCGAGCGCCTTCTGTTTGTCACCGGACTCGTTCACCCCGACCGTTGCAGTCGGATCGCCCGACAGCCGCCCCTGAGCCAGACGGGTCGCCAAAGGTGCGCTGGCATCCGCGATGACCTCAAGCAGACGCGCGAGTGCGGTGCTTTTAAGAGACGCGTCCGCGCGGTTGGTCAGGAAGCTGGCGAGCGTAGGAGCACAGATTGCACCGTCATCTTTGAGTATCAATGTGTTGGGTGTCATCTCTGTTCTGTCTGTCCTGTGGCGGTTTTTGATATGGCGACCTGCGCAGGTCGCAGGGGTGGGGCGCGGCATCTGACGGGACCAGCGCTGCGCCCGAGCCAGGGTCTTGGACCACATTCGCCGCGGATGTGCCAGTGTCTCTTGGTGGGATGGGAGGCGGCAGCTGGGAAGGTTCGTTCCGGGCGGTGTCATCGGACCTGGGGGCGGTGGAAGAGGCGAGGCTGCCCGTTTCTGTCTGGACCGTGTAGACCCTTCCCGATATCGAAGCGCAAATTGAGGCGGGTGCCCACGCCAGTGCAATCGGTCAACCGAGACGCGTGCTGCGTATCCTGCTGGCACCAGACCTGCGCTGCGTCCTGTGCAGCCCGGTTCGTAAACTGGTGGGCTGGGACATGAAAGGGAGAGGCATGATGATCGGCACCGAGTGGGCATTCGACAGATATGAGAGCGTCCGGGCGACGCTGCCCGAGGCGGAGTTTCCGTTGACCTCTCGGTCCGGACACGATCTGGGGGATACGGTCGACGATTACGATGCCTATATCCTTGATGCCTTTGGGGTGCTGAACCGGGGCGAAACCGCGATTGAAGGTGCAGTCGAGCGGATGGCAGCGCTGCGGGCGCTGGGCAAGCGTCTGGTCGTGCTTACCAATGCGGCCAGCTACACACGGGCGGAGGTTCTGGCCAAATACCACCGGCTCGGCTTTGATTTTGACGCCTCCGAGGTGGTGTCGAGCCGCGATGTGGCTTTTACCGCGCTGCCGGAGCTTCCCGCGGGGCAGGTCTGGGCCGCTGCTGCTGCCGAGGGGGATGACTTCAGTGATGCCCCCGTCGGTGCGCGGATTGAACATCTGTCTGATGATCCGGATCTGTTGCGCAATGCGGGGGGCTTCTTGCTTCTGTCCTCCGCCCGTTGGAGCGCGGCCGATACCACCGCACTGACAGAGGCGCTGCTGGACAATCCGAGGCCGCTGATTGTTGCAAACCCCGATCTGGTCGCCCCCCGAGAGGACGGGCTGTCGGTGGAGCCCGGCCTGATTGCCCATGAGATCATCGAGCGTACGGGCGGGCAGGTTGCTTTCTTTGGCAAACCGTTTGGAAACGCTTTTGAAATTGCGCTGGCGCGTCTGCCGGGGGTATCGCGGGATCGGGTCGCCATGGTAGGCGATACGCTTCATACAGATGTGTTGGGGGGCGCGGCGGCTGGTATCGGCTCCGTTCTGATCACGGATCACGGTCTGTTCAGCGGTCAGGATGTCGCTCCCTTCATCACGAGGTGCGCAATTCGACCGAGCTGGATTGTCGCGACGACCTAGTATCGCAACACTGCCGGGAAATTGGCGTCCCGGGTCGAAACCTGAGGATGGGAGACTGGATTGACGGCATTTTTGATACAGATCGCAGGGGCGGCCGCACTGCTGCTCTGGGCGGTGCGTTTGGTGCGCACCGGGGTGGAGCGGGCTTTTGCCACGCAGTTGCGGCAGGGGTTGCGCCGTGCGTCCGACAACCGGGTGTTGGCCGCTGTGTCAGGGATGCTGTCCGCGATGTTGCTGCAAAGCTCCACTGCCGTTGCGATGTTGGTATCGAATTTTGCCAGCAAGGGCGTTTTTACAGCCGCAGTCGGTGTGGCGATGCTGCTGGGGGCCGACCTCGGGTCGGCTCTTGTGGCGCAGATCCTGTTGGCACGTCCTGGGGTTCTGGTACCGGCGCTTCTGCTGCTTGGGGTGGTCCTGTTCCTGCGCAGCAATCAGCGCAAACTGCGTCAAACAGGCCGTATCCTGATCGGATTGGCACTGATCTTCGTTTCGCTTGATATGCTTCGCACCGCCACAGCGCCGATCATCCAGAGCGAGGGGGCGGTGGCGATCCTCGGCTATCTCGATTCCGATCTGCTTACGGCGTTTCTGCTTGGCGCGGTTTTTGCATGGGTGGTGCATTCCAGCGTGGCGGCGATCCTGCTGTTTGTCACCATGGTCGCGCAGGGCGCCTTGCAGCCAATGGCTGCGATGGCGATGGTGCTGGGCGCCAATCTCGGTGGTGCCATGATCGCCTTTGTGTTGACGCTTGCCGCTGACGTGCGGGCCCGGCGGATCGTGACCGCCAATCTGGTCTTGCGCGGCGGGGGCGCGATTGCCGTGCTGCTCGCGCTCAGCTTTCAGGTGTTTGATCCGGCTTGGCTGGGCCAGGACGCCGCTGTTCAGGTGATGAACCTGCACCTTGCGTTCAATCTTGCGCTCTGCGTTCTGGCGTTGCCCTTCGCCGGTCTGATCGCAAAGCTGAGCGAGCAGATGATGCGAGACCAGAGCACGCAAACCCTTGGTCGTGGGCTTAGCGCATTGGATCAGGCGGCGCTTGAAGATCCGCCGCGCGCCCTGAATTGCGCCGCGAGAGAGCTGCTGAGGATGGGGGAGGTCATCGAGAAGATGCTGGTCGCCGCCATGGGGCTTTACGAAACCTGGGATGACCGGGTGGCGACTGCGATCCAGGAGGATGAAAAGGCGCTGCGGCGTATGCATCTGGATCTAAAGCTTTATCTTGCGGGAATGAACCGTCACAAGCTGGATGACAACGCGGTCAACGGCGCGATCGAGGCGTCCCTTCTGGCGGCCAATCTCGAAGCCGCTGCGGATCAGGTCTCCAGGAAAATGATCGAACTGGCCCGCAAACTGTCCAGCGAGGGGATTTGCTTTTCCAAGAGTGGCAAGCAGGAAATCGGTGATTTCATGGATCGTATTCAGGCCAATGTGCAACTGGCGCTGACAGTCATGATGACACGGAACCCGGACGATGCCCGCGAATTGGTCGCCGAGAAGGAAAGCATCCGCACTGCCGAACAGCGCCTGCAGAGCAAACATCTCTCTCGGCTGCGCGAGGGCGTGAGCGAGAGTATTGAAACCAGCGCCATTCACCAGGAGACGCTGCGTATCTTGAAGCAGGTCAACACGTCTTTCGCCATGGCGGGCTATCCGATCCTCGATGAGTCCGGTGATTTGCTGTCAAGCCGGTTGTCTGCCCAAGAGTGATCCATGCGCTGAAGCGAGGCGCGGACCGGATATTCACTACAGAACGCGCCGGTCACCTTGAGATGTTAGTGTTCAGTGGTGATATGCCTCACCACATGCTATCCGAAACGCACCCTGTCTGGATCAGCTGTTTACGAGGATATGACGATGCGTGACTTTCCAAAGATCTGGTTCCTGCGCCATGGGCAGACCGTCTGGAATGCCGAAGGCCGGGTTCAGGGGCAGCTGGAATCGGACCTGACGGATCTTGGTATTGCACAGGCGCACCAACAGGCGGTTCTGATGGCGCCGATCCTCGCACAAGAGGCGCCGCCCTGCCTGGTTTCGCCACTGCGCCGGGCGCAACAGACCGCAGGGATCGCCCTTCGCGGCAACCGTTTTGTGACGGAGCCGGATCTGGCCGAGGTGCAGGCTGGGCGTTTTGAGGGGAGGACCCGCGCGGAAATCGCGGCAGAGTTCCCCGAGATCGACGCTCGGGTGCAAACCCATCTGGATCTCTTTTGTGCCGCCCCGGACGGCGAGGGCTATGCGCAGTTCCACGGCCGGGTGTTGGGTCTGCTGCGCCGGCTGGATGCGCCAACCGTGCTTGTGGCGCACGGTTTGTGGGGGCAGGTCTTGCGCGGCATCATCTGCGGTCTGGAGCAGGATGAGATGGCGGCGCTGCCCAATGAGCAGGGCTGTGTTTATGTTCTGGAAAACGGCACGGAAACCGTGCTGCGCTGACGGGTTTCACATTTTCTGCAAAAAGCGGGAAATGCCCTCTTGCACTTCTCGCGCGTATTCACTAAATCCCCGCTCACCGGGTCGTTAGCTCAGTTGGTAGAGCGCTTCGTTTACACCGAAGATGTCGGGAGTTCGAGCCTCTCACGACCCACCATCTTAACTCATGAAAAAATGAGATTTCTCAGATCTCGGCACTGAGTTACAAAGTGTTCCTTGGTTCTGTGAACCTAGCGGTGCGCCTTCAGGTTCATAAAATCCAGCGCATTTACGGCGTCGGTCATGTGTTCTGGCAGGTAGCGACCGTAGGTCGAGAACGTGATTGCTGTGTTGCTGTGGCCTAAAACTTGGCTCACTTTTTCCAACGGCACACCACTGGCCAGCATCGTTACCGCCGCCGTGTGCCGCAGATCGTGGATCCGGACATGCCCGATCTTTGACCTGGTCACCGCACCTTGAAACCCGTTGCGGATCGACTTGATCTGTCCGCTGGCATATTCGACAGACATGTTCTGAGAGCGCGGCTCGATACGCCACATCCAGCACGGCGCGGGTGCTCGGGTTCATCGGCACGACGGCTCGGCCTTTCCTGGTCTGGGAATCTTCGAGCCTAAGATTGATGGTGCCCCGGTCAAAATCTACACGGTCCCATGTGAGAACCAGGACTGCGCCAACCCTCCCTGCGGTGCCTAGAAGCAGGATGAGAGCGAGCCTGATGTGGGGTTCAATTGCACCATCGATCAGTGCGCGGGCTTCACCAGCTAACAGGATGCGCTTGTCGGTCAGGGGGTTGGCAGGGCGCCATATCTTCGGCGCAGTTTCGATCACCTTGGTGTCGCAGGCGAATTTCAGAGCTGAACGAAGGTTGCCGAGTTCGGTGTGGACGGTGCCTTGGCTCTTCCCTGCTGCGCGGCGCAGCGCCTCGTACTCGATGCAGGTCTTTTTCAACACGTTGTTGGGGCGCAGGTGTCCGAAGTGGCGTTGTTGCAGAACTCTGACCGCGAAGGATTCACAACACGAATCCATACGGTTAGACGGGTGGTATGAGCAAGC